>DASRVB010000286.1:0-3799 GCA_035687725.1 Gemmatimonadota bacterium
GATCCCGCCGCGCGCCTCGAGGCGGCGCGCGCATTCGGCGCCGACGCGACGATCGCGGTGGGCGAGACGACAGCCAAGGAGCGGGTGGAGCGCGTGCGGGACCTGAGCGGCGGTCGCGGGGCCGACGTGACGATCGAGGCCACGGGAGTTCCGGGTGCGGTCCGCGAGGGTATGCGGATGACGCGCGACGGTGGCCGTCTGGTCGTCGTCGGCCAGTACACGGACGCGGGCGACGCGACGTACAACCCCCATGCCGACATCAATCGCCGCCACCTGGACGTGCGGGGCACGTGGGGGTTCGATTACTCGCACGTCCATCGCGCGATGGAAATCGTCGCGCGGCACGGGGACGAGGTCCGCTGGGAGCGCGCGATCACGCGCGCGTACGGGCTCGGCGAGATGGACCGGGCGCTGGACGACGTCGAGGCGGGCCGCGTGGTCAAGGCAGTCGTGCGGCCCGGAGCGGCGTGAGCGCTCCCGGCCGCGAACGCCCGCGCTGGGTCACCGAGCCGAATCTCCGGATCCCGTTCGAGGGTGGCGCGCTCCGCGCCTGGCGGCGAGACGACGCCGACGCGCTCGTCCGCCAGGCCGACGATTACGAGGTGTGGAAGAACCTGGGGGACCTCTTCCCGCATCCCTACACGCACGCAGATGCGAAGTGGTTCCTGGGAGGCGGCTTCGAGAGCCGGAACGAGCTCCCGCTCGCGATCGAGGTGGACGGAGAACTGGCGGGCGGCCTCGGCCTCAAGTTTCCCCGCGATCCGATCTACCGCGTCACCGCCGAGGTCGGCTACTGGCTGGGTCGCGCGTGGTGGGGCAGAGGAATCATGTCCCGCGTACTCGCGGCATTCGTGCCGTGGGCGTTCGATCGCTACGAGCTCGAGCGCATCGAGGCCGGGGTATTCGAGACGAACCCCGCGTCGGCGCGGGTCCTCGAGAAGGCGGGATTCGCGCTGGAGTCGCGTCAGAGGCGCTACGTCATCAAGGAAGGGCGCGTCATGGATCGGCTGGTGTTCGTTCGGTTCAGGGGCTGACCGCGGAGTCCGTTGGCGCGATTGCGGAGTGCGGGGGTCGGGAGTACGATCCCATCGATGCGATGCACAATCGCGACCCTGGCGGCTTCGCTCGTCGGCGTCGCCGCTTGCGGGGACGGGGCCCCGACCGACACGTCCACGGACCTCTCCCAGTCGCTCACGCTCGTCACGGTCAGCGGTGACAATCAGGTCGGGGAGCCCGGCCAGCTCCTCGAGCAGTTCCTCGTCTTCCGGGTCACCGACGGCGCGGGTGCACCGGTCCCCGAACTGCGCGTGAAATGGGAGGTCGTGTCCGGAGGCGGCCAGGTGAGCGGCAAACGCCACGAAACCGACGTCGAGGGGCTCGCCGCCGGCAACTTCACACTGGGGCCCGACGTCGGCGAGCACGTAGCGCGCGCGGTCGTCCGGGACTCGCTGACGATCACGTTCACGGCCTTCGCGCGCTCGTCCTCGCCCTCGCTCTCGCCGGAGGAGCTCCCGCTGCGCTCCGCGCTGATGCAGCTACACGATCGGTCTTCCGATCGCGAGGATCCCCACGACGATGAGAGCGAGCGCTCCCGCCACGCCGAGGAGCGGCCGGCCGTAGCCGGTCGACTTGCGGCTCGCCTTGCGCATCGAGTTCGCCAGCGTCAGCGCCAGGATCATGAGTGACACGTGGGTCCAGATCCCCGGCGGCCTGTGCCCGCCGATCAGGAGCACGATCCCCATGAGGCCCTGCAGATTGAGCAGGCCGACGAACACGGCGAACATGATCGATGCGGCACGGGAGAGCGGACGGTTCGACCCCAGCCCAAAAACGAACCAGACGAGCGCGATCAGCCCGGCGAGCAGGACCAGGTAGCGCGTTCCAGAGTGCGCGGCAAAGAGAGCGTCCATGGGCTCGTTCCTCCAGGCCCGGGGTTGGACGGGCGGCGACTAAACGGCCGCGGAGCTCCCGCAGTTTCCCTAAGTGAGATCCGGCGCGCAACACGGCTCGGCCGCACGAGGCGCGCCATGAACGAAAATCCCGAGCCGGGCGCCGCAATCGGATGTGGCTGGCGCCGACCGGTGCTGCGGCGAGGGAGACCCGGGCGGACTCCGGTCCGCCCGGCATTCTCTCCCCCCGATCGCTCCTCCGCGCCCCTCCTCGCAAGGCATCCCGCGATAGCGTGCCCCATACCGCGCGCGTACATTCCGCTCTGGCCGCGGAATGCGGCGACGTCCATCCATCCGCATACGACAGAAGAGGATACGACGATGGGTCTGTCCCTCACGCAGAAGATCATCCGCGAGCATCTGGCGGGCGGCGACCCGTCCACTCCGGGGGCCGAGATCGGGATCCGGATCGACCAGGTGATCACCCCCGACGCGACCGGAGTCCTGTGCTATCTCCAGTTCGAGTCGATGGGCCTGGAGCGCGTGCGGGTCAAGCGCGCGGTCGCCTATGCGGACCACGTCGTCTACCACTTCGACGCCAAGAACGCCGCCGACCACCGCTACCTCCAGACCGCGGCGCACAAGTACGGCTCGTGGTTCAGCCTGCCCGGGAACGGGATCTGTCATCAGGTCCACCAGGAGCGGTTCGCCGTGCCAGGGGACACGCTGCTGGGCTCGGACTCCCACACGCCGACGGCCGGCGGCCTCGGCATGCTGGCGATCGGCGCCGGCGGGCTCGACGTCACGGTCGCGCTGGGCGGAGGCCCGTACTGGCTGCCGATGCCCGAGGTCGTGAACGTGCGCCTCGAAGGCCGACTCCCCGAGTGGGTGACGGCCAAGGACCTCGTCCTCGAGATGGCGCGGCGGGTGACGGTCAAGGGCGGGATCGGAAAGATCTTCGAGTACACCGGGCCCGGCGCGTCCTCGCTCTCGCCGTACGAGCGGTGCACGGTGACGAACATGGGGACCGAGATCGGGGCAACGACGTCGGTGTTCGCGAGCGACGACAAGACGCGCGACTACCTCAGGCGACTCGGCCGGCCCGAGGATTTCCGCGCGGTCGCGCCCGACGACGATGCCGAATACGACGACGAGATGACGATCGACCTTTCGTCCATCGAGCCCCTCGTCGCGCTCCCTTCGATGCCCGACAAGGTCGTCCCGGTGCGCGAGGTCGCGGGGACGAAGATCGACCAGGTCATCGTGGGATCGTGCACGAACGGGGGTTACGAGGACCTGCTCGCGGTCGCCAAGATCCTCGAGGGCCACACCGTCGATCCGCACACGAACTTCGTCATCGCGCCCTCGTCCAAGCAGGCGCTCGAGATGATCGCCCGCGAGGGGCTGCTGCCGGGGATCCTCGCCAGCGGCGCCAACCTCAGCGAGTCGACGTGCGGCGCCTGCATCGGCGTCGGTCACGTTCCCGCGCCGGGGCAGAAGAGCCTGCGCTCGTTCAACCGGAACTTTCCGGCGCGGAGCGGGCTCAAGGGCGACCAGGTGTACCTGGCGAGCCCCGAGGTCTGCGCGGTGTCGGCGATCGCGGGCGAGCTCGTCGACCCCCGCGACTGGAACGGCGAGGCGCCGTCGAAGAAGCTTCCCGAGAAGTTCCTCGGGACGCGCGCGGGCCTCATCCCTCCGGCGGACGATCCGGGCGGCGCGGCGATCGCGCGCGCGGATCACATCACCGACATCCCGCTCGCCGGACCGCCCGCCGACTCGATGTCGGGCGAGGTCCTGATCGTAACCGGCGACGACATCACGACCGACGACATCGTGCCCGCCACGGCCGAGATGCTGTCGAACTGGGCCAACATCGACGCGGTCGCGAGCTTCATCTTCAAGCGGCTGGA
>DASRVB010000287.1:0-6419 GCA_035687725.1 Gemmatimonadota bacterium
GAGCGCGCGGGCCTTGGCGCCGAGGGTGAGGAACTGACCGGCACGCGGACCGGCGCCCCAGCCGACGAAGCGCTTGACTCCGTCCGGCGCCTGCGGGTGGTCGGGGCGGCTCCGGCGCGCGAGGTCGACCGCGTAGGCGACGACCGCGTCCGGAACCGGCGCCCTCCGCACCAGGTCCTGGAACTCCAGCACCTCGGCGCGGGAGACGACGGGCTCGACGGCGACCTCCGGGCCCGCCGTCGTCGCGCGCACGATCTCGATCTCCTCGGCGCGCTCGGGATAGTGGATCTCGAGCTCGAACATGAAGCGGTCGAGCTGCGCCTCGGGGAGGGGATAGGTGCCTTCCTGCTCGATCGGATTCTGGGTCGCGAGGACGAAGAACGGCTCCTCGAGGAGGTGCGTCGTTCCGCCCGCGGTCACCTCCCGCTCCTGCATCGCCTGGAGGAGCGCCGCCTGGGTCTTGGGCGGCGTGCGGTTGATCTCGTCGGCGAGGAGGACGTGCGTGAACAAGGGCCCCGGCAGGAAGCGCAGCCGGCGCCGCCCGGTGTCGGGATCCTCCTCGATGACCTCGGTTCCGGTGATGTCGGTCGGCATGAGGTCGGGGGTGAACTGGATCCGCCGGAAGGTGCAGTCGAGCGCGTTGGCGAGCGCGTGGACGAGGAGGGTCTTGGCGAGGCCCGGCACGCCGACCAGGAGCGCGTGGCCGCGCGACAGGAGCGCGACCAGGAGGAGCTCGCGCACGGTCTCCTGCCCTACGATCACCCTGCCCACGGCCTGGTCGAGCGCGGCCCGCGCGGCGAGGAGCCGCTCGGCGGCCTTCACGTCGGTGTCCGGGCTCCGCGCCTCGAGTCTGGGATGCGCCACCACGATCAGGCGCCGGCGGGGACGCGTGTCGCCCGCCCCCCAGCTCCTCGCTTCCTGGCGATCCAGATCATGTCCTCTCCCTCCGGCGTCGGCGGCCCGCCGTCCCATCCTCCGTACAGGGCCTCGACTTCATAACCCGCCCGCGCCAGCAAGTGTTCAAATTCCCAGCGGGTAAAGTAGCGGACCCGGAGCCGCTCGAACGATCTCTCCGTCACCCGGCCCCCCTCGACTTCCCGCTCGTAGACGTAGGTGAGATCGACGATCTGGCTCTCGAGGTCGTAGCGGGCCGCCACCCGCTCCCGCCAGGGTCCGCGCGCATCCTCGAAGGAGCGGCCGGTCTCGGCGAGTGGCGCGGGACCCTCCGCAGCCTCGGCGAGGACGTCGAGCCGCGGGTCGAAGAGGTCGAGGACGAGCCGACCGCCCGGAGCGAGCGCCGCGTACGCCGCCGCCAGCGCCGCCAGCTGGTCGGGCACCGTGAGCATCGACTGGAACACGCGGAACGGCATCAGCACTGCCGCGAACGGCCGCCGGAACGAGTAGGCCCGCATGTCCGCGCAGACGAGTGCGAGGCGCCCTCTCGCCGCCCGGCTGCCCGGTTGCGTCGCAGCTCCTGCCGGCCCCACTTCGAGGGGCGCCACCCGCTTTTGCCCCGCCCGGAACAGGAGCGCGTGGTCGCGGTCGAGGCCGGTGACGTCGACTCCTGCGGCGGCGATCGCCAGCGACACGCGGCCCGTGCCGCACCCGACTTCGAGCACCGGCCCCCCGGCCGCCGCCGCTTCGCGCGCGTAGAACGCGACGTCGGACGTGCGATCGGCGTGGAGCGCGTCGTAACGCTCGGCCGCCGAGAGGGACGCTCGGTCGAGGGTGGGCTCGGTGCGCATTGGAGGCGGCTGCGGCCGCCGGTCGGTCAGCCCGCGAGGAGCGCGTCGCAGCGCGGGAAGAGCGCCTGCTGGTCGGGGTCGAGCACGCCGCAGACGGCGGTACGCGCGGCGCGAGCGCCGTCGAACAGGATCTCTGCCGCCTCCCCCGGAGTCAGCTCGCGCTCGCGCAGGTCGCGCGCCATGTCGAGGACGAGCGCGCGCCAGTCGTCGACGATCGCACGGATCGCCGCGCGCTGCTCGTCGGTCAGTGCGAGATCGGGGGGGAAGGCTGCCCGGCGGGCCTCGATCAGGCGGATCTGCTCGGGGGTCAGCGCGGCTCCGATCTCGGCGTCCAGCGTGTCGCGGATCGCGCGCGCCTCGGCCACCGTCTCGGCCGAACCGATCTCGCCGGACCGCCACCGGAGCCGGAGGTCGAGGAGCGCATCGCGCGCCCGCGTGAGCGCGTCGCCGATCGCCTGCCGCTGGCCTTCCTGGAGGTCGAAGGTGAGCTCGAGCGCTCCCATTTCCGAGCCCGCTATCTCCCGCCCCGCGATCTCCAGCTCCGCGGCGGCCAGGGCCTCAGGAGTAGCGGGTGGATCCTCCGCTCCGAGAGGGGAATTGCCCTCACCGCAGGCCAGGAGGCCGGCGAGGGCGAAGAACGCGATCGCGAGTGCAAAGATCCGACTCATGAGTCGCAAGGTAGCTGCCGCCCACCCGCCGGCAACAACAGATACCCACGCCCGGCGTCTCCGCGGAGACGCGCGGAACTCTCACGTGCAGAAGCGCACCTTCGACGCCTGGGCCTCGGTCAGCACCTCGCAGATCGCGGCGTGGGCGCGCGCTGTGGCCTGGCGCGCCTGCTGGTGCGCCTCGTCCCGGGCGGTCTCGCCCGCGTGGAGGAGCCGCGCGATCTCGTGCAGCTCCGCGTGGAGCGCGTTCCAGATCGAGCGGATCTCCCGCGCCTGCTCGGGCGTCAGCCGGAAATCCGGGTGCCAGGGCCGGTGAGGACGCCGGTCGCGGAGTTCCGCGATCTGCTCGGGGGTCAGGTACTCGGACAGATCCTCCAGGAGTTGCTCGTGGACCGCCTTGGCCTCCTCGGCGGCGGCTTCGCGGTCGATCGCGCCCGACTGGAGCCGCGACCGGATGTCGGCGAGGCTCGCGTGCGCGCGTTCGAACGCGGCGCGGACCCCCTCCCGCTGCTCGTCCGTCAGCTCGCCCAGGTACCCGCTGGTCGCGATCTCGCTTCCGGCCACGGCCGCGAACTCCTGGAGCTCTGCCGCCTCCTCGCCCGTCCCGACGGGACCCGTTCCGTCGCTGCATGCCCATGCGATCGCGAGCATCCCCGCGAGCGCCACCCAGAACTTCGGCCTTTCGCGCATGTCGCCCTCCCTTTTTGGAATCCCATCCTGGCCGGCGCAGGATGGGACGGCGCGGCGCGAAGGATCGTTAAGCGAAGATGTCCGCAGGGGGGTCGGTCTCGCTCAGGACGGGGCGCTCGGGTGCCACCCCTCGGGCGCCATCTCGAACCCCTCGAACATGAACCCCGGGATCACGATGCAGCTCGCTAGCGCCCACGCGCCGAGCGCCCGCCCGGACTGCCACGTGCCCGCCGGGACGACGGCCTGCGGTGCCTCTCCACGCTCCGCGTCCATCCCGAGGCGGATACGCTGGACCTCCCCGGCTCCGTCCGAAATCGCGAGCTCGATCGGCGACCCCCCGTTCCACGCCCACACCTCATCGGCGTCGACCCGGTGCCAGCGCGAAGCGGCCCCTCCCTCGATCAGGAACAGGATCGCGCTGCCCGCCGATCGCCCGGCGGGTGTATCCGCCCCGCGCCAGGTCTCCCGATACCAGCCGCCCTCGGGGTGGGGCTCCAGCCGGAGCCGATCGATCACCTCGCGCGCGTCCATCCCGGCAAGCTATTCTCCCCCGACCGGACTCGCGCGGCGGCCGCGACGATCACGCGCGTTGACGCCCGCTCCGGGGCTTGTTATTTTTTTCACAAGCCTCCGCCCCACGGTTTCGGGCGGTGGTCGGCCGGAGGAGCCGATGCAGGGTCCCGATCCTTCCGCGGAGCGGAAGCGCGTCGTGCGCGAGGTGGGACGCTTCACCGGGTTCGGCCTTGCGTGGGCGCTCTCTGTCCTCTTCTTCCTCCTGATCGGATACTGGCTGGACGGCAAGCTCGGGACCTTGCCGTGGCTCACGATCCTGGGAGCCTTCATCGGCGCCGCCGGTGGCTTCGTCAGCCTCTACCGCGGGATCACTGCGGCCGCGGCCGACGAGGAGAAGCGGCGGATGGACCGGCGCCGATGATCGACGTCCGCTACCTGGTCGTCCTGACCGCGCTCGCGGCGGTAGCCGCGGCGCTCGCCTGGCCGCTGGTCGACCGCTGGCCGGGGGGTCGGGAAGGCCTCGCCGCGGGCCTGGCGTTCTCGCTCGTCAGCCTGGGCGCCGGCTACCACGCGCTCCGCTGGGGAGCCCGCACCGGGGGATCGAAGCTCTTCGCGGCGATCGTGGGCTCGACGCTCGCGCGGTTCGCGGCGCTCTTCGCGCTGGCGCTCGGCCTCGCCTGGGCGACCGACGCGCACGTCGCGGTCGCGCTCGTGACCGTGGTCGCGCTCCACCTCGTACTCGGAACCTTCGAGATCCTGTACCTGAAGCGAACGGACGCGCTCGAATGACGATCCAAGAGGTGCACGCGGTCGACACCCTCCACCAGGCCGCGGGCGCCGTCGCCCACGGGGCGGAAGCCGCCCACGGCGCGGAGGAGGGCGTCGACATCGTCCACCATCTGGCGGACGGCCACGTGATGGAGTTCCCGCCGTTCGGCGAGATCCACCTGCCCGAGATCCATCTCTTCGGACTCGACCTGTCGATCACCAAGTACACCGTGTACATGTGGGTCGCGGCGGCGCTGATGCTGCTCATCCTGCTGCCGATGGCGCGGCGCCGCGGCGGCGTGTACCACGGCATCTACAATGCGTTCGAGGCGCTGATCGTGTACGTCCGCGACGAGATCGTGTACGCGAACCTCGGCCGCGAAGAGGGACGCCCCTACGTCCCGTTCATCGCCACGCTCTTCTTCTTCATCCTGTTCATGAACCTGCTGGGGCTCGTGCCGTACGGCGGCACGCCCACCGGCAACCTCGCCGTGACGGGGGTGCTGGCTCTGTTCTCGATGATCGCCATCGAGATCAGCGGGATCGTCGTAAACGGCCCGGTGCGCTACGCGAAATCGCTCGTCCCCGAGGGCGTGCCGATGTACCTGGCGCCGATCATGATCCCGATCGAGATCATCGGCCACTTCGCCAAGCCATTCGCGCTCACGGTCCGTCTGTTCGCCAACATGACCGCCGGCCACGTCGTCATCCTCAGCATGCTGGGACTCATCTTCCTGCTCAAGACCTGGCTGGTGGTGCCGATCTCCGTCGGCTTCGCTCTGTTCATCTTCCTGCTCGAGCTCCTCATCGCCTTCATCCAGGCCTACATCTTCGCCGTGCTCACGACCGTGTTCATCAACCTGTCCCGCCACCCTCACTAGAAGGAGAACTGTCATGCCAGAGATCCATTTCGGACTCGGATGGCTGGGCGCCGGTCTCGGCGCCGGCCTCGCACTGATCGGCGCCGGGCTGGGCATCGGCCGCCTCGCGGGTCCGGCCATGGAGGGGATCGCCCGGCAGCCAGAGGCCGCCGGCGAGATCCGCCTGACGATGATCATCGCCGCCGCCCTGATCGAAGGCGTCGCGCTGTTCGCGCTGGTCATCTGCATCTTGATGGCGCTGAACGCGCCGGCCGCGTAAGGGGACGGAAATGGATCTGCTGGCCGCCGACCCGGGGCTCATCTTCTGGACGATCGTCACGTTCCTGCTACTGCTGGGGATCCTGTGGAAGTTCGCCTGGAACCCGATCCTGGGAGCGCTGGACGCCCGCGAGATGGCGATCCAGAAGACGATCGAGGACGCCGAGCGCCTGCAGGCCGAGGCCGAGGCGGTGCTCAAGGAGCACCAGCAGCGGCTGGCCGAGGCGCGGGCCGAGGGGAATAGGATCCTCGACGAGGCGCGCCAGGCGGGCGAGCATATGAAGAAGGACGTCCTCGAGAAGGCGCGGGGAGAGTCCGAGAAGGTGCTGGAGCGCGCGCATCGCCAGATGGAGCTCGAGACCGAGCAGGCGATCCAGACGATTCGCACGCAGGCCGCCGATCTGGCGCTCAGGGCGGCCGAGAAGATCCTCGAGCGCTCGCTGAACGACTCCGACCACCGGCGGCTCGCCGACGAGGCGCTGGCCGAGCTCGTCGAGCGGGGCGGCTGATGTCGAGCGCCGCCGCCGTGCGGAAAGCGGCCTGACGTGCGGGCCGGGACGATCGCCCGCGTCTACGCCGAGACACTGCTCCGGTCCGCGGACCGGCACCAGAGGGTCGACGACGTGGACGAGAGCGTGCGGGCGCTGTCGTCGTTGCTGGACGCGACCCCGGAGTTCCGGCGCTTCCTCGCCGCCCCCCAGATCGCGGCCGATCGGAAGCGCGCGCTGGTCTCGGAGGCCCTCCAGGCGCGAATAGACCCGCTCGTCAGCCGCTTCCTGGAGCTCGTCATCGAGAAGCATCGAGAGCGCGTGCTCGAGGAGATCGTCCTGGCGTGGAAAGAGCTGCTCGACGCCCGCGCCAACCGGCAGTCGGCGACCGTCACGACGGCCATCGCG
>DASRVB010000288.1:0-13738 GCA_035687725.1 Gemmatimonadota bacterium
CGGTTCGGGCTCGCCGACCTGTACCAGCTGCGCGGCCGCGTCGGCCGCTCGCACCATCGCGCATACTGCTATCTGCTGACGCCGCCGCGGGACGCGATGACGCCGGAGGCGGAGAAGCGGCTGCGGGTGCTCGAGGAGCACACCGATCTCGGCGCCGGATACCGGATCGCGCTCCACGACCTCGAGATGCGCGGGGCGGGAAACCTGCTGGGCGCCGACCAGTCGGGGTTCATCGCGGCGGTGGGGTTCGAGACCTACCTGAGGCTGCTCGAGGAGACGATCGACAAGCTGAAGGGGGAGCAGGAGCGGCCCGCCGCCGAGCCCGAGCTCGCCTTCGACGCCGACGCCTTCCTGCCCGACCGCTACGTGCCCGACGCGCAGCAGAAGCTCGCGCTCTACAGGCGGCTCTCGCGCCTGCGCGACGCGGCGGCGATCGAGGACTTCCGCAAGGAGCTCGCCGACCGCTACGGCCCGCTGCCGGAGCCGGCCGCGCACCTCGTCGACGCGGTCCACTTCAAGGCCCTCGCTTCGCGCGCGGGGCTCGCGCGGATCCGCATCCGGCCGCGCGAGGCGCGCGCGGAGCTCCGCTGGCCGCCGGGAATCGAGCCCCGGCTCAACGCGATCCAGCGCTCCGCCGAGGTGCGGGGCGTGGGGCTCGAGATCCAGGGGCTCGACCCGTTCCGGCTCACGCTCGAGGCCGCCGACTACTCCGCGTTGCGGGAGGCGCTCGAGAGCGTCGTCGTCGCGTTCGAGGGCGCCGCCGCCTGAGGACCACGGTTCGCGATCTCGGCGGTCGCCGTTCCTGACGGGGTTCAGAGGACAGACTGCGCACGTTGCGCTCTTCGACTAATTCAGCACGAACGGCTCGTGACCCACGACGTCGTGCGCGAGCGCCCATGCGGCGATCTTTCGTCCCAGCACGAGCCCGGCATCGGTGTCGAAACGGAAATGGATCCCCCCGTACACGCGGGAAAGCCCGGCTTCCTCCGCGAGCCCGTCCAGACGCGCGCGTTCGGCCGGAAACGTCGCTCCCAGGATCCTCGCCATGGCGCCCGACAACGTCGCGTGGTTTGCCGGATACGACGGGAAGTTCGGGAGGCCGACCGCGAGCTGAATGCCCGGATCGGCCTGGGACGGGCGAATGTGCCAATACGCGAACTTTCCATCATGGCTCGCTATCAGCGCATCGAACCCGACCATGTTCATGAGTGCGAACAGGTGAGCGGCGTCGCGCTCGTTGAGGCGGTAGCGAACCGCGAGCTCCCCCGCCACGTCGTTCCAGTAGCCCGGGGGTTGGTACGTGCCCGCGGGAAGTGCCCAGAACTTGGCGATGGCATCCTGCTCGGGAGTTCGCGTATCCGAGATACTGCGAACCTCCGCGAGCGCCTCCAGGTACTCGGTGGATCCGCATGCCGGCGGGGGTTGCGGTCGGAACTGGTCGCCGGACACGAGGAAGTACGGTCTCGCTTGGCCGAAGAGGGCCCCGAGGGGAGGCGCGGGCGGTGTCGCGGTGCTGAACCACAGGCAAGGACCCTCGGGCACGGTCCCCGTCCACGAGGCGAAGAAGTTGTCGGTCTTCGCGCGCTCCACCACCAGCTCCGCGGCGGCGCGTCCCAGCGCTTCTCCGGCCGCGGGGTCCGTATGGGCTTCTCCCGGCCATGCCGGGGCGGCGAGTTGTTCGTCGACGAGGGTTTCGAGTTCGGCGGCATTGGTCGGGTACAGGTAGGCCAGCGCCACCGCCGAGGCCCCGATGACAGCCGCGCGCGGCGAGGGGTGGATCTTGCCGTCCTTGCCCTGCTCTGCCGCGATCAAGGCGTTGTACTGCGCCAGACCGAGGATGGCGAAGCCGCGCATCGCAAAGAAGGCGTTGGAGCTGTTCTCGATGACCAGACCGCGCGCGACCTCGTTCCAGGAGACGGTGGCGCTATTCTCCCAGAACCTGGTCGCTCTTTCCTGGACGAGCTCGGCGTCGGGTGAAGCTCCGGTCGGGCCTGCTTGATCCGTGCAGGCCCCGAGGAGCAGGGCAAGGAACGCGAAAGCGAAGGTCCGGGACAGCCACATGATCGCGCTACCGCGCGCGAGTGTCGCCCGAGTCGAGTTGCGGTGCATTGTGTACCTCCTGAACGGGGTTGTGGCTGGCGCCTGCGAGCATTCGGTGTTCTCCACGACGTCCGTCCAAGGCTGGCGGAGGATGTCGGAGTCGCCTTCATCGCCACGACGGGGCGCTGCCGAAGCGGTAGGGGAACGCTTCGCCGAAGGCGCTCCCGCTGATATCCACGATCCAGATTCGACTTCCCGTCCTTCCGCCGGAGTACGCGATCTGCGAGCCGTCCGGAGACCAGACGGGACCCCGGGATGCCTGCTGGTCGGAGATCACCCCCGGGGGGTGCAGCCGAACGAATCCTGACCCGTCGGTGCGAACCACGGCGATGTCGGGGTTCACCTGGAACAACGAGAAGTCCGTGAACGCGATCCTCGAGCCGTCCGGAGACCAGGCGGGATCGCAGCTGTTCTTTACCACTTCGGTAGCCCCCGACCCGTCCACCGCGTTCATCCGATAGATGTCGAAATAGACGTCGATGGCGTCGAATACCCAGGCTTTGCAGAACGCGATCGTAGTCCCGTCCGGGCTCCAGGCGGGGGAGGTGTTCATGCCGTCGTGGGTGAGGCGGATCGCGCCGCCTCCGTCCGCGTTCATGACGTAGATGTCCCCGAGGCCGAACGATTCGCCTGCCTTCCAGAAGACGATCCTCGAGCCGGCCGGGGACCATGCCTGAGGCCCCACGAACACCGGCGCGTCATCGGACGTCAGCCACTTCGTTCCGGTGCCGTCGGCGTTGACAAGAATGAGGGCGGGACCCTCGTTTACGGGGTCGCCGGGCGTCGAGAACACCACCCGGGACCGGTCGGGGGAGAGGCTCGATCCGAGAGCGGGCGCGAAAAAGCCAGAGCTCAGGCTCAGCGCCTCCATGCCCCGAGCGAGGTAGATCTCGTTCCCGAGCCGGTAGGCCATCTGGCTGGACCGCGGGATGCACGCCACCTCGTATTCGATGCGGAACGTCAGGCCCCTCAGGGGGCGGACCTCTTCGGGCGGTATGTTTACCCAGCAGTTGTCGGGGACGACGTTCAGGCGTACGCGCCATCTCGCACCCGCGGGAAGATCCTCCTCGGCGATCAGCAGCGAGTCGTTCGTGCCTATCGAGTGGGTCTGGGTGGTCTCCCCGGCGATCGTGACCGTGTAGGGCCCCGCCCCGACGTCGCGGCCGCGCGTCACGGTCTTCACCAGAACGGCGCCGGGGCCGGGGCAGGAGACCCCAACGGCCAGCTTTGTCGTCCTTCCCGCCTCCACCAGGAATGAGCGCGGGTGGGTCCCGGTGACCGAGCAATGAGCGGCCAACCCCTCGATCCGCAGGAGGTGCCTGCCCAGCGGAAGGTCGGCTACGAGCAGCGGGCCGCCGCCCTGCTGAACGGACCTCACCAGGGGGCCGCCCTGCGTCGCGAGGCTAATCGTGACGTCGTAGCCGTCGGTATCGGGACGCGACCCCGTCTCCTCGATCGTAAGCTCGACTGATCCGGTGGTCGCTACGCGCTCGATCGGATCCGTAGGCCCCTCCGAATCATTGGAGCAGGACATCAAGAGACCGAAGGAAAGGAGAGACGCCAGAAGCAGGCTCTCCGAGAGGATTATGCGGACGTTCATGGGGACCTCCCGAGGCCGTGTTACGCCTCGTCGTTCGGGTTTCGGACGGTTCACAGACCATCCTCGATCCACGTCGGCTCGTAGTCCTCGTATCCGGGCGCGCCCGTGGTCAGGGTCTGCAGCGGTCCGCCGCCGGAAGCGTTGGCGATGGCCAGATTGCGCTGGCCGGGCCCGAGCCCGGCACCGTGCGCGAAGACCACTTTGCTGCCGTCGGGCGACCAGTCGGGTGTGGAGTAGTAGTTGACGTCGCCGAGGTCGTGGAGATCGCCACCCTTGTAGACTCGCGACGGTGCGCCGCCACTGCTGGGAACGGTCCCGATGCCTGCGCCGTAGCTCCAGAAGAGGATCCTCGAGCCGTCGGGGGACCACGACGGGCCGCTCTCGGCGAACTGCCCTCCGATGGCCGGGGTCAGGCGTCGGATGTCCGTGCCGTCCGCGTTCATCACGAAGACCTGCGTGAACCAGTCGCCCTCCCAGGGTTCGTAGGTCCGATTGAACGCGATCGTGCGGCCGTCCGGCGACCAGGCCGGATACTCGTCCTGTATGCTTTCGGTCAGGCGCGTGACTCCGGAGCCGTCGGCGTTCATCACGTAGATCCCGGTGGCCAGGGACTCCAGCGTCCATTTCCCGAAGAGGATCCGCTGCCCGTCGGGGGACCACGTGGGGGTGATATCGCCGCACGCGGTCGTCAGCCGCTCTACGCTGGAGCCGTCGGCGTTCATGACGTAGATGCCGCACGAGCCGCTGTCGCCGGCGCGGGCGAACGCGATTCTGCCTCCGTCGGGAGACCATGCGGGTCGACTGTCGGCGTGAGGGCCGCTCGTCAACCGCCTGACCCCCGAACCGTCGGCGTTCATGACGTAGATCTTGGGCGCGCCCCCGCGGTTACTGACGAAGGCGATCTTCCCGGCGGGCGCCACGTCGAACGCCTCGCTCGCGCCGGTGCTGATGTCCCCCGCCCTGGCGACGAGCGTGTAGCCGCCGCCGATCGCATCGATCCGCAGGTCCTCGAACGTGGCTATGCCCCGTACGGCCCGGACAGTCGTGGTGCCGGACACCTCGCCGGAACCGGACGCCAGCGCGATGCTGACTTCCCCGTCGAAGCGATGGAGGAGATCTCCGGAGGCGTCCCAGGCGAGGACCCGGATCGGGCGGAGATAGAGGCTCGCCAAGGCCGGACCCGGCGCCTGAGAGAACGACAGCTCGGCGACGACGGGAGTCGGGACGACTACGATACGAGCCGTCGCCGAGGTCATCTTCCCGCCGACTGCCGCGGTGGCGGTGATCTGGGCGCTTCCCACCGACCTGGCCGTGACGTTCCCGGCTCCGTCCACCGTGGCGACCGCTGTGTTGTCGCTCGAGAAGGAGGGAGCCATGCCTCCCATCGGTCGACCGTCCGGGTTCCTGACGAACGCGTAGAGCGAAACGGAGTTCCCCGGGGCGGTCAGGAACAGCTCCGCCGAGACCGGATGGATCTCGAGTCCCTTTGCGATTCCGCCGGAGGGCAGGGGATTCGCCGGGTCGGTCGGGCCATTCCCGGACTCGCAACCCCATGCCAGGACGACCAGGCACAGGGACAGCAACGATGCAAAAGCGCGGGTGGTCATGGGTTCGTCCCCGTCTGGAGCTTGCCAGCGCGCTCGCGCTCGATCGTCTGGCGTGCGCCTGTCGGCGTGCTCTGTCCGCGGGAAGTGTCCGGCTGGATCCGTCCGCCTCCACGGAGCCCGAAGGGATCGGCCGCCTGCAGACTGTCGGAGAACGTTTCGAGCCGGCCCGGGTCGGCGGCCGGCACGATCTCGGGGCGCAGGGAGTCCCGGCTGAAGACGAGACCGGAGTCGCGGTCCGCCTGGATCACCCGCTGCGTCAGCTGGTCGTAGCCACCCGCATCGAGGATCCGGAACTCGTACTCGAAGCCGTGATACAGGTAGACGGTCTTGACCTCGCCCGGCCGCAGGACGCCCGTGAACGTGGTGGCCGCGCCGAGATGCTGGGACGCGGTGGGCTCGATCTTCAGGATCCTCGACTGATCGGTATCGTTCCGCACCTCGACGGTCCGCAGGTGGTAGGGGCTGCGCATCGTCGAGATGGGTGCGGCGCATCCCACCCAGGAGGGACAGCCGAGGGCCAGGAGGAGCAGGCTCGTGACCGTGCCGGTGGATCGTCCGCTCTTCTTGCTGCCTGAGATTTCCTGCACCGGGACCTCCGCGCTGAGTTTCGCCGAGTATCCCCGGAGGGCGTCACCACCGACTCACGGTGGGCTCATTCGCCGGGTCAGGCGGGCCGTGTTGCCTCACGTCGAACTCACATCCTAGGTTCGAACGGGTGAGCGCCGAGCTTGGGAACGCGCCTCCCGCGCCGACCTTTCGCCTCCAGACGCTGGGGCGACTTGCCCTGCGGGGGCCGGCGGCGGCGGACGCTCCGACGGCGGACTTCGCGCAGCAGAATCGGCGGCTGGCGGTCCTCGCGGCGGTGGCAGCGGCCGGAGAGCGCGGCCGCAACCGGGACCAGCTCCTCCTCTTCTTCTGGCCCGACGCGTCTCAGCAGCGGGCCCGTCACTCCCTCGAGCAGACCCTGTATCTGATTCGCAGGTCGGTGGACGCCGAAGCATTCCTAGGCGTCAACCCGCTGCGGCTCAATCCCTCCGTCGTGGCCTGCGACGTGGAGGAGTTCGAGGCCGCGATCGGTGCGGGCGACCTGGCGGCCGCGGCGGAGCTGTACCAGGGGCCGTTCCTCGAAGGGTTCTATCTCTCCGACGCACCCGAGTTCGAGCAGTGGATGGATGGCGAGCGCTCGCGCCTGGAGGCGCTGTATCTGAAGGCGCTGGAGAGGTTGGCCGAGAATGCGGAAGGGGCCCGGGATACCGAGGCAGCCGTCGCATGGTGGAGGAAGCTCTCCGACGCCGACCCGTTGAGCACCCGCTATGCGCTCGGTCTGATGCGCGGCCTCGCGAGCGCCGGCGACCACGCCGCCGCGCTGCGTCACGCGCGCACCCACGAGCGTCTCGTGGAGAAGGAGCTCGGCGCCGGGGCGGGTCCAGAGATCGCGACCCTGGCCGGGGAGATCCGCGCGCATGCCAGGGAGTCACCCGTCGGACCGCCGCCGGAGCGGGACGTCGGCCGGGGGCCCGCGCGGATCGGATCCGAACCGCGTACGTCCGCGGGGCCCGATCCGGGTCCCCAGGTCGACTCCGACTTGCATCCCCCGGCCAGCTCCCGCGAGAGCGCGAACGCGGAGAGCACGAGCCCGCAGCAGGCCGCTCGTCGGCCACGGGCGAACCGCTGGTATCCGGCGGCGGCCGCGCTGGTGCTGGTGGCAGCGGTGCTGGCATCCATCTGGCTCCGGAGCGAGCCGACCGAACCGGCGCTCGCCGAGGCGGCCGAGTCATCCATAGCCGTGCTACCACTTTCGAACCTCAGCACCGATCCGGACGATGCGCTGCTGGCGGATGGCATGACCGAAGAGCTGATCGCCATGCTGGCGAAGACGGGTCACCTGCGCGTGATCGCGAGCACGTCCGCCTTCGCGTTCCGGGAACGGCAGATAGACGTCCGCGCCATCGCGGACAGCCTGCACGTCGCCAACGTGCTCGAGGGAGGCGTGCAGAAGATCGGATCCAGGCTGCGGGTTCAGGTCCGCCTGGTGGATGCGCGCGACGGGTCGACACGATGGTCGGAGACCTACGATCGCGAGATCGAAGACCTGTTCGTGGTGCAGCAGGAGATCGCCGGCAACGTGGCGCGCGAGCTGGGGGCCCGGCTCGGCCGCGGCGAATTGGCGCCGCCTACCCGCAACCGTGCCCGTAACGTGGCGGCGTACGAGCTGTACCTGCGCGGTAACGATCCGGCCAACCTCCGCAGCGAAAGCGGCCCGCACCAGGCCCTGGAGTACTTCCGTCAGGCCATCGCGATCGATTCAACGTACGCGGCCGCGTGGGCGGGCCTGGCTCGGATGTACGGCCGGGTCCAGTCCACCGAGGATCCGGGCATGCCGATCGAGGACCTGAGGGCCCTATCGGAGGAAGCCGCGCTCAAGGCGCTCGCGCTGGACGATTCACTCGCCGAGGCTCACGCCACGCTGGGGATCACCCAGTTGCATGTCCATCAGGATTTCGCGACGGCCGAGAGTGAGCTTCGGCGCGCGATCGAGCTGGACCCCGCCTACGGCCGGGCGCGGGAATGGCTGGTCGGTCTCTACCTCGATACGGAGCGGCCGGTCCAAGCGCTTGCCGAGGCGCGGCGTGCGCTGGAGATCGACCCGCTATCTCCCAGCGCCCACGCCGAGCTCGCGCATGCGCTCCTCGCCAACGATCGCCCCGATGAAGCGCTCGTTCATCTCGAGCAAATCGCAGCAGTGCGGCCTCCGCTTCTCCGTACTTCGCCGCTTCTCGCTCAGGCCTACGGCAAGAAGGGGATGTGGCGAGAGGCGGTCGCGACGATGGAACCTCGGGCCCGAGCAGGGGATTCCGGCGATCTCGCGCTCTACGCGTACATGCTCGCCCGAGGGGGACGGCGAGAGGAGGCGCTCGGTATCGGCGAAGAACTGATCGAACGATGGGATGCAGGGGAAGCCCTGGCGGTAGACGTAGCCATCGTGTATGCCGGCCTGGGGGAGCTCGATTCGGCGTTCGCGTGGATCGACCGCGCGGAGGATCCCGGCGCGCTTCGGAACCGCTACATCACGCTCATGGCCCCGATATTCGAAGACCTACGCCGGGACCCTCGCTTCAACCGAGTGCGCGAGAGGCTGGGAATTCAGAAGCGGTAGCGCACCGCGAGCTGGAGCTGGAAGGCCGACTCGGTCGCGAGGATCGTCCACTGCGGCGCGGTCGCGTCGAGGCGAAACACCGGCACGGATTCTTCGGGAGAGCCCGGGGTTTGGCCCACGTGCTCGAGCAGTGCAGGCGCTGCCACCCGATACCGGCCCCAGTCCCCGTTCAGCAGGTTGAGCAGGTTGAACGCGTCGAGCTCGACCTCCAGCGTGCGGCGTCCGAGGGGGATCGGCTGGCGCACGGACGCGATCGTCGTGTGGGACCAGGGCTCGCGGCAGCTGTTGCGCTCCAGGATCCAACCGCGCTGCCGCCGGAGGCAGTCCGTCCGCTCGATCAATCGCTCGAACGCCGCCTGCTGGACCTCCACCCGCTGGTCCTGCGCTTCCTCTGAGTTGTCCGCGCCCGGCGCGTCCAAGCGCCCGCTGAACGTGATCTCGTCCTGATCGAACGCGTCGCGCGGGACATAGATCGGATCGTTCGCGTTCGATCCGTCCGCGTTGAGGTCGCCGCGCCGTCCGACTCCCCAAGATCGGTACGTGAACGGGCCGCCCGATTCGCCCACGTAGTAGAAGGAGAACTCGGTCCCCCAGCGCCAGGGCGCGCGGTAGGTGCCGGCCAGCACGAGGCGATGGGGGACGTCGTTCAGCGAGACTTCGGGATCGAGGTCCTCGTGGCGCCCGGAAACGGCCCGCGACGACCAGTTGACGATGCCCGGGTTGTTGACCCGTATCGGCGTCTGGACGTCGCGGACGCGCGAGAAGGTGTAGCCGGCCATCGCCGCGATCCCCTCCGAGAACCGCTTCTCCAGCCGCGCGGAGAGCTGCAGCGCGTGATTCCTCGAGGTATGCCTCAGATCGATGACCTCGGAGAACGCCGATCGCACGACCGGCCTGGCCAGGCCCGTCGTCTCGATCGTGCCGTACAGCACGCGGCCGAACCGGTCGACAGACTGGGGTCCCTCGAGGTTGAGGTTCACGAAGACGAAGTCGGACAGGATCCGGGTCGCCAGCGCCTCCCCCGTGGCGACCATACCCCACGGCAGCTGACGCTCGTACGCGAGCGAGCCGCGGAGGGTGCGCGCCATACCGAGGTCTCCGTCGAGCAGGTCCACGTCTCCGCGGGGTGCGGTCGATAGCCCGACCCCGGACGCGCACTCCGTCGGGGCCGCGCGATGGTCGGGGACGAACGGCGGCGGCGGGCCGAAGTCGTTGGGCGAGGAGCCGCAGCGCAGGACGCCGATGCCGACCCCGTAGCTCGCCAGGGCGGTGTGGATCCAGGCCAGCGGGGGCCGCCCGGCGAAGATCCCGATGCCGCCGCGAAGCTGGTCGAGTCCCGTGTCGGAGATCTCCCAGGTGAACCCCAGCCGCGGGGACAGATGGAGCCGGCGGCGCGGCATCGCGTCCGTCCGCCGACCGAAGATCGAGTCGACCTCGGCGTTATAGGGTGGGTTCCCGTTGATGGCCAGCACGTCGCCTCGAATGCCCAGGGTGAGGGAGACGCGCTCGCCGACCCGCCACCGATCGCCGGCGTACGCGGCGTACTGCCAGCCCCGGAGGGGCACGCCGGCGCTGCCGAAGCTCCGCCGGATCACGTACCGCTCCGCGACGCCGGCCTCCAGCGAGTCGAGACTCGAGAACGTCCAGTCGCCGAACGAGCCCGCTACGCCACCTCGGTCGATGCGAAAGCGCTCCGCTTCGAGACCGAGGGTCAGCGTGTGGGATGCGCCGATCGGCAGCGTGAGGGTGTCTTCTAGGACGAGCCTCCAGTCGCCGAACACGCTGCCCTGAGCGATGTCGGGTGTTCCCGTGACAATCGTGGCCTCGCCTCCCGTCATGCCCGGGACAACCACCTGCACAATCGGTTGTCGGACCTCGGGAAGGGTCCGAAGCGTAGCCCAGCGCCGAGACACGAGCATCTCGTTGTACCCCCCGCCGGCGAGCGCGGTGTGGAGCTGGAGCGCGGCGGTGGAAAGCGACATCGAGGAGGTCGAGGCGAAGCTGGTCAGGGGAAAAACCTGCTCGTCCCGCTCGAATCCGGTGTTGCGGGTCTGGGCGTGGTTCAGCCACAGGACTGCGCGGCTTTCCCATTCCGGCAGCGCGAGGTCGAGCCGGCCGAAGACGTTTCGGAGGGGGTTCCCGTTCTCCACCGGCCCGCCGGAGCCGGCCTCCAGGCCGTATCCCCGGAGGATGTCGTCGAGCCGCTGGACGTCGGCCGGATGTACGGGCAGCCGCGGCGTCGCCGATGACGGCTGACCCACCCAGGGACCGGGCGCGGGGGACTCCAGGTGCTGGAGCTCCGGCGCGACGAAGAAGTGGAGCCGGTCGCGCAGGATGGGGCCGCCGAGGGAGAAACCGTATTGCACTTGCTCGTAGGGGTCGGCGGAGGCGAGGTCGTCATCGCGAGCCAGATGATCGTTCCGCCAGTAGGCGAACGCGGAGCCCTCGAAGCGGTTCGTTCCCGATCGAGTGACGGTATTCACCACGGCCCCGGCGAAATCTCCGTACCGGACGTCGTAGGGCGCGAGGAGCACTTGGTACTCCCGCACGGCCTCGAGCGGGACCGACTTGCCCCCGTTCTGGTTCGACGTCAGGCCGCCGGAGGTCGTGCGCTCGGAAACGCCGTTGATCAGGAAATCGTTGAACCGCAGACCCACGCCGCCGCCCGCCATGCTCGCGGCCAGCCCCGTCTTCGTCGAAACCTGGGGCACGAGACGAAGGAAGTCGTAGAGGTTGCGGTTCAAAGAAGGTAGCCGGTGGAGCACCGAATCGGTGATCGTCGTGGCCGTACCCCCGTTCGCGCTCAGCCTTGGGGACATGGGGGCGACCGCGCGGAGCGTGTCCACGGGGAGCGGATCGGGTACCAGGACGAGTTCGACGCGCCGCGGCTCGCCGAGTCCCAGATACACGTTCTCGATCCGCTGCGGGAGGAATCCGAGCCGCTCGACCCGGATGGTGTAGGGCCCGCCGGTTTCGAGCCCCTGCGCGAGGAAGCGGCCGCCCCGCACCTCCGCCTCGACCACGAAGCCCATGGCCTCGTTCGTGACCGCGACGCGCGCGCCCTCCAGGTCGGAGCCGTCCGACGCGCGGACGGCCCCCTGCACGCTGGCGGTCGTCACACCCTGGGCCGAAAGGACCGACTCGAGAGGACAGAGAGACCCGATCCCCAGGAGCACGGTCAGCAGCCGGCGGTGTCCTTT
The DNA here is from genome assembly GCA_035687725.1 of Gemmatimonadota bacterium. Lineage (GTDB taxonomy): Bacteria > Gemmatimonadota > Gemmatimonadetes > JACCXV01 > JAHWKZ01 > JAICNR01. The sequence continues at coordinate 11,665 of DASRVB010000288.1, forward strand.
GCGTCTTCGGTGCAAGGTCCTCGGCCCCCGAACACCCAAAGTCGATGTCTGGTCTCCTTCGTTTAGGTGACGGCCCCCCACGGATGCCCTCGCGCAGCCCCGGCCGAAATCCGGAACCCGTTGCTCCGCCGACGGGTACGACACCATCCGATCCTTGCACCACGTCGCCGTCCAGTCTACCATGACCGCCGGATCCGAACCCATACCTGCGTGATCCAACACATCAACATCGGAGGAGATCTCGTGGCCGACAGGCCCGCCATTTTCCTGCGCGCCATGGCCATGCCCGCGCTGGTCGCTCTCGCAGCCTGCGGCCGCGGGGGGGACGACGAGAGCAAGGTCGTCGCGCGCGTCGGTGACGAGACGATCACGGTCGCGGACGTCGCCGGGTACATGCAGCGAGCCAATTACGGCGCCAATCTCGGAGAGGTCGAGCGGGCGGTGAACGAGGTGATCGACGCCCATCTGGCGCTCGACCGCGCGCGCGACCGCTACGATCCGGCCCCGGTCGAGAGCCTGCAGATGGAGGAGTGGCGGAACACCCTCCTCGTCAACCAGTTCCGCGATGACGTGATCTGGAAGGACATCCAAGTCGACGAGACGAAGCTGCAGGAATGGTACGACCAGAACGTGGGCGAGCGGGTGACCGTGGACCACATCCTGATCCGGCCGGGGAGCGCAGCGCCCACACCGGGCGGCGCGGCGCCTGCACCGACCGACGCCGACAGGCAGGCGGCGAAGCGGGAGGCCGACTCGCTGCTGGTGGCGCTCCGGGGCGGAGCCGATTTCGCGGCCGCCGCGCGTGCCCACTCGGACGACCCGTCCAGCGCATCGAACGGGGGCCGGATGGAGCCCTTTCCGCGGGGGGCGATGGTCGCGCCGTTCGAGCAGGCGGCATTCGAGACACCGGTCGGGGAATTCGCGCCGGTGGTGGAGTCCCAGTTCGGCTACCATATCCTGCGCGTCGTCGATCGCGGGAAGCCGCCGCTCGAGGATCTGCGGGAGGGGATCGAGGAGCAACTCGCCCGACCCATGCAGAACGAGGCCGAGGACCGGTACGTCACCAGCCTCATGGAAACGAGCCGGCTCGAGTTCTTCGAGTCGAACATCGACAGCCTGATCGGGATCATCGACGCCGAGCGTCCACCGGAGGGCGGCGAGCGGGAGCTCGACCTGGCCACCTTCGAGGGCGGGAGCATCACGCTGGGCGAGGTCTACGGCCTGTACGAGATCCTGCCGCCCGGCAATCGCCAGACGATCGGCCAGCTGGGGCAGGAGGACATGATCCGGGCGCTGGCCACGATGGTGCAGAAGGAGATCATGCTCGCCCGCGCCCAGGCGGCGGGCACCGAGCTCGATTCGCTGCGTCAGTCGCAGCTGGACGAGCGGGTCGAGGGGCTGCTGCTGTCCGCTTACCTGCGGAGCGCGTCCGAGGCGCGGCTGGAGGTGAGCGACGAGGAGGCGGAGACCTACTACGAGGAGCACCGGGAGTTCTACGCCGACCGGCCGTTCGTGGAGGTCGCGCCGGAGATCCGCCAGGTGCTCTCCGCGCAGCGCCTGGAGGAGGCGACGAGCCCGGACGTCCAGCGCGCCACGCTGGCCGCGATCGCCGACTCCCAGGAGGGGGCGGTGGACGTCGAGCGCAACACCGATCTGTACGACGAGGTTCTGCAGGAGCTCCGCCGCCTGCGCGAAGAGGCGGGCATTCCCGAGCCCGCGCCGGATGGCGGAGAGGCCACCCCGGCATCCGGCGGCGGAGCGCCCCCGCCCGCCGGCACCGGAGCGCAGGAAGCGGCGGATGCGCCCTAGCGCGGAAACGCCCCTGCTGGCGCTCGTCGCGCTGCTGGTTGCCGCGGGCGCCGCGCGCGCGCAGGAAGCGATCGTGCCGCCGCCCGACACCGCCGCCCAGCTCGGAGCGGTGGAGCCCGCCGCGCCGGACCCGGACGCGGTTGCGCTGCAGGCTGCGGGCGGAGACCGCATCATGGCGGTGGTCGGAAGCAACCTGCTGCTCGAGTCCGAGTGGCGCGAGCAGACCGAGGTGCTGGCCACGCAACTCGGCGTCGATCCCGCCTCT
>DASRVB010000289.1:0-4824 GCA_035687725.1 Gemmatimonadota bacterium
GGCGGCCGCCGGGCTGATCGTCATCGCGGCCAGCCCGGACACGACGACGCGGATCGCCGCGCTGGCCGTGTTCGCGGCGGGGACGGCGCTCTCGATGGCGGCCGTCTCCGCGGCGCTCGGGCACGTCGTGGCGCGAGGTCCCGCCCGGCGCTTCGAGGCGCTCGTGCCGGCGGTCGGCCTCGTGGGTCTCGCGTTCGGGGTCGCCTACGGGCTGCACGCAGCGGGGATGGCGCCGGGACTGGCCCCCTTCCTGGGCTGAGCTCCTTCCCCTATTCTCCAAGGGTGAACAAGCTCTACGCTCTGCCTTTCTCCCATCCCTCGATCGCGGCGCGGCTCATCCTCGAGCGGGCCGGCGTTCCGCACGAGATCGTCAATCTCCCGCTGGCACTTCACCCGCTGTTCCTCAGAGCCCTCGGCTTTCCGGGCAACACGGTGCCTGCACTCGTCCTCGATGGCCGCAAGGTGCAAGGATCGCTTTCGATCTCGCGTGCGCTCGAGGCCCGGGGTCCCGCGGGGATCCTCTTTCCCGTGGACCCCGGGGCGCGCGCACGCGTCGAGGAAGCCGAGCGGTGGGGCGAGTCCGTGCTGCAGCCGGTGCCGCGGCGGCTCTTTCGCTGGACGATGGCGGGCAATCCCCTCATCCGCAGGCGCGTCCTCGAGCGGGCCGGGCTGCCGCTGGCCGGGATCGCGGCGACGGTCATGAAGCCCGTTCTCGCGCGATTCGCGCGCGTCGTCCAGGCGAACGATTCGACGGTGCACGCCGACATGCAGGGACTCGACGATCTCCTCGACCGCGTGGACGAGTTGATCGCCGAGGGGACGATCGGCGGCGCCGAGCCGAACGCCGCCGACTTCCAGATCGCGACGTCTCTGGCCGCCATGCTCGCGTTCGAGGACTTGATCCCGCGAATCGAGGGGCGCCCAGCCGCTGATCTCGCCCGCCGTCTCGTGCCTCCCTACCCGGGCAGGATGCCGGCGGTGGTACCGGCCGGTTGGATTCGTCGAGCGGCCTGACCAGTCGTGCACCGAGCCGGCCGATTCTCGCGCTTCGCCAAGCGGACCGCGCTCGAGTCCGGGCATCCCATCGCCTTCGCTCTCGCCGCCCTCGTGATCGTCGCCTGGATCGTGACCGGACCGATCTTCGGCTTCAGCGATACCTGGCAGCTCGTCATCAACACCGGCACTACGATCGTGACGTTCCTCATGGTGTTCCTGATCCAGAATACCCAGAACCGCGACAGCGAGGCGATGCAGCTCAAGCTGGACGAGATCATCCGCTCGCTGGAGGGAGCACACAACGCGCTCCTCGACATCGAAGAGCTGGAGGAGGTCGAGCTGGACAGGATGAGGAAGCGCTACGTCGATCTCGCGCGGCGGGCCCGCGAGCAGCTCGGGCATGGCTGTGCGGACGTCGACACGCCGGACGTTCCTCCCGACGAGTGAGGCGGTACGTCCGGCACCGCCGCTGCCGGCACGGATCCGCCGCCTCTAGTCCGACCCCAGCGACACGTCCAGCCACTTCTGTTCGTAGAACACCTGCTTGATCTCGTACCCCTCCACCCAGGGCTGGACCAGGTCGTAGTCGATGGGATGGACCGTGAAGATCCACGGCGCGCCGGCATGGATCAGCGAATCCGCGCGCGCGTACATGGCGATTCGCGTCTCGTCGTCGAGCGTACGGCGCGCCGCCAGGATCAGCGAGTCCACGGTCGCGTCCGAGTAGAACGCGGCATTCCCGCCCGCGCCCGCCATCTCGCTGAAGAACAGCGGATAGAGGAAGTTCTCGGCATCGGGGTAGTCGGCGTACCAGTTGGCGAGGTACCCATCGAGCTCGCCACGTTGCATCGCCTGCCGGACCGCGGTCCAGTCGCGCTGCTGGAGGTTCATCGTGACGCCGACCTCCGCCAGGTTGGCCTGGATCGCCTCCAGAAACCGCTGGTTGATGGCCAGCGACCGGAAGTAGACGTCGAACGTGAGCCCCTCGGCGCCCGCCGCGCGCAGCAGCGCGCGCGCGCTGTCGGGATGAAAGCCGTACGGCCGGCCTTCTTCGCGGTAGCCGGGGATACCCGGCGGGATCGGGCCGTGGGACACCACCACGTCGCCGGGGTAGATCACGTCGGCGATCCCCTCGACGTCTACCGCGTAGTTGAGGGCCCGGCGCACGCCCGGATCGCGGAACTTGGGTTTCTGGTTGTTGAGTGCGAGGTAGTACGTGATCAACGCCGGCCGCTCGTGGAGGAGGGGCGACCACTCCGGGTCGTTCGAGAAGCGATCGAACTCCGGCGCCGGGAGCTCGTTCAGGTCGATCCAGTCGAGGTTCCCGCGCTCGAATTCCGCGATCACGGTCGTGGTTTCGGGAATGATGCGGATCTCGATGCCGTCCATCTTCGGGCGACCGAGATGGTAGCGGGAGTTCGCGGTCAACCGGATGACGTCGTCGTGGGCCCAGGACTCGAACACCCAGGGCCCGGTCCCGACGGGCGCCTCCGAGAACTGCGGCCCCTTCTGCTCGATCTCCTCACGAGGGACGATGTGCGCCGCCGGCATCGCCATGAGGAGGAGGAACGGCGCGAACGGCTGCTCCAGCGTGATCTCGACGGTCGTCGGATCGAGGATCCTGAGCCCGGACAGCGAGTCGGCATCGCCGGCGACCATCGCGTCGGATCCCGCGATGAAATCGAAGACCCAGGTGAGCGGGCTCTGGCTCTCGGGCCTCAGGGCGCGCTCGAACGAGTACTTTACGTCCGCGGCCGTGAATGCGCGCCCGTTGTGGAACGCGACGTCGTTTCGCAGATGGAACGTGTAGACGAGCCCGTCCTCGGACACCTCCCACGAATCGGCGAGGTTCGGTCGGGCCGCGCCGTCCAGGAAGCGCACGAGACCATCGTACATGTAGACGGTGAGCTGGCCGCGATAGACGTCCACGGCCTGGATCGGATCCATGCTCGCCGGATCGGGTCCGATCGTGAGGTGGAGGACGTTGCGTCCGGCATCCGAATCGGAGCCGCCGCCACCGCAGGCCGCGGTGACCAACCCCAGACATACGATGAACGCAGGTGTCGCGCGTCTCGGTCCGTAAGCCCTCATGCGCTCCTTCCGGGTTCGTTCATTCGCGCTTCGATTCGTCCGCGAGCCCGAGCTCCTCGGCGATCTCGTGGCCGCGCCTGCGATGGAGGAACCAGACCAGCGCCACGACCCCGATCACGAACGCTACCGCGCCGCCCCAGCCGAGGTAGCCCTCGATGATCTCCCAGGATTTCCCGAAGAAATACCCGAGGATCGTGAAGACAGCGCCCCAGATGATACACGAGACAATGCTCCACACCAGGAACGTGCGGTACGGCATGCGGCTGATGCCCGCGACGAGCGGCCCGAACGATCGCAGGATGGAAGTGAAGCGCCCGATGACGACGGTCTTGCCGCCGTGGCGCTTGTAGTAGTGCTCGGTGGCGCGCAGCCGCTTGACATCGAAGAAGACGTACTTGCCGAAGCGCTTGATCAGGCCATGCCCGTAAGTGCGGCCGAGCACGTAGCCGACCTGGTCTCCCATGATCGCTCCGGCGATCGACATCGCCCCCACGATCCAGGGATCGAGCACCCCGCGGTAGGCATAGAAACCGCACAGGACTATCACGGTCTCGCCGGGAGCGACAAGGCCGAGAAACGCGCTCGTCTCGAGGAATGTCACCAGCAGCAGAGTGACGTATCCGTAGTCGTTCAGGAACGGGACGATGAACTCGAGGATACGTTCCTGCACGGGCCTCCGGATCGGTCGCGAAACGACCGGACGGTCCACGGGAAACGAGCTAGGTTGGCCGCGAAAACTATCGTCCGTGGCCCGGAGCCAGTACCCGAACCCGACCAGGAGGTGCCGTGCGCCAGCGTATCGGCGTGGCTCTCGCGTTGTTCATCTCCATAGCCACTCCATCTGTCGTTCGCGGCCAGGAAGCGGCCGATGTGCTCCTCGTCGACGCGGTCATCCACACGATGGATCCCGCGCTGCCCGAAGCGCAGGCCCTGGCGGTGGTCGGCGGGGAGATCGTCGCGCTCGGCAGCTCGAGCGAGCTCGTCGACCGGTACCGCGGGCCGGACACGATGGTGATCGACGCGGGCGGCGCCGCGGTGCTTCCGGGTCTCATCGACGCGCACGGACACGTGATGGGGCTCGGTCGCGCGCTTCGGATTCTGGATCTCGTGGGCACGGAGAGCGCGGAGGAGATCGCCGAGATGGTGGGAGAGGCCGCGGCCGACCGTCCGACCGGAGACTGGATCACCGGCCGCGGGTGGGATCAGAACGACTGGGAGGTCAGGGAGTTCCCCGCGAAGGAGCTGCTCGACGCGGTGGCTCCCGATCATCCGGTGCTCCTGTCGCGCGTCGATGGACATGCCGTGTGGGTCAACTCACTCGCGTTGGAAGCGGCGGGAGTGACGACCGGGACGCCCGACCCGGAGGGCGGCCGCATCGTTCGCGACGCCGCGGGAACTCCCAGCGGCGTCCTCGTCGATAACGCGATGGCGCTGGTGGGGGAAGCGGTGCCCGTCGCGGATCGCGAGGAGCGTGAGGCGCAGCTTCGGGCGGCGACCGAGAAGATGGTCACCCTTGGCCTGACGGGGGTTCACGACATGGGGGTCAACGAGGCCGAGCTCGAGCTGTACCGCGAATGGGCCGCGGAGGGCCGACTTAAGCCCCGTATCGTCGCGTATCTCGGCGCCGACCGCGAGACTCTCGACTGGTGGACTGCGTCGGGATTCGCCGGCGGGGTGCGCGAGGCGTCCCCGCACCTCCGGGTGGCCGGAGTCAAGTTCTACGCCGACGGTGCGCTC
>DASRVB010000290.1:0-2098 GCA_035687725.1 Gemmatimonadota bacterium
CTCGCTCGAGGACATGGAGCAGCTCTTCGCGGGGATCCCCCTGGACGAGGTCTCGACCTCCATGACGATCAACGCCCCGGCCGCGATCCTCCTCGCCTTCTATATCTGCGTCGGCGAGGAGCAGGGCGTGCCGCGCGACAAGCTCCGCGGGACGATCCAGACGGACATCCTCAAGGAGTACATCGCGCAGAAGGAGTGGATCTTCCCACCCGAGCCCTCCATGAGGCTCTGCGTGGACATGATCGAGTTCTGCGCCCGCGAGGTGCCGCTCTGGCACCCCGTCTCGATCTCCGGCTACCACATCCGCGAGGCCGGCTCGACGGCGGCGCAGGAGCTCGCCTTCACGCTCGCGGACGGCTTCGCGTACGTCGAGGCGTCGATGGCGCGCGGGCTCGACGTGGACGACTTCGCGCCGCGGCTCTCCTTCTTCTTCAACGCCCACATCGACTTCTTCGAGGAGATCGCGAAGTACCGGGCCGCGCGGCGGATCTGGGCGCGCGAGCTGCGCGAGCGCTACGGGGCGAAGAACCCGCGCTCGTGGCTCATGCGCTTCCACGCCCAGACGGCCGGCGTCTCGCTGACGGCGCAGCAGCCCGAGGTGAACATCGTGCGGACGGCCGTGGAGGCGCTCGCCGCCGTGCTCGGCGGGTGCCAGTCGCTGCACACGAACTCCTTCGACGAGGCGCTCGCCCTGCCCACGGAGCACGCGGTCAAGATCGCGCTACGCACCCAGCAAGTGCTCGCCCACGAGACGGGCGTCGCCTCCACGATCGACCCGCTCGGGGGCTCGTACTTCGTCGAGGACCTCACCAACCGGCTCGAGGCCGAGGCGCTCGAGTACTTCGACCGCATCCGCCGCCTCGGCGGCGTCATCCCGGCCATCAAGGAGAACTTCTTCCAGCGGGAGATCGCGGAGGCGTCCTTCCGCTTCCAGGGCGAGGTCGAGGCCGGAAAGCGCGTGATCGTCGGCGTCAACCGCTTCCAGGAGCCCGACGAGCGGCCGCTCGAGATCTTGAAGATCGACCAGTCGCTCGAGGACAAGCAGGTGGAGCGCGTTCGCGCGCTCCGCGAACGGCGCGACTCCGCCGCGGCGGAGGAGGCGCTCGCCCGGCTCAGACGGGACGCAGCGGCGGACGACGTCAATCTCATGCCGGCCATCATCGAGGCCTCCAAGGCCTACGTCACGATGGGTGAGATGTGCGACGCGCTGCGCGAAGTGTGGGGAATCTGGCGCGAAACGCCTGTCTTCTGATCTAGTCCCGCCGAACGGCTAGTAGCACCGCTTCGGCACGTGGAGTACGCTCGCGGGAGCAAGCGGCGGTTGGCCGCAGCCGCCGCTCGTGAGGCGTGTGGTCGCGTCGTGAGCCTTCCCTCTGCGCGGCCCCGTGCCTGGGGGACCGGCGGGGCTCCCCGAGACCAAGCGGGAGGGCCCGCCGCTTCCCCCATCCGGGGGATGCCGTCGGCACGCGGACCGGCAAAGGTTGCGTGGCGTCTCGACCAGGGACGCACGCGCGGCCGCCCCCGATTGGTCGGGGGGTGGCCGCGCTTCAGTCTGGAGCTACGCCGCGGTGCCCTGCGCCGCGGTCTGGAGCGGCAGCAGGCCGTGCACCTGCGCCCACCGGCTCGCCTCCGTGCGGTTGGCGACGCTGAGCTTCCGGTAGATGTTCGAGAGGTGGAACTTGACCGTCTGTTCCGTCACCCAGAGCATGCGCGCGAGCTGGGCGTTCGAGTGTCCCTCCGCCACGAGCGTCAGGATCTCGAGCTCGCGGCGCGTGAGGCCCCAGGCCTCCTCGACCGTCTCCCGCGTCGGCTCGCGCCGGCCCGTGTGGGCCCGGGCGAGGTAGATGGAGTGGTCGAAGGCCTGCCTGATCGCCGATGCGAGGTCGTCGGCGTGGGCGGTCTTCACGACGTAGGCGTCGGCGCCGGCGGCAAGCGCCGCGTCGACGTGCTGCGAGTCGGCGAGCGCCGAGAGGACGATCACCTTGAGCTCGGGGGCGCGCTCGCGCGCGAGCGCGAGGCACTCGATCCCGTCCATGGCCTGGCTTTCCATCTCGAGGCCGATGACGAACAGATTGGGTCGATGCTCCTCGATCAGGGC
>DASRVB010000291.1:0-6417 GCA_035687725.1 Gemmatimonadota bacterium
CACGAGCCACGAGCCACACGGCCGCCGCGGTCGCGACGAGACCGGCCGCGCCGAGCGCAATCCACGCCGCCGGTCGCTCGCCGGCTCCGGTCATCGCCGCGGCAAGCGATCGCGCACCGGCGCCGAGTGCCACGTACAGGACCGTGCCGGGGAGCATCCCCAGCCAGGATCCGATGACGTAGTCGCGCAGGCCGACGCCGGTCAGCGACAGCGCGTAGTTGAGCGCATTGTACGGAATGATGGGCGACAGGCGAAGCAGGAGCACGACCTTGAGCCCTTCGCGCTCGATCGCGCCGTCGACGCCGCTGAGCCGCTCGTGCCCGCCGATCCGCTCCCGCACCCAGTCGCGGCCCAGCTTGCGGCCGACGAGGAACGCCGCCGTCGCGCCGAGCGTGCTGCCGATAGAGACGACGAGCAGCCCCCATCCCACCCCGAGCAGGAAGCCGGTCCCGAGCGTCAAGACGGAGCCGGGAACGAGGAGGACCGCAGCCGGGATCCAGGCGAGGCAGAGAAGGACCCCGCTCAGTTCCCCGCGCTGCCCCACCCATGCGAGCAGCCCGGCGATCTGCTCCCGCACGGGGAACAGCAGCGCGGCGAGAAGGAGTACGATCGCGGCGCCAGCCAGCAGCCCGGCGCGGAAAGCTGCCCGATCGCGCATACGCGCGACGCTACCACGCGACCGGGGAGATCGGCCACGGCGCGTGGACCGGCCGCTCCCGGATTGCGATCCTACAGGAGTCCGATCCTCAGTCCGCCTGGGACTCGGCGAGGAGCTCGGCAGCCGTCATCGGCCCGCCGACGAACGTGTCGGTGTGCCAGGCGACGAACGAGCGGAATTCGATGGCGCCCTGACCACCGGTCTTCAGTCCCCTTGCCCGCGACGCCGCGTCGACGGCCTCGCTCTGTTCGTCGGTGAGATCCGGTCCGATCGAGAGGAAGTCCCAGCTGTCCCCGTTGTGGTGGACGTACCACTGGGGGGCCGGAACGCCGGCGTCCTGTGCGGCGGCCTCCCCGTCGGCCATGAACTGAAGGAAGGCGAGGTGCTGGCCCGGTGCGATCCGGTAGATCGAAATGATACTCTCGTCCTGGGCGCGGGCCGACGTGGCCCAGGCGCCCGAAACGAGCGCCAGGACGAAGACAAGCCGGAGCAGTGGCCGCATGTGTCCTCCTGAGGGGATCGTACAACCTCGTTGGTAGTGGCTTTTGGGAGTGGCCCCGAATGCCCTCCCGACCCGGGACGGCACGCTGGGATCTACATGCTTCTATGGGAGGCCGCAAGGAGGAGTTTGACGCGCGTTCCTCGGCCGGCCATCATCAGGCGTTCTCCCATTCCCGACCCGCTCTTCCGCCGGAGCTTGATCATGGAACTCCCGTCGCGGACCCTCCACTTCTGCCTGGCGCTCGCACTCTCGGGCTGCGCGCTCGGTTGCGACTCCGGTGTCCGCGAGTTCCCGTCGCCGGGGGACACGTCGTTCGGCGAGCCGGACACGTTTCCGACGCCGCTCCGCCCGGCGGACTCCCCGACCCCCGCCGCCCCGGTCTGCGCGTTCCAGGCAGGGCACCGGGTGGCGTTCGAGATCGTGGAAGGGATCCCCAACCCACGCTGCGCCCGCGCTACGCAGGATCAGGGACTGACGCTGACGAACCACACCCGCGAGCGGATCTCCTTCGACCTGGGCGGTGGTCCCGTGACGATCGAGCCGGGCCTCACGTGGAGCATCCATCATCCGATGGCCGCGTGGCTGTCACCCGGTGTCCACCGGATCGCGATGGATTTCTACGCCGGATCCGGGCCCGAGCTCTGGGTTCAGGATTCGTCGGTGGTCCGCATCGACGGCTCGGTGACCGAGGCGTTCGTCAGTGCGCGCGCGATCGTCGTCGACACCCCGGCCGGCAGCCGAAACGTGGCGATCGACGGGGAGACCCGGATCTTCGGCGCCGGGGGCGAGGCGGCAGCCCCCGAGCGCTTTTCGCTGGTGTTGTCCCCCGGGAAGCGTGTCCTCGCCATCGTCGACATGGAGTCCGCTGACACCGGGACCGCCCTCGAGATCCGCGTGGCCGGGGACGATGACTGAGCCGACCGCGTGCATCAGCCGGCGAGCTGGCCTCCCGCGCGCGACAGCGGCGGTGAGCGGCGTGCTGCTGGCAGCGGCCTTTGCGGGATCAGCCATGGCCCAGGTTCCGGTTCCCCCGGAGCGCGACGCCCGCGTCTTCGATCTCGTCGAAGCGGTCTCGGCGGCGCGGATCGAGCGCGACGTCCGCACCCTGGTCCGTTTCGGGACACGGCACACGCTCTCCGACACGCTGTCACCCACCCGCGGGATCGGCGCTGCCCGGCGCTGGATCAAGGCCGAGCTCGATTCGATCTCGGCGGCCTGTGGCGGCTGCCTCGAGGTGACGTATCAGCATGCGATGGTTGCCGGTGAGGAGCGCATACCGGACTCCACGTGGGTGGTGAGCGTTGTCGCGGTCCTGCGGGGAACGACCGATCCCGACCGCTACGTGATCATGACCGGCGACGTCGACTCGCGGGTCTCGGACGTCATGAACGCCGTCGACAGCTCGCCCGGCGCCAACGACAACGCGAGCGGGATGGCCGGCGTGCTCGAGGCCGCGCGCGTGATCACGGCCTCGGGCCATCGATTCCCGGCTTCGATCGTCTTCGCGGGACTGTCGGGGGAGGAGCAGGGTCTCTACGGCGGCGCGCGGATGGCGGAGATCGCCCGCGAGGAGGGGTGGCGGATCGAGGCCGTGCTCAACAACGACATGATCGGCAACATCGGGGGCGTCGACGGCGTGACCGACGACACGACCGCCCGCGTATTCTCGGAGAGCCCGCCCGCAGGCACCAGCGAGGACGATCTGCGCCGCATGCGCTTCTTCGGGGGCGAAGTCGACGGACCTTCACGACAGCTCGCGCGCTACGTCGATCGAATCGCGGACCGATACCTCCGGAACCTCGACGTCCTCATGATCTATCGCCTCGACCGGTTCGGCCGCGGCGGTCATCACCGCCCGTTCAACGACGCAGGATTCCCGGCGGTGCGGATCATGGAGACGCACGAGAACTACACCCGCCAGCACCAGGACGTGCGGGTGGAAAATGGAATCGCCTACGGCGACGTGATCGAGGGGGTCGACTTCGAGTACGCGGCGACGCTCACCGGGCTCAACGTGGCGACGCTGGCTTCGCTCGCCTGGGCGCCCGCGCCGTCCAACTCGGTCACGATCGCGGGTGCGGTCGAGCCCGCTGCGAGGCTGTCCTGGTCGCCGGTTGCCGGCGCTGCCGGCTACAAGGTCTACTGGCGCGATACCACGTCACCGACATGGGATCGGTGGACGTGGGTCGGCAGCGCGACCGAGGCCACGATGACGGGCCTCGTGGTCGACAACTCCTTCTTCGGGATCGCGTCCGTGTCGGCGGAAGGCAACGAAAGCCCGGTGGCGTTCCCGGCACCCGCGCGGTGATCGGCTCCCGGATCGGGCACGGGAGCCATCTGCATCACGCCAGCCCCATCCGTCGCCGGATGTCGCCGAACCGCGGGTCTGCTCGCAGCGGATCGAAGACCGGGTCCTGGCCGATCTGGGGAGCCCAGGAACTGCGTTCCTCGATCAACTGATCCAGCCAGAGGAACGCCTCGTCGATGCGGCCCAGCTGCGCGCAGGCCCGCGCGATGTAGAACGCCATCTGGAGAGTCTTCTCCCCCCGTGTGGGCGCGTCGATCCATGCCTCCCAGTATCCCTGGGGACCGCCCGATTCGAACCCGGAGCGCAGGTGCGCCGCGATCGCCGGAGGAAGGATGTCCGATTCCACGGCGGCAACGGCCTCCCACTCCGCCAGGGATTCCGGGAACCGGCCCATCGTATCGTAGGTCTCGGCCAGGTTCACATGGCTCCCCACCTTTGAATCGAGCTCGACCGCCTTGCGGAAGATCTCGATCGCCTCGTCAAGGCGGCGAGCATTCGCGAGTGCGGTTCCCAGGCCGTTGTGGATCGGCAGCGACAGCGGATCCAGCGCCAGCGCCCTTCGGAGGGCATCGATCGCCTCGCTATGGCGTCCAAGATTGCTGAGGAGGAGCCCGTGCCAGTGATGCCCGGGGGCATAGCCCGGGCTGAGTGCGATCGCCCGGCGGAGCTCCCGGTCCGCTGCCTCCCAGTCCCACTCGTTCTGCGCCGTCATCCCGAGCGCAGCGTGGGCTTCGCCCAATCCCGGGTCGAGCAGCAGCGCCCGCTCGGCCGCGGCGCGCGCCTCGGCGCTCGCGTCGGGGGTGGGCTCGGTGCTGTACGAGGGCAGCAAAGCGAAGGCATCGGCCATGCCCGCCCACGCCTGCGCGAACGACGGATCCGCTTCGGTCGCCTTCCGGAACCGTTCGATCGCCAGGCGGATGGAGTCCTGCGTCCGCCGCGCCAGGAAGAACCGCCCCTTCAGGAACCACTGGTAGGCCTCGACGTTCTCCGTCGGCCGCTCGGCGATCCGGGCCTTCTCGCGGGGCGAGAGATGCACCTCGAGAGCCTGGACGATCCGCTGGGCGACATCGGTTTGAATCGCGAAGATGTCGTCCAGGTCCCGGTCGTAGTTCTCCGCCCACAGATGCACGTCCGTTCGCGCCTCGATGAGCTGGGCCGTGATCCGCACGCGGTTCCCGGCCCGCCGAATGCTTCCCTCCAGCACGGCGCCCACCTCCAGCTCGGCGCCGATCTGCCGCACGCTCTTCGTCGTACCCTTGTACTGCATTACCGACGTCCGGCTGATCACCTTGAGATCCCCCAGCTTGGTCAGGGCGGTCAGGATCTCTTCGGTTACGCCGTCGCTGAAGTACTCGTTGTCGGGATCGGGGCTCAGATTGGCGAACGGCAGAACGGCGATCGATCGAGCGCGCACACCGCTGGGCGTCGCCGGCTCCGCGGCGAGAGAGTGCGCCGGCTCTTCGCGAGCCGGAGCCTCCACGCCGACCACCAGGAACAGTTCCATCGGCTCGACACCCTTGAGACGCCGCTCGCCGAGCGGCTCGAAGCGGAACGCGGGCCGGCTACGGAGTCCGCGCGCGACGTCTTCGCTCACCACGATCTGCCCCGGCTCCGCCTCCGTCTGGATTCGCTGGGCGGTGTTCACACCGTCGCCGTATAGGTCGCCGTCCCCGGCAACGGCGACGTCCCCGAGGTGGACTCCGGTGCGCACCGACTCCCCTTCGTCCAGCGACTCGCGAAGCGCCGCCGCCGATCGGAGCGCCGACTCGGCGCTCGGCGACTCGACCAGCGCGGCATCGCCGATGAACTTGACGACACGCCCGCCGTCGGACGGGATCGCGGCGCGAACGGCGGCCTGAAAGCGGCGCACGAGCGCGATCGCCCGGTCCTCGTCTCGCGACGCGAGGCTGCTCCAGCCCACCAGGTCGGTGAACCAGACGACAGCGAGGCGATGCTGGAGACTCGTGGTCGAGTCGGTCACGGGTCCGAAAGCGAAGGAAGGAAAGAGGTCAGGCTGTCAGAGGGGCTTCAATATGAAGTCCGAAGCCGACGAAGGACAGGGCGCGGCGAGGCTTGGGGACGTGCCTGGCTGACGGGCGTATATTCCGTGCCGAGTCATGCGATGCGCCGACCATACATCCTCCCGATACTCGCCCTTACGATGATTTTCGCCCTGGCCGCGCTGCTTCCCGCGGCGCGCGGGCAGGAGATCATCGAGTCGCTGACCCGGGAAGAGGCGGTGCGGCTCGCGCTCGAGCGCAGTCCGGCGGCCGTGGCTGCGCGCGGAGTGACGCGGGTGGCCGAGGCCGGCGTCCTGGAGGCTCGCGGCGCCTGGCTCCCTTCTCTCAGCGCGAACTCCACCTACGCCAACTCGAGCAACCAGCGGTTCGACCAGTCGACCGGACAGCTCGTTTCCGAGAGCTACACGGCCCAGCTCCAGACGAGCTACGAGGTCTTCACGGGCGGCCGCAAGCTGGCGCAATGGCAGGGTGCGTCGGCGTCGCTGCGGTCGGCCGAGGCGCGGGAGCGGGGCCAGCGCTTTGCGACGATCCTCGAGACCACCCGAATTTTCTACGAGGCGGCCGCGGCCGAAGAGCTGCTGGCGGCCGCGCGCCAGCGCCTGGAGCGCGCGACCCGGCAGCTGGAGTTCGCCGAGACCCGGCGCCTGGTCGGCACCGCCACGCGTTCAGACGCGCTGCGCGCCGAGCTGGAGAAAGCCGATGCCGAGCTGGCGGTGCTCGATGCCGAGGCGCAACTCCGAACGGCGCGGCTGACCCTCGGGCGTCAGGTCGGCCGCCCGGGAGCCGTCCGGCCGGACGCCGGGGCGCTCCCCGAGGAGGCTCCCGCCGTGCCGCCCGTCGAGGTGCTGGTCATGCGCGCCGAGGACAACGCGCCCGAAGCCGTCGCCGCGCGCGCGGAGCTCGACCGTGCGCGCTATGAAAAACGCGA
>DASRVB010000292.1:0-4703 GCA_035687725.1 Gemmatimonadota bacterium
GCCCATGTGGGCGTAGCAGCGCCTCCGCTCGGCCTCTGGGATCGCCGCGCACCGGATGCAGCGCACGTACTCCGCCAGGATCCGCCAGTGGGGCAGGATCCTGCGGCCCGCCAGCGCGGGGTCGAACCATTCGCCCCGGAGGTGATGGGCCGGAAGCGCGCGCACCGAGCGGCCGGGGTGGTCGCGGTTGAGAAACAGCGGCTCGGGGACGATCCGGAAGCGGCCACGGAGCGCCAGCTCGGCGCGCAGGATTCGGTCCGAGGCCACATATCCATCCATCATCCGGGTGGTGCGCAGAACGTCAGCCCGAACCAGCCCGAAGAGCTCCGCGCACCAGCGATCCAGGCGCATGACGTCCAGGAAGCGCCGGCTCGGGCTCTCCCTGTCGGCATGTTGCGGGGGATAGTGAAAGCGCAGCCTGGTCGCGCCGGTTTCGTCGATGATCCGGACGTCCGTATGGCTGAGGACAACGCCAGGATCCGCGTCCAGGATCTCGACACAGCGCTCGATGCAGGTCGGCTCGAGCAGATCGTCCGCGGCCATCCAACGGAACAGCGGAGCGCGGGAGAGCTGGAATGCCAGGTTGAAGTTCCGCGCGGCCCCCTGATTGATCTCGTTTCGCCGGACCACGACCCGGGGATCCGCTGCCTGATACCTGCGGATGATCTCCGGCGTGCCGTCGGTCGAGGCGTTGTCGGTGACGATGAGCTCGAGATCCTCGAAGGTCTGAGCGAGAACCGATTCGATCGCCGCGCCCAGGTATGCCTCCCCGTTGTACACGGGCAGACCCACGCTCGCGCGCGGAACGCGCCTCAGCATCGATCCGGCCGAGCCTGTAGAGCGATGTCCCTGCGAAGCGCCTGGGCGGCCTCGCTCAGTCTGCTCGACAGAAACCCACGGCCGTCCTGGCGGCCGCCCTGCCCGGCGGAGACGTCCTCCAGTCCTGCGTACAGGGATGCCAGCAGAAGCTGATCCGGGGAGTTGACGTTGACGAAGTCGGGGCCCAACACGCAGCGCATGTCACGGCCACGCTGTCGCTGGAACTCGAAGAAGTCTCCGGGAGGCCGATCGTCGCCCGAAGCGGCCGCGAAATCCTCCATGCCTTCCAGGGCCGGGCGCCGGGCGAAAAGGGCTGTGCCGGACCAGCGGAGCGGCGTGCCGACTATCTCTCCGACCGGTCGTTCGACGATAGAGCGCACCCTGTTCGCCTCCTCGTACACGAGACCTCCCAGCCCTTTGTCTTCTTCGAGCTTCGCGGGCGCGACTCCGAGACAGTCGTAGTTTGCTTCGACATGCGGTCGGAACGCCGGAAACGGGTTCCCCAGAAAGAACATATCGCCGAAACAGATGAGGCATCGCTCAGCCGTCCACGTCTCGAGGAGGCGCGCCAGGCCGAAGATCAGACCTCGCTGCTGCTCGGCAGTCGCTACCACCTCGATGTCGGCATCGATCCGGCCTGTCCGGAGATAGTCGTCGACCGAGCCGGCGATCTGCCGCTCGAGACGAGGTGTGGTGGCGGCGACGATCCGCGAGAACCCCGCCGCCGTCAGGTGATCGATCAACCGCCACAGCAGCGGAATGTCGCGCGTGACGAGCAGGGTCTTCGCCTGCGCGCCGCCGAGCCGCCCCAGGCGGAGATGCTCCCCGCCGCAAAAGATGGCTGCCGGACACTCGATGTGCGTAGAATCGCTCATGCAACAGGCGAAAACCGTAAGCGGTGAGGCGATGAATGACAATCGGGCAGATCGCGGGCCTCGTCGTGCTCTCCAGCCCCGTGTGGATCGCAGTGACCCTTTTCCTCGTTCGCGGAGTCCCGCCGCGTGCGATGGTCCTGCTGGCCGCGGGGATTCTGGCCTGGATGGGGGCCGCGATCTGGCTGGTCACGAAGTGGCCCTCCGCGACGGCGCCGCTCGCGGCACTCGTCCTCCTTGGCTGGGCCATCATGGCGTGGCGTGCCCGGCCGAGGGCGGGAACACGCCGGCGCCGGCCACCCGGATCGCTCGGCCTGCGCTCGTCGATCCGCGCGCTCGCCGATTACGAATTCTACGAGAAGGAGGCTTCCCGGCTCGGCCCGATCTTCAAGAGCAACCAGTACTACCGACCGGTCCTCTGCATCGTCGGCCTCGAGCGCTGCCAGCGGTTCCTGCGCGAGCATCGGGATCGGCTGACGTCGGCTCCACTTCTTGTCGATCGGTACATCACGGGCGGTCTGCTCCGGTACATGGAACCGGCCTCGCACGTCGAATATCGAAGGCGCCTCCAGGCCTGCATGAAGGCCGGCGTGCTCGCCGCCTGCGAACCGGCGATTCGGCAACAGGCGAGCCGGGAGCTCGCGACCCTGGCGGCCATTTCGCCGAGACCCCGCTCGGGGGCTCGCCCCTATCCGGCCATCGATCGATTCGTCTTCCTGTCGATGAATCGGGTCTTCTTCGGAATCGCCCCGGACGAGGACGCGTGCGACAGACTCGCCCGTCTCTACGGGGTCGTCGATCACCGGAGACTGTGGCGGGACGGGATCCGCACCCGGACGGCGATGGAAGAGATCGTCGGGATCGTCCGTGCGAAAGCCACCCGGCTCGAACGGGAAGACGCGCCGACGCCGGATAGCTTCCTCGGCCAGGCGATCCGTAACGACCCGGAACTCCTGGCGGATCCCGTCTTCGTCGAGAACCTCGCGTACTTCCTCCACATCGCGCGCTGCGACGTCGCGGGCCTCTGCGGCTGGCTCTTCAAGCTACTCGTCGAGCGGCCCGACTGGAGCGTGCGGATCCGGCCAAGCCAGGCGCAAGCCTCGGCGGACGCGCCGACCGCGGCCGACCGCTTCGTCGACGAGACCCTCCGCTTGCGGCAAAGCGAGTACCTGTATCGCACGACCGCGGACGCGATCGAGCTCGAGGGGTTCGCCATCCCGCGCGGATGGCTGGTCCGGCTCTGCATCCGCGAGAGCCACACCGCGGCCGACGCGTTCGACCGGCCGAGGGAGTTCGATCCGGACCGCTTCCTGAACGCGACCTACCCCCGCGAGCGGTATCAGCCCTTCGGAATCTACGAGCACGCCTGCGTCGGCGTTCCGCTGACGAAGGCGGTCGGACGGATCTTCCTCGAGCAACTGGCGTCGGGATTCCAATGGGAGGTCGTGCGGGACGGCCCGATGGAGCTCGGGCTTCATCACCACGGCCACTGGAGGCCGAGCTCCAGGCTCGGCGTCCGCCTGGCGGCAAGGACCGTGTGAGGATCGGTATCGAGGGCAGCACGTGGCCCTATCCGCGCGGCATCGGCCGCTACACGCGGGAGCTGACCCATGCGCTCGCACGGGCCGGCTCGCCCCACGAGCTGACCCTGGTCCTGTACTCCGCCGCCGACGGGCGCGCCGATCTGCCCGACATGGCCTGGGAAGTCGTGCCCGCGGGCGGCGTGCGCTTCGACATCGCCGCCCCGGAGGAGCGGAGGTCGCTCCGCGAGATGGCGAGAATGGGACGCGCCCTCTCCGGGTTCGATGCGGTGCTCTTCCCGACCCATTACGCGTTCGTCCCGGTGTCGCCCCGTGTCCGGCTCGGTCTCATCGTCCACGACGCGATTCCCGAGACCCTGCCCCAGGAGTGGCTGGGGCCGCGATCGGCGCGGCTCCGCTGGCGCGCCAAGACGCGGTTGGCCTGCCGCCAGGCTTCCTTTTTCGCCACCTCGACCATCGCCTCCGCCCGGGCGATTCGCGAGCGGCTTCCGGTCGGCGACCGGCCCGTCGTCGTCCTCGGGGCTGGAGCCGCCCCCATCTTCTCGCCCCACGGTCTCCCGGAAGACGCCGGGCTGGTCGAGCCGTGGGTGCCTGCCGGGCGGCGGTTCGTCCTGTACGTGGGAGCGATCGGACCCCACAAGCGGGTTCCGGACCTGATCCGGGCGTTCGGGAGCATGCCCGCGGATCCCGACCGGCCGTACCTGCTGGTACTGGTCGGGTCGGAGCAGGGCACGGCTCTGGAGCGCGCCTCCGTGGAGCAGGCGCTCGAGGAGGCGGGAACGGCCCGCTCCCGTGTGGTCCGGCCGGGGTTCCTGCCGGATGCGACCCTTGCCGCCTTCTACCGGCGGGCCGCCTGCGTCGTCCTGCCCGCGGAGATCGAAGGGTTCGGGCTGCCGGCCCTCGAGTCCATGGCCAGCGGCGCTCCGGTCGTCGCCGCGAGGATCCCGGCGCTGGAGGAGGTCTGCGCCGAGGCGGCAGAGTACTTCGGCGACCCGGTCGAGCTGCCCGGGATCCTGTCGAGGATGCTGCAGGATCCGGCGAGGAGGGAAGCTCTGGCTCGCGCCGGCCCGCCCCGGGCCGCGTTCTATTCCTGGGACGAAGCCGCGAGGCGGCTCCTGGCCGCCTTCGACGACGAATCGGCCCTCGCGCGCCCTTGACGCCCCGGCGTTTCCGGCTATCTTTCGCGTTCTCGATTTTTCCGCGGACCGGGATTCCGGGCCGTCCTTTACGACCACATCCGGGATCAGCCGCCCCCGCGGGTCGGCTCGTGCCGCCCGGAGAGCGCACAGGAACGGAACACAACGTGCCGACGATCAATCAGCTGGTCCGGAAGGGCCGCAGGGAAGTCAAGGCGAAGACCAGCGCTCCGGCGCTCACGGACTGCCCGCAGCGCCGGGGGGTCTGCACGCGCGTGTACACGACGACCCCGAAGAAGCCGAACTCGGCCCTCCGGAAGGTCGCCCGCGTGCGG
>DASRVB010000293.1:0-7688 GCA_035687725.1 Gemmatimonadota bacterium
CGCGGATCCGCGCCGCGATCGCCCGTCCGTCGATCGGCCGCGCGGTCACGATCCCGCCCGCCGCTCTCCCAGCGGCAGCTCCACCTGCCCGAGCCGCGGCTCGAAACACTGCCGGCAGCGCGCCTCGTACGCGCTCGCGCCGCCGACCACGATCCGCTCCTCGCTCGGCACGAGGCGCTGCGTGCGGCTCGCGGGGTTGCCGCAGCGCATGCAGATCGCGAGAGACTTCGTGATCTCCTCCGCCTGCGCGAGAATCCCTGTGACGTGCTCGAACGGCTGGCCGAGGTAATCGAGGTCCAGGCCGGCCACGATCACACGCTTTCCCATGTTCGCCAGGCTCTCGACGACCGAAGCGATCTCGTCGTCGTAGAAATGCGCCTCGTCGATCCCCACGACCTGCGTCCTCGGATCCACCAGCTCGAGGATTTCGCGCGCGGAGTGGACGTTCCGCGCGGAGATCCGCTGCTCGGAGTGGCTGACGATTTCCTCCCGCGCATAGCGATCGTCGATCATCGGCTTGAATACCTGGACGCGCTGGCGCGCGATCTGGGCGCGGCGCAACCGCCGGATCAGCTCCTCCGACTTGCCGCTGAACATGGGGCCGCAGATGACCTCCACCCATCCCATGGGGGCCCGCAGGAACGCCGTCATCGCGCCGAGCCGCCCCGGACCCGGAGGCCCTCAGCCGACCGGCTCATCGATCCTCTCGATCGCGTGCGCCCGGCCGGTGGCTCCGTCGATGTCCAGCGAGATCGCCTGGAAGCGCACGTCCGTCTCCGCCACCGTGAATCGGTTGGGGGTCTGCCGCAGGAAGCGCTCGACCGCGGCGCCGGCCTCGACCCCGATGACGCCTCCGTGCGGCCCCGTCATCCCCGCGTCGGTCACGTACGCCGTTCCTCCCGGCAGGATCCGCGGGTCCGCGGACGGCACGTGGGTATGGGTCCCGATCACCGCGCTGACGCGCCCGTCGGCGTAGCGGCCGATCGCGATCTTCTCGGCCGTGGCCTCGGCGTGGAAGTCGACTACCACGACCTTCGCCCCGCGGACGGCGGGCTCCTCCAGGAGCGCGTCGAGTCGGCGGAACGGGCAGTCGATCTCCTTCATGAACACGCGACCCTGGAGGTTCAGGACCGCGCACGGCACGCCTCCCGCGTTCCCGATCCAGACGCCGCGGCCGGGGTTCCCACGCGGGTAGTTGTCCGGCCGGAGCAGTCGCGGCTCGTCCTCGAGAGCGGCGTAGATTTCGCGTTTGTCCCAGACGTGATTCCCGGTAGTGATCACGTCCGCGCCGAGCCCCAGGAACTCGCGCGCGATGTCGGGGGTGATGCCAAACCCTCCAGCCGCGTTCTCGCCATTCACGACGACAAGGTCCGGCGCGGCGATCGCGCGGCGGAGCTCGATCCCCCACTCGAGCGCCCGCCGTCCCGGGCGACCGAAGACGTCGGCGACGAACAGCACCCTCACGGCCGGACCCTTGCGGCCCGCGACGCGGTTCCCCTCACCGCACCTCCCCGGTGCCGCCGAGGAGTATGAGCGCGGGCTCCAGACCCGTGTCCGTTCGCGCCTCGACCCGGCCCGTTCGGAGGCCCGCGCCGGAAGGCTCGAACACGATCCCGAGCGTGCACGTGCGTGTCGGGATCAACCCGCCGCTGCAATCGCTTCGTGCGATGCGGAAGTCGGTCGCATGGTCCCCGGCCACGACCAGCGATCGGAGCGTCACGTTCGCGGCCCCCTCGTTCTCGATGCTCACGACACGCACCGGACTCGTCGCCCCCACGGTCTCGACCCCGAACTCGAGTATGCGAGGGATCACGGACACGGACAGAGAGGCGAGCGGCGGTTCTCCTTCGACGACCACGTCGGGCCCGGGCGCGACCCCGATGCCCGAGAGCGGCACCGCCTGGTCCCGTTGGCCGTTCAGGTCTCTCAGAACGAGCTCGCCGGTCAGGAGCCCCTCGGCCGGGGGATCCAGCAGCACCTGGACCGTGCACGCCCGGCCGGGGCGGAGGATCTCGTTCGAGCAGCGGTCCAGCGCGATCCGGAAGCCGGAGCCGGGCGCCCCATTGTGCACACGCGCGGCGAACTGCACGGGCCCCTGGTGCTGGTTGACGAGACGAACGCCGAGCGGCCCGCTGGGCGTGCCGACCGGCTGCTCACCGAAGTCGAGGGTCTCGGGCACGGCGCGGACGAGCCCGTCGACTCCCGGAACGGCTGGGTCCCCATCGCTCCCCGTCCCCGTCAGCACGACGATGGCATCCGATCCCGCGCCTGCCGCGAGGGTAGCCTGACGGATGCCGATGTCGCGTGGCCCGAACAGCACCGCGACGCTGCACGTCTCGCCCGGCAGGAGAGTTGCCGCTCCGCAGAGGTCTTCCGCGAGCACGAAGTCGGCAGCGGCGGGGCCGCCCACGATCAGGTCGGTCACTCGCACCGTGTCGGCGCTCTCGTTCGACCACTGTACGATGCGGGCGGGGCTCACCCGGCCCACGGCCAGGGAATCGAACCCCAGGCTGTCCGGATCGACGTCGAGCTCCCCGATCGGCTCGACGTCGCTTCGGGCGCAAGCGAAGAGGGCCATCGCGACGGCGGCGATGCCCAGCGTCGGTGCTCGTCGGATTCGGTGGATTCGGATCAAGCGGCGAATGGGTGACGCGAGCGAACGGAAAGACCCCGCCGGGAACACCAGAAAGGATTTTTTGACGCCCTCGTGTAACAGTGGGTACCCTCCTCGACCGCGTCTCGTTTCCTCCGAAGAGGCATGCGATCGACGGACGAAGCGAGGATCCCTATCGGGACGTGTTGGCTCAAAAAATTGGTCTTCCCAGCGCCCCCAGACGGGGTCTTTCAGCGCGCTCTCGTCTCCTTCCCCCTCTTCGACGGGCTCGAACCCGTCTTCTTCAGCGCCTGACCGACCACGTCGGCCAGCTTCGCGATGCGCTCGGCTATCTCGCCTTCCAGCTCGTCCTGCCGTACGCGGGCGCGAAACAGCTCGTCGGTGATCTCCATCGCCCCCAGCACCGCCGCCTGGAACGGCTCCATCGAAGGAGCCTTCTCGCGAATCTCGCGCAGCGAGCTGTCCACGTGCCCCGCCACCCTCCGGGTGTACTCCGGATCGGCCTCGGAGCGGATCGCGAACGGCTCGTCGAGGATCGTGACGCGTGTCGTGCCGGGAGCATCGCTCATCTCACGACTCGATCACGTAGCGCACTCGGGAAAGGAGTCCCCGGATGCGTTCCTCGAGGAAGGCGGAGTGTCGTTCCAGCCGCTCCTTGTCCGCCTCCAGGGCCTGGACGCGCTTGTCGAGCTCGATCGGATCGAGCGCGCCTTGGGACCGGCGGCGTTCCGTGTCAGCCGCGCGCGCGGCGGCCAGGCTCTCGTGCCGCGCGAGGAGCAAAGTAATGTTTTCCTCCAGCGCGTCCAGCGACGCGCGCAGGGCATCCGCACCCTTCCCGTCGTCATCGTTGCGGGGACGGCTCGGTCGATTCTTCACGGGCGGTTTCGACACATCGACCGACTCCTTCTCGCGGGCTGTGGGCTCTTCCGACGGCAGGATCCCTTCGAGCGATCCCTGCACCGGATCGCGCTGCTCGTTCCTGCCGCGGGCCGACCGCGCTTCACCGGATCTCATATCCGCGCTCCCTCCGGAGACGCTCGAGCAGCCGGGTCATCTCGATGTCCACCTCCTCGTCCATCAGCGTGCGATCCGCCTCGAAGGTAAGACGGAGGCCGAGGCTGTAATGGCCTTCCGGCACTTGCGGCCCGGCATACCGATCGAATACCCGCACGCCCGCGAGATGATCGATTCCCGAATCCGAGACCGCCGCCAGGACGTCCGCGGCGAGGTCGCCTGCCGGAACCACGAGCGCGAGATCGCGCTCCACCGCGGGCTCGCGACTCCACTCCTCGATCCGCATCTCCGGGTCGAGAGCCTGGAACGCGGCGAGCTCGAGCTCGGCCACGAAGAGCCTCCGCTCGGACCCCCACGCCTCGGCAACCGCCGGGTGGACCTCCCCGCAGAATCCGAGCGCGGTCCCTTCCTCGACCTCGATCTCGGCCTGCCGCCCCGGATGGAGCCAGCTTCGCGATCCTTTCGAGAACCGCGGCGAGATCCCCGCGGCGGCGGCCAGCACGTCCTCGATGTCCCCCTTGAGATCCCAGAAGTCGTATTCCGGAGGATCGGGCTCGGACCAGTCCAGCGGCGACCGCGCCCCCGCGGCCGCCAGTGCCACTCTCTCCGTTTCCTCGACCTCCCCCGCCACGCGCGCGAAGGCATGGCCGATCTCGAACAGCTTCGCGCGACGCGCTCCCCGCTTCAGGTTGTGTACCACCGCACCTACGAGGTTCGGTATCAGGAATGGCCTCAAGAAACGATCGGCTTTGGAGATAGGATTTCGTATCTCAACCAGATTGTCAATAGGGGTCCCGGCACCCAGCACGCCCTCGGGCACGAACGACGGGGTGCAGGCCTCGCTGAAGCCCGCGGCCCGAAACGCCTCGGAGATTCGCCCGATCGCACGCTGACGCGGCTCGCGCCCGGGAGCGACCGGCGGCGCCGGCAGCGGAGTCGCCGGCACTGCATCGTAGCCCTCCAGGCGGGCCACTTCCTCGATCACGTCCGCCTCGCGCGTCACGTCGAAGCGCCAGCTCGGCACCTCGACCGTCAGACCATCTCCTTCGGCGTCCGTAATACCGAACCCGAGCGTCTCGAGCGCCTTCCGCGCGGCTTCGATCGTGGTCGGCTTCCCGACGAGCGTTTCGTGCCGCGCGAGACGCAGCTCGATCCGCGGCCGCCCGGCCTGTCCCCTCGGATCCGCCCCGACCCGGCCGGGAGCCACGCTGCCACCGGACAGTTCGGCGATCATGGCAGCGGCGCGATCGAGCGCCATCTCCGGCAGCTCGGGATCCACGCCCCGCGCGAACCTGGTGGACGCCTCGCTCGGGAGGCCGAGCTTCCGGACGGCGCGCGTGACGCGGGCGGGATCGAAGTGGGCGCTCTCCAGGAACACGGTCCGCGTCCCCTCCGAGATCTCCGACTCGAGACCACCCATGACGCCCCCGACCGCGACCGGCGCTTCCGCGTCGCAGATCATCGTGATGTCCGCGTCGAGGGTCCGCTCCTTTCCGTCCAGCGTCACGAACCGCTCGCCGTCCTTCGCCCGCCGGACGACGATCCGCCCTCCGGCGAGGCGCTCGAAGTCGAACGGGTGAAGCGGCTGGCCGAGCTCGACCATCACGTAGTTGGTCGCGTCGACGACGTTGCTGACCGGCCGCTGCCCCACCGAGACGAGACGTGTTTGCAGCCACGCCGGAGACGTTCCCACGCGGATCCCCTCGATCAGCCTCCCGAAATACCGCGGGCAACCCTCGATGTCCTTGATCTCCACCCCGCTGCGCGACTCCGCCTGGTCGCCCCTCTCGTCGAGCCGGATCGCCGGCAGCTCGAGATCCTCGTCGACGATCCACTGGACCTCGCGGGCGATCCCAAGGTGCGAGAGGGCGTCCCCGCGATTCGACGTGACGTCGATGTCGAGGATCGTGTCGTCGAGCGCAAGCGCCTCCCGGAGGTCCCGGCCGAGGTCCGCCTCGCTCGCGCCTCCGATCGGCCAGATGCCCTCGGGCCCGCCGAGGGCGTCGAGTCCCAGCTCGGGCGCCGAGCAGAGCATCCCCTGCGACTCCACGCCGCGGATCTTCGCGCGCCGGATCTGCCGGTCGCCGGGAAGCCGCGAGCCGACGGTCGCGTACCCGTAGATCGCTCCCACCTCGACGTTGGGCGCCCCGCAGACGACCTGACGCGCGCCGTCGCCGGCCTCCACTTCGCAGAGCGTGAGCCGATCGGCGTTCGGATGGGGTCCCGCCTGGACGACCTTCCCGAGCACGACACCCGTGAACTCGGCGAATGCAGGTCGCACCTCGTCCACGGCGAAGCCTTGCCGCGTCAGCAGCCTGGCCAGCTCCTCGGGGGGCAGCCCGTCGAAGGCGCCTGCCGGGAAGAAGCTCGCCAGCCACTGGTACGAGACCCTCATCGCGCCTCGAACTGGTGCAGGAAGTGCGCGTCGTTCTCGTAGAAGAGGCGGATGTCGGGCACGCCGTAGCGGAGCATCGCGACGCGCTCGACGCCCATCCCCCAGGCGAAGCCCGTATAGCGCTCGCTGTCATAACCCACGGCCTCGAGCACCGCGGGATGGACCATGCCGCACCCCAGGAGCTCTAGCCAGCCCGTGCTCTTGCACGCGCGGCACCCGTCGCCATGGCAGAGCAGACACTCCATGTCGAGCTCGCCCGAGGGTTCGGTGAACGGGAAGTACGAAGGCCGGAAGCGGGTGTCGACGTCGGGCCCGAAGAACTGATGCACGAACTCGATCAGCGCCCACTTGAGATGCCCGAGCGAGATCCCCTCGTCGACCCAGAGACCCTCGATCTGATGGAAGAACGGCGAATGCGAGGCATCGGGGGTGTCGCTGCGGAACACCCGGCCCGGGCAGACGACCCTCACCGGTGGATCCTGCGATTCCATGACGCGGATCTGGACGGGCGAGGTATGGGTCCGGAGCAGCCTGTCCATCCCCGCGAGGTAGATCGTGTCCATCTCTTCGCGTGCTGGATGACCGGCGGGGATGTTGAGCGCTTCGAAGTTGTGCCAGGGTGTTTCCACCTCGGGGCCCGTGGCGGTGGAGAACCCCATGCGCCGGAATACCTCGAGCAGCTCGTCGGTGACGATCGAGAGCGGATGGCGGGTTCCCTGGCGGCGACGGCGGCCCGGCAGCGTGACGTCGAGCGCCTCGTCCGCCAGCCGACGCGCCCGCTCGCCGCCGGCCAGCTCCTCCTCGCGCCCGGCGATCGCCCGCTCGAGGGCGCCCTTCACTTCGTTGACGAGCTCGCCCGCCTTGGGCCGCGCGGCGGGCTCGAGCCCGCCGATCGCCTTGGCCTCCGCGGTGAGGGCCCCCTTCTTTCCCAGTATGCGGACGCGGATCTCCTCTACGTCCGCCGGGCCCGAAGCGGCTTCCAGCTGACGCACCACCTCGCGGCGGAGAGCCTCCAGCCGCTCGCGGAGCGCGTCAATCAATTGGTCCTCGGATCTTGAAATGGCCGACCGAAAACTCTCTTAGAGCTGGGCCTTCGCCGTCGCGGCCAGCTCCGCGAACCCGTCGGGATCGTTGATCGCGAGCTCGGCCAGCAGCTTCCTGTCGATGTCGATCTCGGCCGCCTTGAGTCCGTGCATGAACCGCGAGTACGAGAGGCCGTGCTCGCGAGCCGCGGCGTTGATGCGCGTGATCCAGAGCTTCCTGAACTGCCGCTTCTTGTCGCGCCGGTCGCGATACGCATACTGGAGCGCGCGTTCCAGCGTCTCTTTCGCGGGCATGTACAGCTTCGAGCGCGAGCCACGGTAGCCGCGAGCGGCCTTCAGGATCTTCTTCCGGCGCTTGGTGCGCTGGACGTTGTTCGATGCGCGAGGCATGGGGATTCCTCCTGTTCTGCGTTCGCCCTAGGAGGACAGGAGCCGGTTCACCCGGCCCTCGTCGGCTTTGTGCACGTATGTGGACTTGCGCAGCGCCCGCTTCCGCTTGCCCGCCTTCTTCGTGAGGATGTGGCGCAGGAACGCTTTCTTGCGCTTGATCTTCCCGTTCGCCGTCTTCTTGAACCGCTTCGCGGCGCCGCGGTTGGTCTTCATCTTCGGCATTACGTACCTC
>DASRVB010000294.1:0-6571 GCA_035687725.1 Gemmatimonadota bacterium
AAGGTACGGTCCCCGCACGGGTAGTGCTAGTTTTCCAGCATCAGGCCTGGAGCGCCGCGTCGCGCAGGGAAGCGTCACGTCGCGCAGGGAGCGCCGCGGTCGTATCCTGGGGCGCCATGCCGAGCGTCCTGAAAGCCCAGCCGCACGTCATCCTGGCGACGGCGCGGAGCCATCCGCTCACCCCTTCCGACGCGCGGCTCGGCCGCGAGCTGGAGATGCGCGGAGCGCGCGTGACCGCGGAGCCCTGGGACGCGATTTCTCTGGGGTCGAACGGCGCCCACGTCGTCCTCCGGTCGACCTGGGACTATCACCGCCGACCCGCCGAGTTCCAGGCCTGGGTCGAAGCGTGGAGCGACGCGCCGTCTGCGCTCTGGAACCCGCCGGCGACCGTGCTCTGGAACATGGACAAGATCTATCTGCGTGACCTATGGGACCGCGGCGTCACTCTGCCGCCCACGTGGTGGACAGAGCCGGGGGAATTCCCCGATGTGGGAGGCTTCCTCGCCGAGACGGGAGCGGCCTCGGCGGTCGTCAAGCCCCGCATATCGGCGACCGCCTGGGGGACGCTGCTCGTCGACTCGGGCGCCGAGCTCGAAGACGCTGACATCACCCCGCTCGTGTCGTCGGGCGCCGTGGTCCAGGCCTTCGTGCCGGAGATCGGAACGCGGGGCGAGCTCTCGCTGATCTACGTCGACGGCGGGTTCCGTCACGCCGTGCGGAAGCGACCCGCGGTGGGCGACTTCCGCGTCCAGTCCGAGTTCGGCGGTGGCATCGAGCCTTGCGAGGTCGGCGACGAGGAGCGCGCGTTCGGCGCGGCGGCCCTCGCGGCCGCCCGGCATCCCTGGCTCTACGCGCGGGTCGATCTCGTCCAGACGGCGAGCGGTCCAGTGCTGATGGAGCTCGAGCTCATCGAGCCCAGCCTGTTCTTCGATCTCGGTCCCAGAGCCGCGGCTACGCTCGCGGATGCGATCCTCCGACCGGCGATGCTCGCGACCTCCGACCCCGACGAAACCGGATCGCGCCGGCAGTGATGGACCTGAAGCTTCCCGACCGGCTCTACAAGTACGTCCGCCGGGACGGCGTGCGGCTGCTCGACGAGAAGCGGCTTCGCGTGCCGTCGCCGATCGGCTTCAACGATCCGTTCGAGGTCCTGCCGAAGGTCGAGACGCTCCTGCCCGAGGATCGGGTCGCGGCCCTCCTCGCCGAGTGGCTGGACGACGCCGGACTCGAGGAGATCTACGCGGCGACGGCCCGCGGGCGCGGCGTCACCGCCGAGGCGCTCCGGAAGGAGCTGCCACCCGACGAGCTCCGGCGCCGGATCAGCGCTGCCGGAATCGGCGGGACCATGGACGAGATGGCGCCGCACCTCTCGCGGGTCGTCCATGCCGCGGCGGGCGCTCGCGTGGGGATGCTCTGCTTCACGGAGACCCCCGACAGTCTCCTCATGTGGGGGCACTATGCCGATGGGCATCGCGGGCTCGTCTACGGATTCGACCCGCAGCATGCGTTCTTCGACCAGCGCATCGGGAGTGAGGACGGAGTCCCATCGCTCCAGCGGGTCGAGTACAGCCGTCGGCGCCCGCGGGTCACCGCGTCGGACACCGATGCCCCCAAGGACGCGCTCGCGGAGTTCCTCGCGAATCGGTTCTTCTTCACGAAGAGTAACGACTGGTCCTACGAGTGCGAATGGCGGCTCGTCCTGCCGCTCGACCCCGCGCAGAGCGTGGACGGCGAGCAGTACGTCCCGCTTCCCGAGGGGCTCCTGACGACCGTGATCCTCGGGAGCCGCGTGGAGGCGCAGGATAAGGACCGGATCCTCGAGCTCGTGTCGGGCGACGAGTTCTTCCGCGGAGTCGAAATCCTCGAGGCGTCCATAAGCGACGACGAGTTCCGGATCGATCTCGAGCCCGCGAAAGGCCGCTAGGGATTATCGCAGACCGATTTTCTCAACGAGGGCGCTCAATCGGGGATCGTCGCGCAGGGAATCGAACATAGGGTCGAGATGGA
This sequence comes from Gemmatimonadota bacterium, assembly GCA_035687725.1. Taxonomy (GTDB): domain Bacteria; phylum Gemmatimonadota; class Gemmatimonadetes; order JACCXV01; family JAHWKZ01; genus JAICNR01. Next base: position 2,008 of record DASRVB010000294.1, read on the forward strand.
GGTAGATGAGACCGGCGGAGCGGTCCGCGTACGCGCGGTCGAGCTGGCGGAACGCCTCGTCCGGATCTTCCAATGCCCCGTAGACGGCGGCCAGGAACTCCGCCCGGACGTAACTCTCACGACCCTGGGAATCGAGCTCCTCGAGGATACGACGGGCTTCCGCTGCCTGTCCCGCCGCAGCAAGCCCGTACGCCAGGAAAGCCTGGAACGAAGGCGACCAGCTCATCTCGGCGCTTTGCCTCAAGGACTCCAGGCCCGCGTTTGGCCCCTCTACCTGCATCCGCGCAAGGCCAAGGGTCATATGCCCGCGTGCATATTCGGGGTCCAGGTCGAGGGTGTGCAGTGACTCCTCGACCGCATCCGTCGACCGCCGCTGGTAGAGGAGGAACCGGGCGAGCCATTGGCTGAACGTCGGCGACAGGGGATCGAGCTTCTGGGCGGCTCGCATCTCCCGGATTCCCTCATCCAACCGCCCGACGGCAGGTAGGAGGGTACCGAGCGCCCAGTGGGCGTCCGTGTAGTTGGGGTTCGAGGCCACAGCGCGCCGCAGCGCCAGCTCACCGCGAATAAAATCCCAGTCGTACCAGGTGTACACCTTCCCCAAAGCGGTATTGGCTTCGGCAAGATCGGGATCGAGCTCGAGAGCTCTCGCGGCAGCCTCCTTCCCCCCGACATAGGCCACCTCAGGAGCGACCCAGTCGTCGGCCAGGTTCATCCAGGAGTCGGCGATCCCGGCCCACGCGCGGGCGTAGTCCGGGCTCTCCTCGAGGGCTTCCGCGTACAGCTCGAGGCTCCGCCGCAAACCCTCTTCGGTGAACTTGTTGAAGGCGAAACGCCCCTTCAAATAGAGCGTATACGCTTCCAGGCTGTCGGTCGTCGCTGTGACAAGCTTCTCCCCCTCGTCCACCGCCAGCGTGGCCTTCAGGGCCGTCACGATCGACTGTGCGATGTCGTCCTGGATAGCGAAGATGTCCTCGAGCTGGCGGTCGTAGGTCTCGGACCACAGATGGTAGCCGTCCGCGGCGCCGATCAGCTGGCCAGTGATGCGTACGCGGTTGCCCGCTTTCCGAACGCTTCCCTCGAGCACGGTGGCCACTTTGAGCTTCTCCGCGATCTCCTGCACGTCGCCGTGGTGCCCCTTGAAGGCGAACGAGGACGTGCGAGAGGCGACCTTGAGGTCGCTGACCTTGACGAGCGCGTTCAGGATCTCCTCGGTGATCCCGTCGCTGAAGTACTCGTTCTCGGGATCGGAGCTCAGGTTGATGAACGGCAGAACGGCGATCGAGCGCTCGACGACAGGCCGGGACTCGGGTGCGGCGTTCTTCGGTGAGTCGGCCTGGACCGCTCCGGAATCGCTCGGCGCCTCGAGCACCAGGAAGAGCTCCATCGCCTCGACGCCCTTGAGGCTATGCTCCCCGAGCGGTTCGAACCGGTAGGAGGGCCGGTTCCGGAGCTGCCGCCAGACGTCTCCGCTCACGACGATTTGTCCGGGCTCGGCCACCGTCTGGATCCGCTGGGCGGTGTTCACCCCGTCGCCGTAGAGGTCCCCGTCCGGCGCAACGGCCACGTCCCCCAGGTGAACGCCAGTGCGGATCGTCTCGCCCGCCTGCATGAGACCGCGCAGTTCGGTCGCCCCCCGGATCGCTGCCTCTGCGCTCGGGGATTCCACCAGCGCGGCGTCGCCGATGAACTTGACAACCCGACCTTTCTCCCCCGCGACCACCGCGCGCACGGCGGCCTGGAAACGCCGCACCAGCGAGATCGCCTGATCCTCGTTCTCGGCCGTGAGGCTGCTCCATCCCACCAGGTCGCTGAACCAGACGACCGAAACGCGATGCGGAAGCTGGCTCGATGGTCGGCTGCTCACTGAAGTCCGATCCGCTTCACCATCTCGTCCATGCGGGGATCTTCCCGTAGCGAATCGTACAGCGGATCTAGGTGGAGGTAGATGAGTCCCGCGGAGCGATCCGCGTACGCCCGTTCGAGCTCCCGGAACGCCTCGTCCCTCTCGCCGAGGGCGCCCTGTACCGCCGCAAGGAGCTCGCTTCGGACGTAGTCGGGTCCTTCCCCGTGACGGATCCCTTCGAGGATCTCGCGGGCCTCCCCGTCGCGACCCGCCGACGCCAACCCGTAGGCAAGATACGCCCGGAACGTGTTCGATCTCGCGAGCTCGACGCACCGCCGGAACGAATCGATTGCCGCTTCGTACTCCCCCTGGAGCAACTCGGCACGGCCGAGAATCGCCACTCCGTACACGTACTCGGGATCCAGACCGAGCGCCCTCTGTCCCTCCTCGATCGCCTCCTGGATGCGCCGCGCGTAGAGCAGGTAGCGCGCGTGCCAGTACGCGACCACGGGGGACAGGGGGTCCAGCATCTGAGCGATCCGGATCTCCTGAAGGGCTTCCTTCATATGGCCCGTGGTCGGAAGGAGGCTGCCCAACGCCCAATGCGCGTCCGCGTAGTTCGGATTCGCGCCTACCGCGCGCCGGAGCGCCAGCTCTCCCTCAGCGAACTTCCACTCGTACCAGCCGAGCACCTTCCCGCGGGCGGTGTGGGCTTCCGCCAGGTCGGGCTCCAACTCGAGGGCCCGCTCGGCCGCCTCCTTCGCCGCCGCGTATCCCTTGTCCGGCTGCACGTAGTCATCGGCCAGATGCATCCAGGTATCGGCGATCCCGGCCCATGCCCTGGCGTAATCCGGGCTGTGCTGAAGGGCCTGCTGATAGAACTCCAGGCTCTGGCGCAAGCCGGCCTCCGTGTCCTTGTTGTACTGGAATCGCCCCTTCAGATACTGGGTGTACGCCTCGAGGTTGTCGGTCGTCGGAACGACCAGCTTCTCGCCTTCCTCGACGGCCAGCGTCGCCTTGAGCGCCGTGACGATCGACTGCGCGATGTCGTCCTGGATCGCAAAGATGTCCTCGAGCTGGCGGTCGTACGTCTCGGACCACAGATGGTAGCCGTCCTGGGCGCCGATCAGCTGACCCGTGATGCGGACGCGGCTACCGGCCTTACGGACGCTTCCCTCCAGCACCGTGGCGACGCCCAGCTTCTCGGCGATCTCCCGCACGTCTCCTTGATGCCCCTTGAAGGCGAACGCCGAGGTGCGTGAAGCGACCTTGAGATCGCTCACCTTGACGAGGGCGTTCAGGATCTCCTCGGTGATCCCGTCGCTGAAGTACTCGTTCTCGGGATCGGAGCTCAGGTTCATAAACGGAAGGACGGCGATCGAGCGGTCGGTCGGCGCGGCGGTCGCGGCCGGTTCGGGCGAGGCCGGACGATCCGCCGCGCCCGCCGTCGGACGGGATCTGGCGACCTCGGTGACGACATAGAGATCGAGCGCCTCGACCCCCTTGAGCTCGCGTTCGCCCAGCGGCTCGAAGCGGAACGTGGACCTGTTCCGCAGCTGTCGCCAGACGTCGCCGCTCACTACGATCTGCCCCGCCTCGGCCACGGTCTGGATCCGCTGCGCGGTATTCACCCCGTCGCCGTACAGGTCTCCATCCGGGCCGACGGCCACGTCACCGAGATGGATGCCGGTACGGATCGACTCGCCGGCCAGCATGAGCCCGCGCACCTCGTCGGCGGCGATCACGGCCGCCTCCGCGCTCGGCGACTCGACCAGCGCGGCATCGCCGATGAACTTGACGATCCGGCCCTTGTCTTCGGACACGACCGCGCGCACGGCGGCCTGGAAGCGCCGCATGAGGGCGATCGCCTTGTCCTCGTCCGCCGCGGTGAGGCTGCTCCAGCCGACGAGGTCGCTGAACCACACGACCGAAAGACGATGGGGCAGCCGACTCGACGCGGTCTGATTCACGATGGGATGGCGGTCCCGGCGCCCATGGCAGAGATGTCGACGGTTTGGTGTCCTGGGGAATGCGGGAACCGGATGAATATGCGCCCGGCCGCTCCCTCGGCCAAGACGCGGGCGATCCGCGGCCGGCGGAATAGCTCGCCAACGACAACGGGCCCTCGAAATCCATCCTCGGGCCCGTTGAATCGTATGACGACGGCCGCAGCCGCGGCTTGGTAGTGCTCTAGTTGCCGCTGGCGACGCCGGATGCTGCTGGAGTGGGCCCCACCCAATTCGGTGTCTTCCCCTCCACCATCGCGCGATCCATGTTGGTCAGGTAGATCTCGTCCGTATGACTGCTGTAGGCCTTGTTGAACAAATCGGACATCTCCTGATACTCCACGTACCCGTCCTCGCCTACGGTCGGGGCTGCGTGCTGATCGAAGTAATCGTCACAGGGCTGGCCGCAGTCGGCCTCGATGTCCGCCCAGTTGTCGTACTCCGCCTGCATGATGACCTGCATCCCGTCGCTTCCCCAGACGTGGGTGAGGAGCCGGAAATTGCGGACATTGGGATGAAGCTGAGTGGCCGGCAGGAAGTATTCGTTTAGGAAGGCCATCACCTTCGGGCGATCCGGGCCGTACGGAACGTCGAAGGTCGTGACGGTGACGTAGCGCATGGGCGAGTCCTGCTGCTGTGCCTGTGCGTACCCGAATGACATGAGGATCGCGAGCGCGCACGTGCACGCACCGAGCGTGGTTCTCCGCATTTT
>DASRVB010000295.1:0-3023 GCA_035687725.1 Gemmatimonadota bacterium
GCGGCGGCGCGTGCGCGCCTGGTCGACGGCGATGCGGGTGGCCACGGTGAAGAGCCAGGCGCGCAGGTTCTCGTCGCGCGCGGGCGGCCGTTCGGCGAGCCGCACGAACGCCTCCTGCGCGGCGTCCTCGGCGAGGTCGGAGTCGCCGGAGAACCGCGCGAGGTATCGGACCAGGGCCGTGCGATGCGCGTCATAGAGGGACTCCACCCGCACGTCAGAAGGCCATCCTCACGCCGACCACGGGGAGGATCGGCAGGCCGCGCTCGAACTCGTCCTCGATGGTCTGGCACGGCAGGCCCGCGTCCGCGCAGCGCACGGTGCCCATGTAGGTGAGGGCATTGTCGCGATTGAGCGCGTTCGAGAGCTGGCCGTACACGCTGAGCGCCCAGCTCCCGCGGTCGCGCGTCCACTCGGCGAGGAGATCGAGCGTCGACCACGTGGGTCCGCGCTCGGCGTTGGGGTCCTCGACGACGGCGGGCTCGGCGATCGTGCACGGCTGTGCCCCCTGACAGGAGAAGACGGCCGAGAAGAAGCGCGTGAACGGCGCCCCGCTCGTCCAGCGCCAGGCCGCGCCCGCGCGCCAACTTTCCCCCAGCCGCACGCTCGCTACCGCGTCGACCGCGTGGCGGCGCTCGCTCGAGGCCGGAAACGTGAGGCCCATCGCCTCCGATTCCGAGCGGGTCCACGCGTAGCCGAGCGATGTCGTCCATCTGCCGAACAGACGTCGTAGCGAGAGCTCGAGCCCATGTGCGCGGTTCTCCCCGGCGACGAACGTCTCGCGGTCAACGATCGGGCCCGGCCTCGGGTCGAGGAGGAGCGTGCCGTCGGTCCGGCGGATCCAGCCGGTGGCGGACACTAGCCAGGCCTCCCCCAGCCAGGCCTCCCCGCCGAGCGTCGCGATGTCGCTCTCGAGCGCGGGGATCGAGTCGTCGGGTAGGAACCAGACCTCGTTCGGGTGGAGCCGCGGGCCGACCGACAGGCCGGCCGGGGCGAGGGTCTGCGCGGATTGCCACGCGCGCGTCCAGGCGAGCGAGACCGTGGCGCGGCCGCCCGGCATCGACCACCGGACGGCGGCGCGCGGCGCGAGCCGGAGGGGGGACTCGTCCGCGATGTCGCCGCCCAGCTCCACCCGCGCGCCCAGGTCGATGGCGAGAGAGCGTGTGGAGAGCCGGCGATCGGCCCAGAGGGCGAGGCGGGTCAGCTCCTGGTCCGTCGACAACGAGTCGAGGGTCGTGCGGCCGGGGTGCGCCGAGGGCTCGGGGCCGCGGTAGCGCTGCCGCTCGCCGATGATCGCGGCGCCTGCCGCCCAGCGCGCGTCCCGGGCGGAGGTGGGTGCGATCGCGGTCGCGACCGTCCAGTGGAGGACCTCGTGGTCGGTGCGGATCCCCGACGGATCGAACAGCGAGGGAACCGAGCCGAACGGGTCGCGGAGGCCTTCGGCGGTGAAGCGGGTCGCGCCGATCGTGGTGCGCGCCGTAAGGCCGGCGACCGGCGCCTCGAGTGTCGCGCGCGCGAGCGCGTTGCCCCAGCGCGAGGGGCCGGCCTCGGCCACGTCGGGAACCGAGTCGCGGACATCGTCCGTGATCCAGAGCCCGCTTGCCTCGAACACGCGGCCGCCGCCGAGCGCGAGATCACCGCGGGCCGAGATGTCGGTGAACGCATAGGGAACGTGGATGTCTTCGCCGTCGCTGGCGGCCTCGATCGCCCACGTCACCAGATCGAGCCACGACCGCCGCCCGGAGAGAACCCAGCCGCCGCGTGCGCCGCCCCGGTCGAGCGCCGCGCGGGCGCTGACGAGGGAGATCTCGGCGAGGCCCGCGAGGTCGCTCTCCGCGCGCGGCGGACGCGAAGCCAGCTCGACAACCGCGGCCGCGCCCTCGCCGATCGCGGCCGGGCGCGCGCCGGGGAAGAAGAAGGCGGCACCGACTGCGTCCGGGTTGACGCCGCTGAAGACGCCGACGCCGTGGAGCGGATTGAAGAGCGGCAGCCCGTCGTACGTGACGCGCGTGTGGCTCCACGGCGCGCCGCGGGTCCAGAGCTCGGCCGTGTAGTCGTCGCGGGTGGTGACGCCGGGGATCCGCTGGAGCGCGCGGAAGAGGTCGCTCTCGCCGAGGGTGACCCCGTCGACGACGTCGTTGCGCGTGACGGCGCGGACGTCGCTCGGGAGCCAGCGCGCCTGCCGCTCGTGCTCGAGCGCGGCGCGCTGATCGCGCTCCCCGGCGAACGCGTTCCGGATCGCCGGCGCGGTCGCGCCCGCGAGAATCACCTCGACCGGCTCCATCGCGACCGGGTCGACGACGAGCCCCACCGAGATGCTGGCCGCCGAGCCGCGGCGGACGTCGATCTCGACCGTGGCGGGCTCATAGGCGTAGCGGCTGACCCTGAGTCGGTACGCGCCGGCGGGCAGCCCGCCGAAGGTGTAGCGCCCGCCGCCCGCGGTGGTGGCGCTCCGCCACGCGCGGATCGCGCCCGAGGCCCGGTCGGGGCCGAGGACGCCGCCCGGCAGCGGCTCGAGAACCACGACCGCGCCCTCGATCGGCTCCCCGGTCCGGGCGTCGACGACCGTGCCCGTGACCGCGCGGGGGGCGGGGTCCTGGGCGGCCAGCGGCGCCGCCGTGAGAAGGAGAGCGAGAGCGCTCGCGAGCCAGAGGGCGCCGCTGGGGCGGGCTGGAGGTCCGTGGAAGATCGGCATCTCGTAAACCTAACGGCTGGACGGAGTGTATTCTGACACGAAAGCCAGACGCATGCTGGGAAGCGAGGCCTATTGTGGTAAAGAGTTTGGCGCTGTTTCTGGTTCTATTGGCCGTCGCAGCAGCGCCTGGTTGTGTCAGCGTCAGAAGTTGCTGGACGCCAAAGTCTTTCCTGGCAGCGTATCAGGTCGGATTCCGATGATTGGGATGTCGGTTCGTCAGAAACGATCGCGTCCGAGCGTTTCGAGATAGAGAGAACGCCCGTACAACGTCATCCGGAGGATCCAATGTCGAAATCGCTCGTGTTCATTGCCCTGACCGTCCTGCTGGCCG
>DASRVB010000296.1:0-13045 GCA_035687725.1 Gemmatimonadota bacterium
CTACATTTTCAGTCTGTTTGGCCCGTGGTGTAATTGGCAACACGCTTGACTCTGGATCAAGAGACTCCTGGTTCGAGTCCAGGCGGGCCAACCAGTCGATGCGGGGAGCGGGGTCCGCTCCCCGTTCGTTCGTCTCCATACAAGGAGAACGTGCCTCTGCCGGGGCACGTTTAACCCAACGCCCCCCAGGGAGAGCCACGCTATGCGCACGACCGCCGTGAAGTTGGTCCTTTTCGGGACCGTCCTCCTCGCGCCAGCCATGGGGCGTGCCCAGACGGCCCCCGCATTCGAGGGAGGCACGCTCGACGTCAGCTCCGAGTGGGTGGGGCAGGACCGCGGGGACGGAAGCGGCAGCTACCGACTCACGACCCGGGTGACGGACGACCGGGCGGGGTGGACGATCCAGCACGAGCTGGCCGCCGAGCGGGCGCCGGATCTGGCGCTGACGTCGACTGAGTCGTTGAAGGTTTTGCAGGGCGACGAGGAGATGGCGAGCGCGGAGTCCGATCCTGCCGCGCTGGGCCAGTGGGCCGATCCAGCGGTCGCCTACGCGATCCCTTTCGACGTGGAGTTCAACACCGACCCGCGCAAGTCCTACCGGCCGCGCCAGAAGCAGGTGGAGGAGCTGGTGCGCTCGGCGTCGCCGGAGGCCCGCGTCTCGACCCGTTCGGCCTCGGACGGCCGCACCAGCGCGACGGTCGAGATCCCCGGCGTCCTGCCGGTCGCCGAGCTCGCCCGGCAGTTCGTCGGGATCCGGCAGGCGTTCCGGGACGCCGACGTGGGCCTCGCGAAGCTCCAGATCGAGGGGCAAGCCGATACCTCGGCCAGCGCGGAGGCCGCCTCCGCTCAGTGACGGAGAGCTCAGCGGCCGTCGAGAACGTCGTCATCCTGGGATCGGGGTGCGCCGGTCTCACGGCGGCGATCTACGCGGCGCGCGCCAACCTCGAGCCGCTCGTCGTGATGGGAGTCGAGTCGGGGGGTCAGCTCTCGCTGACGACCGAGGTCGAGAACTACCCGGGCTTTCCCGAAGGCATTCTCGGACCCGAGCTGATCGATCGCATGCGCCGACAGGCGAAGCGGTTCGGCGCCCGCTTCGTGGCCGGTGACGCCACCGCCGTGGACCTTTCGGTGCGACCGTTCGTAGTCGAGATCGAGGGAGAACCCCGCCGGACGCGGACCCTCGTAGTGTGCTCCGGCGCGAGCGCGCGGATGCTGGACGTCCCCGGCGAGCGGCGTCTCGTCGGACACGGCGTATCGACTTGCGCGACCTGCGACGGCGCGTTCTTCCGCGATCAGGAGGTGATCGTCGTCGGCGGTGGGGACAGCGCGATGGAGGAGGCGCTGTTCCTCACGCGGTTCGCGCGCCGAGTCTACGTCGTCCACCGGCGTGACGAGCTTCGCGCGAGCAAGATCATGCAGGAGCGGGCTTTTTCCAACGAGAAGATCGAGTTCCTCTGGAACACGCACGTCACCGAGGTCCTCGGAGAAAGTCAGGTAGAGAGCGTCCGACTCTGGAACCACGAATCGGGGGAGCGGTGGGAGATGAAGGTGGACGGGGTCTTCGTCGCCATCGGCCACATCCCCAACACCGCGATCTTCGAGAACCAGCTCGAGATGGATGCCCAGGGGTACCTGGTTCCCCAGAATCCGGGACGCTCGTTGACCCAGGTAGAGGGCGTCTTCGTCGGCGGCGACGTGCACGACCACGTCTACCGGCAGGCGGTGACCGCCGCTGGCGCCGGCTGCAAGGCCGCGATGGATGCCGAGCGCTACCTCGAGCGGGTCGGGGTGGCCCCCTCCAGGGTCGCCGGCGCGTCCTCGAGATGACGAGCATGCAGGCAGTCGTGAAGGTCGACGAGCGGGAGGGGCGCGAGGGAACCGAGGTTCGCGAGGTCGCGGTTCCCGAGCCCGGCGAGGGCGAGGTCCGGTTCAAGGTCCGCGCGACCGCGATCTGCGGCTCCGACCGTCACATCTATCACTGGGACCCCACCGTCCGGGACATGGTCGTGCCGCCGCGGATCTACGGTCACGAATTCTGCGGCGAGATCGACGCAGTCGGCGCCCAGGCGGGTCGCTCGGATCTGCGCGAAGGCGATTACGCCTCCGCGGAGATGCACGTGACGTGCGGCACATGCCGGCAGTGCCGCGCCGGCGACGGCCACGTATGCCGCAACACCCGGATCATCGGCTTCCATGCCGACGGCTCGTTCGCCGACTACGTGATCGTGCCCGCGCGGAACGTCGTGCGACTCGACCGTGCGGTCGTCCCGCTGGCGATCGGGGCCTTCCTCGACGCGCTCGGAAACGCGGTCCACACCGTGCAGGACCATGACCTCGAGGGTGCTTCGGTCGCCGTCACGGGGTATGGGCCGATCGGCGCCATGGCGGCGGCGATCGCGCACCACGAAGGCGCTGCGCGGATCTACCTGATCGACGTCAGTCAGAAGGCGATCGCGCAGGCCGAGCGGTGGCGGAGGACGGCGGGGGCCGACAACGTGACCGTTCTGAGGACGGGACGCGAGGAAGCGGCGGCAGTCGGGGAGCGCATCCGGGACGAGACCGGCGGCGGCGTGGATCTGGTACTGGAGATGTCGGGCGCCGAGGCCGCGATCAACCAGGCGCTCCGGATCGCGCGCATGGGGGGCGCCGTGTCGCTGCTCGGGATCCCGACGACCGAAGCGGTGACGATCGAGCGCTTCGCCGGGGACCTGATCTTCAAGGGCCTGTCCCTGCAGGCGATCATCGGCCGGCGGATCTTCTCGACCTGGGATCGGATGCTGGAGCTCCTGGCGGATGGTCTCGATCTTCGGCCGTTGGTCTCCCGCGAGTACGACGGGCTGGATGCGTTCATCGAGGGGATGGAGGCGTTCGACGCCCACGAAGCCCTGAAGGTGGTTTTCTATCCGCATGGGAAGAATGGCGGCGAACATGCATGACGAGCTCCTGAACCACCTCGAGAACGAGCTCGACGAGCTCCGCGAGGCGGGCACGTACAAGGTAGAGCGCGAGCTCGAAGGTCCGCAGGACGCCGGCGTGGAGGTCGGCGGGCGCGAAGTCATCATGCTGACCTCGAACAACTACCTGGGTCTTGCAAATCATCCGCGCATCCGCCAGGCCGCCCGGGACGCCATCGAGGTGTGGGGGTTCGGCATGGCGTCGGTGCGCTTCATCTGCGGGACCGACTCCCTGCACCTGGCGCTCGAACGGCGGATCGCCGACTTCTTCGAGGCCGAGGACGCGATCCTGTACACTTCCTGCTGGAACGCCAACGAGGCCCTGTTCGCCACGATCCTGGACGAGCAGGACGCCGTCTTCTCCGACGAGCTGAATCACGCCTCGATCATCGACGGGATCCGGCTCTGCAAGGCGAGCCGCCATCGCTACCCGCATGCCGATCTGGACGCGCTCGCCGAGTTGCTCGCGAAAGACGAGTCGCGTCATCGCGTCGTCGTCACCGACGGGGTCTTCTCGATGGAGGGGGAGCTGGCGGATATCCCGGGCCTGCTGGAGCTGTGCGGGAAGGAGCGGGCGCTCCTCGTCGTCGACGACTCGCACGCCACCGGCGTGCTGGGTGCGCGCGGCCGCGGGACCGCCGAGGAGCAGGGCGTCCACGGCAGGGTTCCGGTGACGACCGGCACGCTCGGCAAGGCGCTCGGCGGTGCGGCGGGTGGATTCGTCACCGGGCCACGGCCGGTCGTGGAGATCCTGCGACAGCGGTCGCGCCCGTACCTGTTCTCCAACGCCCTGCCCCCGATGATCGTGGCGGCATCCCTGGCGGCCTTCGACATCCTGGACCAGGAGCCGGCGCGCGTGGAGCGGCTCCGGGAGAACACGCGCTGGTTCCGGCAGGCGCTCAGCGAACGGGGTTTCGACGTGCGGGAGGGCATCCACCCCGTGGTGCCGGTGATCGTGGGAGACACGGCACTCGCCATCCGGCTCTCCAACGAGCTGTTCGAGCGCGGCGTGTACGTGTCGGGCTTCGGGTTCCCCGTCGTTCCGCAGGGGGAGGCGCGCCTGAGATGCCAGATATCCGCGGCCCACTCGCGCGAGGAGCTGGAGCGCGCCGTCGCGGCCATCGCCGGGGTCGGCGCGTCCGCGGGGGTGATCGCGGCATGAGCGACGTCTGCGGCAGCGGCGGCGTCGAGCTTACGGCGACCCACAGCGTCACGGTCCAGCGGTTCGTGCTGAACTCGTTCCTCACCAATGGCTTCGTCATCCGCGACAACGATACGGGGGCGCTGGCGATCGTGGACCCCGGAGACCGGATCGACGACCTGGCGCAGGCGGCGGAGGAGTGGGGAGGCGACGTACGCTGGATCCTCGTGACCCACTGCCATCCCGATCACTGCGCAGGCGTCGGCCGGATCGCGGATATGGTCGGCGGGGAGGTCGTGGGTCCTCCGGCGGGTCCGTATCAGGTGGACCGGCCGGTCTCGGGCGGCGAGGCGCTAGACTTCGGCGCGCGATCGATCCTCGTCTCGGCGACCCCCGGGCACACCGCCGACAGCGTGAGCTACCAGATCGACGAGCACATCTTCGTCGGCGACTTCCTGTTCCGGCTGTGCAGCGGCCGCACGGACGGCGAGGACGCGAGCACGGAGGAGCTCTTCGAAACCGTGCGCGAGGTGTTCGACGACCTGCCCGACGATACGATCCTGTGGTGCGGCCACGGGCCGCCTTCCACGGTGGGCGAGGAGAAGGCCGCGAACCCGTTCTGGCGCGTGGCGCTGTCGGATACCGATCCGGCGCCGGTGGACGAGGTCCGCTACCGGGGCCGGACGGTCCCGGTGCTGGCCTGGGCCGCCGACTACGATGGGGGGAGGAAGGCCCTCCTGCGTCTGGCGGACGGCTCGAACGTGATCGTGCCGGGCTCGCAAGTCGCCGGCTGAGGCCGGCCCGCAGCGCTGTCTCCTATGGACGAATCACTCCGGACAGAAGCCATATCGGCGGGAACGGCGACGTTCCTGTTCACCGACATCGAGCGCAGCACGGAGATGTGGGAGCGCTACCGCTCGGTCATGCCGCGGGCGCTCGAGCGGCACGACTCCGTCATGCGCGATGTCATCGCCGCCTGCAACGGGCGCGTCTTCAAGGAGGTCGGCGACGCGTTCCACGCGGTGTTCGCCGACCCCGCGCAGGCGATCATGGCGTCGATCGCGATCCAGCGATCGCTCAAGGCGGAGACCTGGGAGACCCCGGAGCCGATCCGTGTGCGGATCGCCCTTCATGCCGGTGACGCACAGGAGCGCGACGGGGACTATTTCGGTCCGACGCTCAACCGCACCGCGCGCATCCTGTCGGCGGGGCACGGAGGCCAGATCCTCCTCAGCCAGGCGGTCGAGCGCCTGGTCGAGGACCGGTTCCCCGAGGGCGCCGCGCTCCGGGACATGGGCGAGCGGCGGCTCAAGGACCTGGATCACCCGGTGCGGATCTTCCAGCTGGTCTCCCAGGATCTCGACGATGAGTTCCCCCCGCTGAGGACCCTCGACGTCCGGCCGCACAACCTCCCGGCCCAGGCGTCGCCGCTGGTGGGTCGGGAGCGCGAGCTGAAGGCCGTGCGCGATCTCGTCCTGCGGGACAGCGCGCGGCTCGTCACCCTGACGGGTCCGGGCGGGACGGGGAAGACGCGGCTTGCGCTGCAGGTCGCCGCGGAGGTGATCGACGCCTTCCGGGACGGCGTGTTCTTCGTCAACCTGACGACCGTCCGGGAGCCAGAACGGCTGGCGTCGGTGATCCTTCAGGCGCTGGACGTCATGCCCGACTCGGGCGAGAACCCCGACGGGGCGCTCCGCAAGTGGCTGGTCGACCGTCAGGTCCTCCTGATCCTCGACAACTTCGAGCAGATCGTCGACTCCGCGCCGCGCATCGGCGCGCTCCTGCGGGACGCGCCGCGGCTGACGCTTCTCGTGACCAGCCAGGCCGCGCTGAGGATCGGGGGGGAGCACGTCTACCCGCTCGGGCCGCTCGACGTGCCGGCATCGAAGGAGCACGACCCCGACGTCCTTGCCGGAAACGAAGCGGTGTCCCTGTTCATCGAGCGAGCGCAAGCGATTCGCCCCGATTTCCACCTCGACTCCCAGAACGCCGCTGACGTGGTGGCGATCGTCCGACAGCTGGACGGGTTGCCGCTGGCGATCGAGCTCGCGGCCACGCGCATCCAGCTCTTCACGCCGAAGGCCTTGTTGCAGCGGCTCGAGCAGCGCTTCGACTTCCTGTCCACGCGCGCGCGCGATGTTCCGGACCGTCACCGTACGCTCCGGAACGCCATCGCCTGGTCGTACGACCTGCTCGATCCGGACGAGAAGGCGCTATTCCGGAGGCAGGCAGTCTTCGACGGCGGGTTCACGCTCGATTCGGCGGAGTTCGTGTGCTCGCCGCCGGAGGATCCGCTCGACGTGCTGGAGGGGCTCTCTTCGCTGATCGACAAGAGCCTCCTCCGGCAGCGGCCGACGTCTTCGGGAGAGCCGCGGTTCGAGCGGCTGCGCACCGTGCTCGCGTTCGCCGTCGAGTGCCTGGAGGCCAGCGGGGAGGCGGACCGCTGGCGCCAGCGACACGCCGAGCACTTCGCTGCTCTCTCGGATCAGGCGGACGAGGCGAACGCGACGCAGCAGGACACCAAGGCGCGGCTGGATCGCCTGGTGCTCGAGGTCGATAACTTGCGGGCCGCGCTCAAGTGGGCGGTCTCGCGCGGGAAGGCGGACCTCGCCGTGCGGCTCTGCGTCTCGCTGCCGCTGCTCTGGTTCCGGACCGGCACGTTGGAAGAAGGGCGTGTCTGGCTCGAGCGGGTGCTCGCCATGGGAGCCGGACTGTCGGACCCGGCTCGCGCTCGCGCGCTGAACCTCCTCGGGAGGATCCGCCAGATCGGAGGCGACAACAGTCCGGAGGTGGCGGCCGCGTTCGAGGAGAGTCTGGCGATCTATCGCCGGCTCGACGACCGCAAGGGAATAGCCCGCGCGCTCATGAACCTCGGCAACCTCAAGCGCCGGATCCGCGAGCTCGACGCCGCCGAGCCGATGTTCCGGGAAGCGCTGGAGATCTACCGCGGCCTCGGCGAGGCGTTCGGTCATGGAGGTGCGCTGCTGAACCTCGGCGATCTCTACAGCGCGCGTGGGGATCGCGAGCAGGCGCGTGCCTACTTCGAAGAGGCGCGCGAGATCACCCGCCGCGGCGCCGCTCGGACCACGTACGCGTTCTCGCTTCAGTACCTGGGAACGATGGCGATCGTCGACGGAGAGCTCGATCGGGCAGAGGAGCTCTACGAGGAGAGCCGTCGGGAGTTCGAGGATCTGGGGGCGCGGCCGGGCATGGCATGGTCGCGCTACTACCTGGCGATCGTGGCCCGCGAGCGGGGGAACTGGGCCCAGGCCCGGGAGCTGTTCAGCGAGGCGCTGACGGCGGTCAACGATCTGGGCCACCTGCCGGCGGCCGCGCTGACCCTGCTCGGGCTGGCCGGTGTGGAGGTCGCCGAGGGCCACCACCGGAGGGCTGCCGTACTCCTCGGCGCCGCGCGCGAGATCCACCGTCGCGCGACGCTTTCCACCAGTCCCGTCGAAGAGCGGTCGTTCGAGGAGATCGAGGAGGCGACGCGCCGGGGGCTGGGCGACGACGAGGTCTGCCGCGCGCTGGATGAAGGCCGGGCTCTCTCCATGTCCGAGGCGGTTTCACTAGCCCTCACCCCCGAAGACGCTGAGGTAGGCCGCTGAGGCCGCTGAAAACGGCCGATCTGCGTATTGTGCAGCCATGATTACGATCGCGAACCTGGGAAAGTCATTCGGGGCGCAGACCCTGTTCGAGGGCGTGTCGCTCCAGCTCACCGACGGCAGCCGGTACGGACTCGTGGGTGCCAACGGGTCGGGGAAGTCCACGCTCCTGCGGATCCTCGCGGGCGAGTCCGAGCCCAGCGAGGGGGCGGTTACGGTTCCGCGCCGCGCTCGGGTGGGGATGCTGCGGCAGGATCATTTCGAGTACGAGGACGTGCCGATCCTCGACGTCGTGCTGATGGGGAACCGGGAGCTGTGGGAGGCCCTCAAGGCGAAGGAGGAGGTGCTGGCCCGGGCGGCCGACCATTTCGACGCCGAGCGCTATGCAGCCGCCGAGGAGATCGTCCTCCACCACGACGGCTATTCCGTCGAGGCCCGCGCGGCCGAGATCCTCGAAGGTCTGGGAATTCCCGCGGCGGTTCATTCGCGTTCGCTGTCGACGCTGTCGGGGGGCTTCAAGCTTCGGGTCCTGCTCGCCCAGACGCTGGCCGCGAATCCGGACATCCTGCTCCTCGACGAGCCCACCAACCATCTCGACATCCTGTCGATCCGCTGGCTCGAGAAATTCCTGCAGGACTACGAGGGCACCGCGGTCGTCATCTCGCACGACCATCGCTTCCTCGACAACGTCTCGACGCACATCCTCGACGTCGACTACGAGACCGTCACGCTCTACCCCGGGGACTACACGTACTTCCAGACGGCCAAGCGCGAGGACCGAGAGCGGAAAGAGGCGGAGATCGCCAAGCGCGAAAAGGAAATCGCCGATAAGCAGGCATTCGTCGATCGCTTCCGCGCCAAGGCCACCAAGGCGCGCCAAGCGCAGAGCCGGATCAAGCAGATCGAGAAGATCGAGATCGAGCGACTGCCGCAGAGCTCCCGGCGCTGGCCCACGTTCCGCTTCCGGCAGCGGCGCCCGAGCGGCAAGGTCGCGCTCGTCGCGCGCGGAATCTCGAAGGCGTTCGGCGAGCGGGAGGTGCTGAACGACGTCTCGCTCGAGGTCAAGCGCGGCGACCGGCTGGCGATCCTGGGCCCCAACGGCATCGGCAAGTCGACCCTCCTCAAGATCCTCGTGGGAAAACTCGACGCGGATGCCGGCTCGGTCGAATGGGGATACGAGGCGCATCCCGGATGGTTCGCGCAGGACCATCGTGAGCAGCTGGGAAACGGAAAGCAGACCGCCGAGAGCTGGCTCTGGGAAGCGGCCCCGGGCGAGGGAATCGGGTTCGTCCGCGGCCAACTGGGGCTCGTCCTCTTCTCGGGCGACGAGGCGCACAAACCGGTGGGGAAGCTGTCAGGCGGCGAGGCGGCGAGGCTGGTATTCGCGCGTCTGGCGGTCGAGAAGCCCAACGTGCTCGTCCTCGACGAGCCGACGAACCATCTGGACCTCGAGGCGATCGAGTCGCTGGTCGACGGCCTGAAGGCGTTCGACGGGACCGTCATCCTCGTCAGCCACGACCGCTGGTTCGTGCGGGAGATTGCCGATCGCATCTTCGAGATCGAACCCCATGGGATCCGCGATTTTCAGGGCGGATACGACGACTACGTGGCCGCCTGCGGCGACGACCACCTGGACGTGGAGGCGGTGTCGACGCGGCAGCTCCGCGATCGCTCCTCGGAGGTCCAGAGTCGATCGCCGGAACGGGAAGCGGCAGGACCGCGCGCGGCGCAGCAGGGGAAGGGAGATGGAAAGGCGGCTCGGGTCAGGGAAGAAGGAAGATCCCTGCGCCGACGGGCATCCGAGCTGTCCGCCGAGAGAGATCGGCTGCTGGAGGAGATCGAGCGTGCCGAGGCCCGGCTCGCGGAGATCCACGCCCGCTTCGCCGATCCGGTGTTCTATGCGGAGACCAGTCGCGAGGACGTGCGGTTGCTCGAGGAGGAGCAGCGCGAGGCGGCCAGAGCCGTCGAGCGCCTGATGGAAGAGTGGCACACGATCGAGCGCGAGCACGCGAAGCTCGAGCGAGAGCTTGCGAGCGTCGAAACCCCGTGAGGACCACTCGTCAGTTCCGCGTCTTCCTCGTCCTGAGCGCCATTCTCGCGCTCGGATGGATCACGTGGGGCTGGTTGCGCTGGCGGGGTCAGGCTCCCGAACGGTCGGCCTGGGCAGCGGTGCAGAGCGATCTCGGCGCTCACTCCGCGCGGATTGATTCTCTCAAGCAAGTCATCGCTCGCATGGAGAGAGAACTCGAGGTCGACAAGCGCGCGATCGGGAGTGCGGGCGAGAGGATAGGGCACTTGGGGCGACAGGCGATCGATGGCAAGCTGCCTGCCGCTGAGCATCGGCTCTACCGGCGAGAAATCGATCGCCACAACGAGGCCGTGGCGAAGCACAATGCCGAGATGGCCGGGCTGCAGCTGGTCCACGCCGAGTATTCCGCGCTCGTCGACACGCACAACGCGCTCGTAGACAGCGCGAACGCGCTTCAGCAGCGCGCCGTGCAAGAAGGCATCCAGCTCTCGGCCCCCGACCGCTGACGGCTACTCGTACCGAAGCGCCTCGATCGGGTCGAGGTTGGCAGCCTTGCTGGCGGGGAAGAGACCGAAGAAGATGCCGATCGCGGCGCTGAAGCCGACCCCCAGGACGAACGACCAGAGCGGCAGCGAGACCGGGAAGTGGATCAGCTTGGCGACCCCGGCCCCCAAGGCGCTGCCGATCAGGACCCCGAACACCCCACCGATCCCGGTCAGGACCACGGCCTCGATCAGGAACTGCCACAGGATGTCGCGGCGCCGCGCGCCCAGCGCCTTCCGCACGCCGATCTCCCGTGTCCTCTCCGTCACGCTGACGAGCATGATGTTCATGACTCCGATGCCGCCGACCATGAGGCCGATCGAGCTGATCACGATCATGGCCAGGAAGATCGAGCCCGTGATCTGATCCCAGAGGTCCAGGAAGTTCGATTGCGTGATGATGTCGAAGTCGTTCTCTTCGCCGGGCCGCAGATTGTGACGGCTGCGCATCAGGAACGTCACCTCGTCGCGCGTATCGTCGACGGTTTCCTCGCTCGTTGGGACGAGGACGAGCATGATGTCCATCTCGCCACCGGACTCGAAGTCCCGGTGCAGCGCGGTGTACGGGATCACCACCCTCTCGTCCTTGGTCTGTCCGAACAGGAGCAGCGCCTGCTCTTCGAACACGCCGAGCACCGTGTACGCGAGACCGCCGAGACGGATCGTCTTGCCGACCGGATCGATGTGCGGGAACAGCACGTCGACCACGCCCTGACCGAGAACGACCACGCGCGAAGAGTTCCGCACCTCACTGGCGGTGAAGAACCTGCCGGAAGCCATGTCCGCGGCGCTCACGATTGGGTACTGCTCGCTGACCCCCATGATGTCCTTGTCGGTCTCGTTGGCGCCGTAGGAGATCGATCGATGGACCGGGAACGGTCCGGTGCCGAGCATGACGTCGTAGTTCTGCACGGTCGGGATCTCGCGCGCGATGGCGCGCACGTCCGCCTCGTTGATCTCGGGCCGCCGCTCGAGCCGCAGGAACTCCCGTTCGCCAGCCACGATCCTCCCGCCCCACTTGCGCAGATACAGGTGGTTGGCGCCGATCTCCTTGATCTCGCCGACGATGGACTGGTCGAGGCCCCTCACGAGCGAGGTCATCCCCACGATGGCCGTCACCCCGATGACGATTCCGAGGATCGTCAGGAACGAGCGCAGCTTGTGGGCGACGAGCGTGTCGATCGCCATGCGCGCGCTCTCGCGGATCTGGGTCAGGCCCTGACTGTCGCGGAGCCGGGTGCGCAGCGAGGTGCCGGAAGCGTCACTCATGGCGGAGGGCCTCGATCGGGTCGAGCCGCGAGGCCTTGGCCGCGGGATAGATACCGAACACGATGCCGACCAGGGACGACACCCCGATCCCGAGCGCGATCGACCACCACTTTAGCGCGTAGGGGAGGGGAGTGATCTGGGAGATCAGGATCGCGATCCCGAACCCGAGCGCCACTCCGGTCAGCCCGCCGAGGGCGGACAGAATGACGGCCTCGGTGAGAAACTGGCGCATGATGTCCGATCCCCGCGCTCCGATCGCCTTCCGGATGCCGATCTCCCGCGTGCGCTCGGTGACGGCGACGAGCATGATGTTCATCACGACGATCCCCCCGATGACGAGCGAGATCGCCACCAGGCCCACGAGGGCCGAGTAGATGCCGGTCGTGATCTTGCGGTAGAGGTCGAGGAGCTCCTGGGTCGTCATGAAGCCGAAGTCGTCGGGCTCCGACGGCCTCAGATCGTGACGCGCTCGCATGATCATCCGCGCCTCGTCGATCGATGCCTGGATGTCGTCCGGATTGCCGGCCTTTATCGAGATGCTGACGCTCTCACGACGCGAGAAGATCTTCTGCCAGGCAGCCAGCGGGATCACCACGAAGTCGTCCTGCGTCACGCCGAAGGTCGAGCCCTGCGGCTTCGCGACGCCGATCACCTGGAAGTGGCGACCCCGGATGCGGATCGTTTCGCCGATTGGATCGGAGGTTGGAAAGAGCTCCACGCTGACGTCCTCTCCGATGACGGCGACCGGACGCGCGCGATCGATCTCGAGCGGCGACAGATGGCGTCCGCGCGAGATCTCGAAGGTCGACAGATAGGGATATTCGGGCCCCACCCCGCTGATGTTCATGTCCTCGACCTTGCGGCTCCCGCCCCAGACATCCTCTCGTGTCGCGACCTCCGCGGCGACGTAGGCCAGCGTCGTCCCCTCGCGCGAGAGTGCCTCGGCGTCCTCGGCCGTGAGCTCGGGCCGGCTCAACGCCTCGACCATCGCCTGGGAGCTGAACGCCTCGCTGGTCCCGATCCGGTCGAGCACGAAGACGTCCGCGCCCCGTCCCGTCACGAGCTCCGAGACCTTCGAGTTGAGACCCTGGATGACCGTGACGACGGCGATGATGGACGTTACCGCGACGATGATCCCGAGCAGCGTCAGGAACGAGCGCAGCTTGCTCCCGCGCAAAGAGTGGAGCGCCGATGACACGGCTTCCCAGAAGTTCACGGAGTCTCGACCGTCCGGTGCGCGGGTTCGTTCAACCCTGCGTCACCCGGACCCGGTAGGTGAGCGTGGCGGCGCCCTCGGCCGGAACCTGGATCGTCCAGCGCACGGTCTGGACGTCGACCTGCTCGTGGGGGTGGCTCTCTTCGACGATCGTCCACTCGAGACCCGGCATCTGCTCGACGACGAGAACCGAAGCGTCCGATTCCCCCCGATTCCGGATCTCGATCCGCCAGGCGCTCTCGAACGTGCGCGGGTCGAGCTGGCGGTAGTCGGTCTGGACCCGCTCGGC
>DASRVB010000297.1:0-4368 GCA_035687725.1 Gemmatimonadota bacterium
CGTGTCGAACTGGTTCCTCAAGCGGAACCCGGTCGGCCGCAAGCTCGTCCTGTCCCAGGCGCGGCGCCGCGTCGAGGAGCGGTCCGGCTACCACTACCCGGCGCCGTTCAAGGCGATCGAGGCGATCGAGGTCGGTCTGTCACAGGGAATGTCGGCCGGCCTCGCGTTCGAGGCGGACGCGGTGTCGGAGCTGGCGGGGACCCCCGCTGCCCGGAACCTGATGCGGATCTTCCAGCTGCGCGAGGCGTCCCGCCGCCCGCCGGTCGCGGCGGAGCCCCACGAGGTGCATGCGCTGGGGGTGCTCGGGGCCGGCGTCATGGGCGGCGGGATCGCCGAGGTCGCCGCGTACTCCGGGATCCGCGTGCGGCTCAAGGACGTCGACCTCGCACGCGTGGCGGACGGCCTCGAGCACGCAGCGCGGATCGCGGGGAACGCCGCGCGCAAAGGGTCGCTCGACCGGCGCGGGGTCCGCGACCTGATGCACCGGATCTCGGGCACCGTGGGGTACGACGGCTTCGGCCGGGTCGACGTCGTGATCGAGGCGATCGTCGAGGATCTCGAAGTAAAGCGTCGGGTCCTGGCCAAGATCGAGGGCGAAGTCCGCGAAGGCACCGCGCTGGCCACGAATACGTCGTCGATCAGGGTGGACGATCTGGCGGTCGCGCTCGCGCGGCCGGAGGACTTCGGCGGCCTCCACTTCTTCAATCCCGTCGAGAAGATGCCGCTCGTCGAGGTCGTGCGCGGCGCCCGGACGTCGGACGACGCGGTGGCGACCCTCCACCGTCTCGCGGTCGATCTGGGGAAGACGCCGGTCGTCGTGCGCGACGGGCCCGGCTTCTGGGTGAACCGGCTCCTCATGCCGTATCTCAACGAGGCCGTTCACCTGTATGCGGAAGGCGTGCCGATCGAGGCGCTGGACGGCGCGCTCGAGGATTTCGGACTGCCGATGGGGCCGCTCGCGCTGCTCGACGAGATCGGCCTCGACGTCGCGGCGAAGGTGGGGAAGGTCATGGCCGATGCGTTTCCGGACCGCATGCGGCCGCACGCGATCCTCCACCGGCTCCAGGTGACCGAGCGGCTGGGGAGAAAGTCCGGTGCGGGCTTCTACCGCTACGAGGGCGGCGAGCGGAAGGGCCCCCACGAGAAGCTCCGGGGCGAGCTGGGGCTGCCGCCGGCCGGCGAGGGCCAGACGCCCGTGTACGACGACGACTACCTGGTGACGAGGACGCTCTACCCCATGGTCAACGAGGCGGCGCGCGCGCTGGCGGACGGGATCGTGTCCACGCCCGGGGAGGGGGATCTCGCGCTCGTCATGGGGATCGGGTGGCCGCCCTTCCGCGGGGGGCTCCTGCGATGGGCGGACGACGTCGGCCTGGCGGAGATCGTCGAGCGGCTGGGGCACTGGTCGGCGCTCGTGGACCCGCGCTTCGCGCCTTCGACCGCGCTGCGCGAGCGCACGCGCGGCGGCGAAGGCTTCTACGGCGAACCCACGGCCCCGGTCGCGCGCGGCGCCGTCCGCGAGGACGGGCAGGCCACGCTGGGTCTCTGACGTGGAGTTCGCGCCGCTCCTCCACAGCTCGGCCTTCCTGGCGCTGGCCGGAGTCGCCGGCGCGATCCTCGTCGTCTACGCGGTCGCCGCACGGCGGCGGTTCGCCGGCGCGGGGCTCGTCCTGCGACTGCTGTCGATCGCCGCGCTCGTCATCCCGGCCTGGACGCTCTTCGACTGGTACCAGGACCTCGCGCGCGCGCGCGACATCGCCGCGCGGATGTCGATCCAGGCGGAGCCGATCGTCGAGCGGGCGGCGGTAAACGGCGCGGCGCTCGTGTGTCTCGGCTTCCTCGTCATGGTCTGCGGGATCTGGCTGGCCCGACGGGTTTCTTGAGCGTCTGTCGCCCGTTCTTCACCGGACATCTCGACCACGACGCGCTGTTCCCTTTCCCGTCGATGTCGCCCGAGGAATCCGAGACCCTCGAGATCCTGCGGGACTCGCTGGAGCGGTTCGGCCGCGAGCGGGTGGACAGCCGGCGGATCGACGCCGAGGCGCGGCTTCCGCGCGAGGTGCTCGACGGGCTGGCGGAGCTCGGCGTCTTCGGCATCATCGTGCCCGCGGAGTACGACGGCACGGGCGCGTCGATGACCTTCTACGCGAAGGCGTTCGAGACGCTGGCGGGGATCGACGGATCGATCGTCGTGACGGTCGGCGCGCACGAGTCGATTGGCCTCAAGGGGATCCTCCAGTTCGGCACCGACGAGCAGAAGCGGCGCTTCCTGCCGGCGCTGGCGCGCGGCGAGCACCTCGCGGCGTTCGCCCTGACCGAGCCCTCGTCCGGTTCCGACGCCGCTTCGATACGCACGCGGGCGACGTGGAGCGAGGAGAAGGGCGCCTGGATCCTCGACGGCACCAAGATCTGGATCACCAACGGCGGGATCGCCGAGGTCTTCACCGTGTTCGCGCAGACCGCCGTCGAGCGCGAGGGCGAAACGGTGGACAGGATCACGGCCTTCATCGTGCCGCGCGCGCTGGAGGGGGTCTCGTCGGGACCCGAGGAGCACAAGCTCGGAATCCGCGGATCCTCGACCACCGAGGTGCATTTCGAGAGCGTGGCGCTGCCTTCCGATCTCGTGCTCGGAGAGGTCGGCGGCGGGTTCAAGGTGGCGATGGAAGTGCTGAACTCCGGGCGCCTCGGGCTGGCGGCCGGTTGCGTCGGCGGGATGAAGCACCTGCTGGCCGAAGCCACCTCCTACGCGCTCGAGCGTCGGCAGTTCGGCCGCCCGATCGCGGAGTTCGAGCTCATCCAGAAGAAGCTCGTGGGGATGGCGCTCGAGATCTACGGCGCCGAGTCGATCGTGTACCTGACGACCGGCCTCGTCGATCGAGGCGCCGCCGACTACTCGCTCGAGTCGGCGATCTGCAAGGTCAAGGCTTCCGAGGGCGTGTGGCGGGTCGTCAACGAGGCGCTCCAGATCGCGGGAGGCATGGGGTACATGCAGGACTACCCGTACGAGCGCTACCTGCGGGACGCGCGCATCAATCTGATCTTCGAGGGCACGAACGAGATCCTGCGGCTCTACACCGCGCTCTCGGGTCTCGAGGCGCCGGGGGAGCAGCTCAAGGCGGTGGCGCGCGCGCTCCGAGATCCCATCAAGCAGCTGGGGCTCCTGACGGGCTACGCGCGCGGCCGCGCGCGACGCGCGATACATCGGCCGGACCTCCCCGAGCTCCACCCCGACGTGGCCGAGATCGCCCGCCCGCTGCCCGTGTGGGTCGCGGAGTTCGCCGGGGCGGTGGAATGGGCGCTCAGGCGGCACGGCGGCGAGATCGTCGAGCGGCAGATGGCGCTCGAGCGGTTCGCCGACGCGGCCGGCGACCTGTTCCTGATGGCGGCCGTCGTGTCGCGCGCCGAGCAGGAACGGCGCGCCGATGCGGGCCCCGCGGGCGAAGCGCACGTCACGCGCGCGCGACTGATCGTCAACGATGCATGGCGCCGCGTCCGGCGCCGGCTGGCGGAGCTGCGCGAATACCCGGACAACGACGTCCGCGTCGTGGCCGCGGAGGTGCTCGCCTCCTCGGGAGCCTATCTGCCCGGCGGCCGCCCCGGGGAATGAAGCGAGATCCCGCGGGTATAGACGAGGAACGGGCGGAGGCCGCGGAGGAAGCCGCGCTGATCGCGCGGATCGCCGCGGGCGAGTCGCACGGTTTCGGACTCCTCGTCGATCGCTACCAGCGGCGCCTCTGGTGGATGTGCCTGCGCTTGCTCGGCGATCCCGACGAGGCCGACGAGGTCGTCCAGGCGGCGTTCGTCCGCGCCTGGGAGCGGCTCGACGAGTTCGATCCCGCGCAGCGGTTCTACCCCTGGGTCTTCACAATCGCCCGGAACCGCTGCCTGAACGCGATCCGCCGCCGGCGGACGTGGGGGTTCGTCTCCCTCTCCGGGGACGACCCGCCGGCGCTCGCCGCGCGCGAGGCGGCCGCGGCGGGGGTGGAAGACCGGGAGCTGGGCGGCGCGCTCGAGGAGTGCCTGGAGACGCTCACGGACGATCAGCGGGAGGTCTTCGACCTGCGGCACGGCGAGGGGTTCAAGTACGCGGAGATCGCCGCGGCGCTGGAGATCACCCACGGGACCGTGATGTCCCGGCTCCACCGCGCACGCGCGAAGATGCGGGAGTGTCTGGAGGGCAAGGGGGTGAAGCCATGAAGCGGGACGCCGGGTCGGGCGGAGGGAGTCCCCACGTCGACGAGCTGCTGGACGCCTACCGGAGCGGCGAGCTGGGCGATGCCGACCGGGCGCACATCGAGGAGCACCTGGCGGGGTGCGCGCGCTGCCGCGAGGAGCTGGAGGCGACCGGTGCCTGGTCGGACGCCTTCG
>DASRVB010000298.1:0-21078 GCA_035687725.1 Gemmatimonadota bacterium
CAGGACACTGCGACGGTGCCCGCCCTGATCGAGGCGCTCGCCGACCCGGTCGCCGCCGTCCGCGCCGACGCGGCCTTCGCGCTCGGCCTGACCGCCGACTCGACCGCAGAGGACGCGCTCCTGGAGGCGCTCGAGGGGGAGTCCGACTCTGGGGCGCGCGGGGAACTTCTCGACGCGCTGGGGAGGGCCGGCGGCAGCGGATCGCTCGCCGCGCTCGCCGCCTCGAGCGCCGAGGGCGACGAGCGCGCTCTGCTGGCCTTGGCGCTCGGCCGTTACGAGATCCGCGGAATACACGATCCCGCTGCCGTCGAGCGTCTCGCGGCTCTCGCGGCGGATCCCGACCCGCTGGTCGTCGCCGACGCCGCCTGGTACTTCGCCCGGGCCGACACCGCCGCCTGGAGCTCGCGTGTCCCCGCTCTCCGGCGCGCCCTCGACGGCCTCGATCCGAAAGCCGACGACGCCCAGGTCGCTATCCACCTCCTGGCCGCGCTCGGCCGCCTGGATCGTCCGGAGGACAGGGACCGGCTCGTGGCGTGGCTGGAGGGCGCCGCCGACTGGCGGGCGCGGGTCTCCGCCGCGCGGGCGCTGTCGGGCTTCACCCGTGACTCGCTCGTGACCCGGAGGCTCGTGCGGGCGCTGGACGACCCACGGGTGCACGTGGCCATCGAGGCCGCCCGCGCGCTGTCAGCGGAGGACTCGCTCGATGCCGCCGTCGAGGCCGAGATCGGGAGGCGGATCATGTCTCGCCCCGACCCATGGCAGATCTCGGTCGAGCTCCTGCCGGCTATCGCGAGGGCCGGTCACTCGCGCCTGGTCCTCCTGTGGCTACTCTGGCTGGATGGCAACCCGCCGCGGAACGTCACCGCCTATACCGCCGGGCTGCGCTCGCTGGGCTGGGGAGACGGGCGCGAGGCGTACCTGGTGCTCCAGCACGCCGCCACCCGGCCCGAGCCGCGGATCAGCGTCGCGGCGCTCGAGGCGCTCGCGCAGTGGTGGACGCGCGGCGTCCGTACGGAGGAGCTCACGCCGGAAGTCTACTACGCGGTGTTCGACCGCGCGCTGAGGTCGCGCGACGTCGCGGCCGTGGCGACGGTTGCTCCCGTGCTGGCCGACTCCGCGTTCGTGGCGCTGGGCTCCGTGCCCTTCCTCGAAGACGTGTACGAGGATCTCGAAGCTCCCGCCGACAACGAGGCGATCATCGCGGTGCGCGAAGCGCTCGAGGCCGCCGGCGCCCAGGTTCCGCCCGCTCCCGCTCTCGCGCCCGCCCGCGCGATCGACTGGCAGTTCCTGCGGCAGCATGGCCCCCGGCCAACGCTGCGGCTCGATACGACCCGCGGAACGATCGAGCTCGAGCTCGACGCAGAGTCGGCGCCGCAGACGGTGGAGACCGTCCTCCGGCTCGCCGGAGACGGCCGGTACGACGGGGTCGAGTTCCATCGGGTGGTGCCCGGCTTCGTCGTCCAGGGGGGCGACGTCGGGCGCGGCGACGGCTGGGGCGGACCGGGCTACGCGATCCGCAGCGAGCTGACGCGGATCCCCTACGATCGCGGCACCCTGGGGATGGCCAGCGCCGGCAAGGACACCGAGGGGTCGCAATACTTCGTGACCCACGGCATGCAGCCGCACCTCGACGGACGTTACACGGCGTTCGGTCGCGTGGTTTCGGGGATGGACGTCGTCGACGCGATCCGGGTCGGCGACCGCGTCCAGCGCGCCGTCATCCCGTAGCAGGCGCAACGTCGCAGATGAGCCGTTTTCAACGCCCTGACAGGCCGGCGGTCTCCATGTGGCGTATGAAGCGCGGGGCGGCGACGACCTTGCCGCGGCGCTCGGAGGGGATCCGGTCGACGGCGTCTTCGAGCGCATCCAGGCGGTCGTCGGGGTCGGGGTGGGTCTTCCCGATGAGCGAGAGCGAAGCGTCGTCGGAATGCTCCTCGATCTCGGCGATGAAGCGCTGAATGCCGCCCCGGTCGTAGCCCGTGTCGGACGCCATGCGCATCCCCATCGTGTCGGCCTCGATCTCGTCTTCTCGACCGAGGCCCAGGAACAGCACGTTCGTCCCCACCCCGATCGCCTGCTCGAGATACTGCTCGCCGGTGATGTCGACCCGCTCGGCGGCCTCGCTGATCCCGAACTCGGTCCGCGCCCGGTCCTGGATCTCCTCGATGACGTCGCGTTGGTTGACGTGGACGACCTCATGCGCGAGGACGCCCGCCAGCATCGACTCGTCCTCCATCAAGGCCAGCGCCCCGCGGGTGACGAACACGTACCCCCCTGGCGCGGCGAAGGCGTTGACCTCGTCACTGTCGAGGACAGCGAACCGGTACACGATGTCGGGGCGCGGATCGGCGGCCGCGACCGCGTTGCCTACGAGGTTGACGTAGGCCGTCAGCTCGGGATCGCGGGAGATGGTGTAGCGGCCGGCGACCGTCGCGGCGACGCCTCGGCCGATCTCGATCTCCTGCGCGGTCGAGATGGGGACCACCGCCGCACCCACCTTCTCGGCCGTGTCGAGGACCTGTTCGGCCCTCTCCGTCACATCGCGCCAGATCTGCGCCTCCGAGGGCGCCGCGGCGGCGAGCAGGAGGATCGCCGCGGACGAGACACGGACGAATCGGATCATGCGCCGGCGTCCTCTGGAAGGGCGTCGTACGGCGAGAGCCGGCCCTCGAGCCGGAAGCGCTCGAGCTCGGCGGGGCTCACCCGCTGGTCCTCCATCCATTCGACCGCGGCGGGATCGGGAGTGACCGATACCGTTCCCTCGGCGGTTTCGACCTGATCGACGCCCCGGGCTCCCGCCGCGGCCGTCACGTTCGGATCCCGGCCGGGACTGAACTGAGCCAGCCCTTCGCGCACGAGGCCGCTGCCGCCCTGAGGGAGCCTGAGAGCGAACGCCTTGTCCGCGTCGAAATCGGCGGGCTCCGGAGCGCGCAGGACGACCGCCGCCACGCCGCCGTCCGCCGCGGCGAGGGTGCGATATGCCGGCGTGTCGCCGGGTGGTCCGGCGAGCACGAGCGCGAGCCAGGCGTCCGAGGCGCGGGCGCTCTCGGCGAGCGGGGTCGCGCCGACCTTCGTGACCAGCCAGTACGCGTCGCCGTCCGACACGATGACCACGGGCTCCTCGAGCTCGTCTCCGCGCGCGGCGCGAAGCTCCAGGCGCTCGCGGTCGCCGTCCTGGTAGGCCCAGACCCGCCCGCCGAACTTCGAGACCTGCCCCGCCTCCGGAGCGGATGTCCCGCTCTCGGGCACGAGCCATGTCTCCTGCCACGCGTGCTTTCCGCGCGGCATCGACTCTCGTCTGGCGTCCAGCGCCGCCTGCAGGGTCTGGGCGAGGGCCGAGGCCGGGAGGGCGGCGCCGA
Source organism: Gemmatimonadota bacterium (assembly GCA_035687725.1). Classification (GTDB taxonomy): domain Bacteria; phylum Gemmatimonadota; class Gemmatimonadetes; order JACCXV01; family JAHWKZ01; genus JAICNR01. The sequence continues at coordinate 3,360 of DASRVB010000298.1, forward strand.
TGGCGAGGGCGAAGATCGACCCTCGGACCAGGCTCACCCCTCGGACGAAGGTCGCCCCTCGGGCGAGGCCTTGCGTCCTCACAGCCGGCCTCCCGCGCGGAAGCCGAAGAACTCCCAGATGCGCGACAGGATCTGACCCTTCTCGATGCCGGGGCCGTGGCTCGCCGCCTCGTGGAGGGCGGCCAGCGTCGCGTCTCGCTGCTCCCGGCGCGTCGAGAGAAGCTCGGAGATCTGCTCGGCGATCTGCGGGTTCTGGAGGAGGGTCTTGCGGAACGCCTCGCGATCGATGACCACGAACTGGGTGGGCAGGGTCGCCGTCACGGTGGCAGTCCTCTCGGCTCCTGTCATCAGCGCCATCTCACCGATGATAGTGGATGGTCCCAATTCGGCCAGCTTTTCGCTGCGCCCATCCGCGCTGACCGCGACCGTCACGGACCCCTCGTCGATGATGTACAGCGAGTCCCCCGGCTGTCCCTGGTGCATGACGACCTCGCCCGTGAAGTACCGCTCGACACGGGCGCGCGAGGCCAGCGAGCGCGTTTCCTGATCGGTGAGCGGGTCGAAGAGCGGCACCTCACGAAGCTGCTCGAAGATCCGGTTCTCGCGCTCGAGCGCGGCCGCCTTCTCGGTCTCCTCGGTGATGGTCCGCATGTAGACGTTGCGGACCGGGAACGGGAACTCGATCCCGTGGCGGCTGAACGCGTACCAGAGGCGGGTATGGAAGGCGTTCTTGATGCGGTTCTTCGCGGGGAAGTCGTTGATCCAGTACTTGACCCGATAGGTGATCGCGCTCTCGCCGAAGACCCACGTGCGAACATCGACCCGCGGCATCTTGAGGATCGCGGGCGTCTGGTCCGCGGCCTCCTCGATGGCCCGCATCACGAGCGCCGGCGGATGCCGGTAGTCGACGCCGATCTCCGCGTAGCTCGCGTGCACGACCGTGGGAGCGCTGTAGTTGACGACGGTCTCCTTGGAGATGAGCGAATTCGGGATGACCACCTGGTCGTTGGCGCGCGTGCGCAGGATGGTCGCGCGCCACGAGATGTCGGTGATCACGCCCTCCCGATCGCCGAACAGCACCCAGTCACCGACCTTGAAGGAGCGCTCGGTCTGGAGCGCGAGCCCGCTGAAGACGTTCCCGAGAGTGTCCTGCAGCGCGAGACCGATGATGACCGAGAGGACGGCCGAGGTCGTGAACAAGCCGGCCACGTCCAGGTCGGTCTGATAGATCAAGATCAGCATGACGCCGACGAAGAACAGCACCATGATCGTGACGTCGCGCAGGATGTTCGGGATCTCGAACTTGAGGCGGCCGACGAGGAGGAAGTCGACGAGCAGGATCGAACCGATGAGCAGAATCGATAGCAGCGCGGCGACCAGCATCAGCACGCTGACGATCTGGAAGGTCGGATTGACGACGAGGCCGCGGATCTCTTCCCCGGTCGGCGTCAGGATCGTTCCCGGGACGCGCGGCGAGATCTCCGCGAGGACGATGCGCAGGAGGGCGAAAATCAGGAGGAGGCCCACGAGAAGAAGCGCCCGCCGCTGCACGATGGGGTCCTTGCTGAGCCCGCGGATGATCAGGCCGACGATCGCGAGCGCCCCCACGATGGCGTAGAGAAGCCCGGATCCGGAGTAGAACTGATCGAGCGAAAATGGACTCATGGACGGGGGAATCTTACCCGCGGTTCGGAGCCTTTTCCAGCGTGTGAACCGCGACCGGGCGGAACCGTCCCTTGACCTGCACGACCCCTCGAGGGCTGGTGACGAGCTTGGCGGGCAGTTGCGCGGCCGTATCCGCGGAGACGAGGATGCGGGTACCGAGCTCCTTGTTCATGCCCTCCAGGCGGCTGGCGAGGTTCACCGAATCGCCGATCGCAGTGTAGTCCATCCGCCGTTCCTCGTCCCCGATGAATCCCACTACCGCGTCGCCGGTGTGGATGCCGATGCCTATCTCGAGGGCCGGGCGGCCGGCGGCACGCCAACCCGCATTGAGCTCCTCCAGTCGCGCGAGCATGTCGAGGCCCGCCTGGACCGCGTGCTCGGCGTGCCCGGGATCCTCGAGGGGCGCGCCGAAGAAGGCCATCAGGCCGTCGCCGATGTACTTGTCGAGGGTTCCACGGTGGCGGAACACGATCTCGACCATGGCCGTCAGGTACTCGTTCAGGGTCTCGACCACGAGCTCGGGAGCGAGGTTTTCCGAGAGCGTGGTGAAGCCGCGCACGTCGCTGAACAGAATCGTCAGTTCGCGGCGGTCGACCTTCCGGTAGAGACCGAATCCGTCCTCCGCGATCGCTTCGACGACGTCGGGGGGGATGAACTTTCCGAACGCCTGCTTGATCTCGCGGTTGCGCCGACCCTCGGTCAGCGAGCGGCCGGCCATGGCGCCCGCGTAGGCGAGGACCGCGCCCGTCACCGGACCCGCCCAGGGAAGTAACCATCCCGTCCCGGCGAACGCGGCCACGGCGACCGCCGAGATCAGGACGACGGCCGCAGCGAGCGCCACGCCGCCACGGCCGATGGAGCGCACGTGCGCGAAGAGAAGGCCGGCGAGAACGGGGACGAGGAGCACGATCGCCCACGCCGCCGCGGGTGGCAGATCGCGCAGGAAGTCGCGGGACCGGATCGTGTCGAGCATGGTGGCGTGGAGGAAGACGCCGGGCTCGGTGGCGCTGAAGGGGCCCGCGACGAGGTCCCCGACGCCGGTCGCGCTGGATCCGATCAGGACGATCCGGTCGTGGAACACCGCCGGGTCCAGATCGGGCTCGGCGCCGAGGGCGATCTGGCCGTAGGCGTTGAGCACGTCGTGGACGGGGATCACGGGGTACGGGCGCGCGGAGTACGACCCTCGCCAGTGGGGTCGCAGGCGACCGCCGTCGAGCGGGATCGCCCGGCCGTCGAGCGCGAGCTCGCCGCTCTCGACCGCCAGGCGCGTGTATCCCGCGGCGCCTTCGAGCTCGACAGCCAGGGCGAGCGTGGGAAACGGGCGTCCGCCGAAGCCCAGCATCAGCGGCTCGCGCCGCTCGACCCCGTCGGCGTCGGGGAACCGGTTGATCGCCCCCACCCCCGCTGAGGCGGCGAGCAGCGGTTCCACCGGCAGGTCGACGGTGCCGTAGGGGGGAGCCAGCGCGGCCGGAGGGTCGATCGGAAGGGCGAAGCGCTCGAGTAGCGCGAGTCGCTTCCCGCGGTCCAGCATCGCGCGCTCGAATGCCGACGCCGCCGCGGAATCCGCTCCCGGCTCGTCGAAGACGACGGCCGAAACCGTCGGCGGCCCCGAGGCGAGGGCGGCGCCGAAGGCCGAGTCGGCCTCCGGACGCGCGATGTCCGGCTCTCCGAACAGCACGTCGAAGCCCACCACACGCGGCTCCCCCAACCCCAGGAGCTCCATCAGGGCGGCGTGCGCGCTCCTGGGCCACGGCCAGCGGCCGAGCTCGTCCTGGTAGAGGCGCAGGGAGCGGTTGTCGATGTCGACGATGAGGATGGACGAGTCGGCGACGGCCGACCCGGCGAGCGCGCGCTCTGCGCGAAAGCGCAAGTCCTCGGTGCGGGCCTCGACGGAGCGGAAGGCGTCGGTCAGCGCGGCCAGCCCCACGAGACAGGCGGCGAGTCCTCCCGCGGCGAGCCCGACACCGAGTCGTTCGGCGCCCCGCGAAGGAGGACTCGGGCGGTTCGGACCCGCGCTCGTCATCCGCTGGTCACGTCCGTGAACGCGTTGTGATCGTCGATGATGCCGCGAAGGGCGGCCTTGCACTGGTCCGCCGCGGTGTACTGGTTCGCTGCGCGGCCGGTTCGAAGCTCGCTACCGGTGAGCGTGCCCGCCACTTCGAGCGACCAGTCGACGCCCTCGGCGCTGCGCTCCAGACGCGCGGACCATCCCAACGGGCCGGCCCGGCCCGCGGCGGCCCATTCGCGAGGCACGAGCGAGTCGCCCACGACCTCGAAGCGAACGCGTGGATAGCCGATCGCCCGCCGGCCTCTTCTGCGCCGCCACCATCTCACGCGCCCGGCGCATCCTCGTCGACGAGTGACATCGAGGAACCAACCTAGAGGCGGAGGAGTCTGCGGGCTAACCTAGACATCGGTCGGAGCGTGCATTACCGTCGCGACGTGGCCGACGTCCGTGCTGCGTCCGCAGGCCGTTCGGTCGCCAGAAACTCAATCAGGAATGGAGGAGAACCAATGACGAAGGAAGAGTTTGCGGAGAAACTGGCGAACAAGGTCGATATTCCGAAGTCGAAGGCGCACGAGGCGATCGACGCGATCTTCTCGACCGAGCCGGGCCAGGGGATCATCGCGGTCGAGCTGGACGCGGGCCGGGATTTCACGGTCACCGGTTTCGGCACGTTCTACACGCGGCAGCGCGCATCGCGCCAGGGTCGCAATCCCAAAACGGGGGAATCGCTGACGATCCCGGCCATGAAGCTGGCCGCGTTCCGCGCGGGCAAGGGGCTCAAGGAGCGGGTCCGGCGCTAGCGACCCGGGTCTATCGGAGCTCCCGAAATTCGGGTATCCTCGAAGGCGAGGTGCTCTACCCGGCCGCGGGTCTCCCCGCACCTCGTCGGAGGGTTTCCCGCATGATCGCTCCGCGAGTTCGGTGTCTTCTCTTCATCGTTGTTTCGGGTGCCTGCGGGAACGGCGTCACGGGACCGTCCGATCCCCAACCCCCTCGACAGATCGCGCGCCTCTCGGCCGACGATGGTGTCATCGTGCCCGAGCCCGTTCCGGACGATTCGGATGGCGACGGAGTGCTCGACGGCGAGGACAACTGCCCGTTTACGCCAAATTCCGACCAAGCGGATGGGGACGCGGACCGGATAGGCGACGCGTGCGCCGGCGACCTAGATGGCGATGGCGCTCCCGATGTCGAAGACAATTGCCCGCAGACCCCGAACGCCGATCAGACCGATCAGGACGCCGACGGGGTGGGCGACGCGTGCAACTTCGCCCCCGGGGATTTCGATGAAGACGGGGTGCCCGACGACGCCGACAACTGTCCCTTCACGCCGAACCCCGACCAGGCCGATTCCGACGGCGACGGCGTGGGGGACGCTTGCGCCGGCGACGGCGGAGGTGGAGACGGTGGCTGCGTGCTCCCCGATGGAACCGCGCCGCCCGAGGGCGGCACGGAGCCCGGAACGTGTCCGGTGGACGATTCCGACGGAGACGGTATCCCGGATGCGGAGGACAACTGCCTCTTTGCGTTCAATCCCGACCAGGCGGATGCGGACGGCGACGGCGTCGGCGACGCATGCAACGGCGACGGGGGAGATGGCGGTTGCGTGCGTCCCGATGGAACCGTGCCGCCCGACGACGGGAGCACGGAGCCCGGATCGTGTCCCGTGGAAGACTCCGACGGAGATGGGATAGCCAACGCCGACGACAACTGCGCCTTCACGAACAACCCCGACCAGGCGGATTCCGACGGCGATGGCGTCGGCGACGCATGCGGATCCCGGACCCCCCGAAACGGGCGACCTGGACGCAGACGGCGTGACCGACGGCCAGGACAACTGCACGTGGCGGACGAACCCGGAGCAGATCGACGCGGACGGGGACGGGACCGGGGACGCTTGCGACTTTTTCGCCGGCCCGGGGTGGAATGAAGCCCAGGAAGGGAGCGGGCAGGTCAGCGTCGATCGTGACATCGACGGGCGGATCGATGCGGAGGACAACTGTCCCGCCGTCCCGAATCGCTTTCAGCTGGATCGGGACCATGATGGAATCGGCGACGTCTGCGATCCCTCCAGCCGTCTGAGCAGCGTGATCAGCGACCTGTTCTCGTGGTGGCAGACCCGTAACCGCTAGGCGATCGCCGCCGATTGCGTCGTTTCAGCCGCCTCGGATCTCCGTCAGCTTCTGCCTCGCGTTTTCGTTCTCGGGGTCCAGCTCGAGCGACTTCTCGTAGGCTTCGGCCGATCGGACGGAGTCTCCCGCCGCCAGGTACCCCTCGCCCAGGCTGTCCCATACGTTGGCCGACTCGGGGTACTGCTCGGCATTGAGCTGGAAGATGGCGAGGGCATCCGCGGCGTTCCCCTCCTCGAGCAGGCTGTAGCCGAACATGTTCAAGACGTTCTCCCCGAAGTCGAACGCGCCCCGACCGTAGAATCGCTCGCGGAGCTCGCGGTACGCCGCGACCGTCTGGTCGATCCCCTCGGACGCGTGAATCTCGGCCAGCTCTTCATCCAGAGTGGTAGGCCGCGGTCGACCGCGATGGCAGGTGTGACACCACATGTTGACGGGCTTCGGACCGCTCGCGTCGATCGTCGCCAGCGTATCGTTGATCACGCCCAGCATGCGGTACATGGTGCGTGCGATGTCCTTCTGAGGGACGCTGTCGGAGACGAAATCGTACGTCGTCAGCGGCTGACCCTCTTCCCCTACGTGACAGTACGCGCAACGGACGCCAAGCGAGCGCGTGAAGCCCATCATGATCGAGCGCAAGCGCTCCGGCGGAGTGTCTTCGGGCAGGACCTGCAGATTCTCGCCGCGCTCGGGCCACGACCACTGCTGGGCCAACCCTATCGAAGGCGCGACGAGTACCGCTCCTGCTCCGACTGCGAGCCCGCCGATTACGGCTTTGACCGTGCGCGATTTCTTCACGCTCTGCCTCCTGCTCGATTTTCCATCACCGAAACGCCGACGCAGCACCGGATCATGCGGGCAACCTCGCCACCGGTTGCAGGCTGGCCCGAAAAGCTACCCGGCGCAACCCACCCGTGGGGAGCGACCTCCGGCGCGCTGCGAGCGGCTGGCCCGGCGCGGCCGCCGTGAAGGGACGGCGGTACGATGTTTGGCACGGCTCGCCGCCCGGCCTATGTTGAACCGGCCGCGGGGAGGAACCAGTGCGGAAGCGACCCGGCTTGGCCTGGGGACCCATCCGGTCCATCCCCGATCTATCGCCTGGTCTTGATTTCCGGCCGTCATGCGGTCGAATCTTCCTGAACGGATTTCGAGGGGAGGAAACCGGATGCGCGTCCACCTGATCAACCCCAACCACCTATCCTACGGGATCGGTGTCATCACTCCGCGGTGGCTTTATGTCCTCGCCGCCGCGACGCCCCGCTCCTTCGGCGATCCGATCGTCGTCGACGAGTCGCTCGAGCCCATGGACCCATCGCGCATTCGCCCCGGCGATCTGGTCGGGATCGGGATCCACACGGGCAACGCCCTCCGCGGGTACGAAGTGGGGCGCATGGCCCGGGAAGGTGGAGCGTACGTCGTCTTCGGCGGCATCCACGCCAGCCTCTACCCCGAGGAGGCGCACGAGCTCGGCGGCGCGCACGCGGTCGTCAGAGGCGACGGGGACGTCGTCTGGAGCAAGGTCGCGGCCGATTGCGCGAACGGGGGGCCGGAACGGCTCTACGAGGGCGGCCGCATCGAGGGCGACGAGTTCCTGCCCGCGCGCTGGGATCTCCTTCCGCCGGATCGCTACATGTGGGCCTCGGTGCAGACCGTGCGGGGATGTCCCAAGCACTGTTCGTTCTGCTCCGTATGGCGTACCGACGGGCAGAAGCCGCGCCAGCGGGTCTCCGATTCGGTGATTCAGGAGATCGTCGAGTTGCGTCGTATGGGATTCCGGTTCATCGCCCTGGCCGACGACAACTTCTATCCGGTCACGCTCCGCGACCTCGAGTTGGCCCAGCGCCGCAGCGATCCGGCTCGATTCAATGAGCTGAAGGCCATTCGCGACGAGCGCTTCGAGCTCATGGCGCGGCTCGCCGAGCTCCCGGAGGACATGGTGTTCTTCACCCAGATCACCATGGAGGCGGCGGAAGATCCCGAGTTCCTGGACGCCATGCGTAGGGCGAACATCAAAGGGGCCCTCGTGGGGGTGGAATCGGTCACTCCAGAAGGACTCAAGGCGGTATTCAAGGACTTCAATCTCAGCGGCGAGAGCCTGGTGGGCCGGCTCAAGACGTTTCGCGAGCACGGGGTCCACGTCCTCGGGTCGTTCATCTTCGGCTTGCCCACGGATCGCCCCGATACGTTCGAGGCCACCGTGGCCCTCGCCGAGAAAGCGGGCCTGACGTTCGCTCAGTTCGTGATGCTGACGCCTTTCCCCGGCACGATCGATTTCGCGAAATGGGAAGAGGCAATGGCGAACGATACGACCCGAATCGACGGCATCCCTCTGACACGGCACTGGCTGATTCCGCAGTCCCGGCGACCGAAGATGTTCATGCCGCATCCGGTAATGTCCGCCGACGAGATCCGTAGCCGCACCCAGGAAGTATGGGATCGCTTCTACGCGCTCCCCGCGATCTGGAATCGCTCCGGGAGTCTCGTCTCGCTGCGGGGGCGGCTCGCGTTCGTGCTGATCTCCAAGCTCTACCGGCAGATGTACGCCAACACCGGGATCGCCACGGACAGCGCGCGGGTCAATCGCTCGGCCATGTGGGCGCGCTGGATCGCCAGGCCCTGCCGCCGGCTGTTCCAGGCTCCGCCGATGCCCGATCTCGAGGTTCCAGGGGCGAGCTTCGGGGTACAGGATCAGGAGCTCCAGTCGGTTTGATGGAGCCGTGGACGGGCGCCGTTTCCGTTAGCGACGCGGCGGAGGTATTTTCCCGTCGTCGACCCCGCCAGGGCGGGGCCCCGGCTTCATCCGCGGTGGGGGCATAGCTCAGTTGGGAGAGCGTCTGCTTTGCAAGCAGAAGGTCGCCGGTTCGATTCCGGCTGCCTCCACCACGCGTGCCTTGCTGGAGCGTTGTTTTGACTTCCTTACCGAATAGGCGAGACGGAGTGCTCCTCCATCGCTTCCTGCTCCTGACGCTTGCCTTCGCGCTTCTGTTCTGCGAATCGCAGGATTCGCCCTTCAGCCCTGAGACTGGGACTCTGCAGCTTGCCGCAGACGCGAGCTTGGTGCTCCTGTTCGAAAGCGACCGGTACGGGGACGAGGAGATAGCGTTGATGTCCGTGACTGGCGGTCAGCCGACCCGACTCACGAACAGTCCTGGTCGCGATCTCCTGGCCGCATGGTCCCCGGATCGAAGAAGGATCGCCTTCATGAGTCAGCGGGACGGAGACTTCGAGATTTACGTGATGAACGCCGATGGCAGCGGCCAAACCCGTTTGACCTTCACTCCTGGAGAAGATGGGCACCCGTCCTGGTCCCCGGACGGCCGCAGGATCGTTTTCGACAGCGTACGCGACGGGAATCAAGAAATCTACGTCATGAATGCCGACGGGACCGACCAGACGAACCTGACGAACACGTTCGACCGGAAGGAGCGATATCCGAACTGGTCGCCGGACGGATCGCGCATTTCGTACCGGAACATCTTCAACGGCACCGCGCAGACCGGGCAGTACGACCTTTTCGTCATGAACCCCGACGGCAGCGGACCGACGAATCTTACGAACGCCCCCGGTTGGGATGTGTACTCCGCCTGGTCTCCCGACGGATCGAGGATCGCCTTCGATTCGAATCGCGACGGGAACCGGGAGATCTACGTAATGAACGCCGACGGCAGCGGCCAGACGAATCTCACCAACAATGCCCAAGGGAACGATTTCCACCCGACATGGTCACCGAACGGCAGGAAGATCGCCTTTCAGAGCACTCGGGACGGAAACGATGAAATCTACATCATGAATACGGACGGGAGCGATCAGAAGAACATCACCCGGAGTTCCGGCTGGGATGGCCATCCCGACTGGTCCCGCCCGCCTCCTCCCCAGTGCTCAGACGGAGTAGATAACGACGGCGACGGTAAGGTCGATTACCCCGCCGACGGTGGATGCACCGGTGCGTCCGATAAAAACGAAATGAATCCACAATGTTCGGACGACATCGACAACGACGGTGACGGGGCGACGGACTATCCCTCCGATCTCGGCTGCACGGGTGCGTCCGATAACAACGAGATCAACGCGCAGTGCTCCGACGGGACTGACAACGACAGTGATGGAGCGGTGGATTATCCGGAGGACTCCGGCTGCACCGGGGTCAGGGATAATGCCGAGCTCAACCCCCAGTGCTATGACACGATCGACAACGACGGAGACGGGACAATCGACTATCCGGCGGATATCGGCTGCACGAAACGAGCGGACAATACGGAGAGCTAAGCAGGCAGAGTGAAGACCCTCGTTCTCGTGCGCCACGCCAAGTCGAGCTGGAAGGAGACCTCCCTACCGGACCGGGATCGGCCTCTCAACCGACGCGGGAAACGGGACGCGCCAGAGATGGGAAGCCGGTTGGCGGATCTGGTCGGCGAGGTCGACCTCATCGTGTCGAGCCCCGCTGCGCGCGCCATGGCGACGGCGCGGATCGTGGCCGAGGCGATGGGCTACCCGGCAGACGCCATTGGCGAGGATGAGCGGATCTACGAGGCGGGCCCGGCCGAGCTCCTCGCCGTCATCCGCGACATCGATCCCGCCCTCGCCACCGTCCTCCTCTTCGGTCACAACCCCGGTCTGACCCAGCTCGTCAACGAGCTTTCGGAGCCTCTCGTCGACAACGTGCCTACCTGCGGGGCGGTGGAGTTGCGGCTGGCGATCGAGCGTTGGGCGGACGTGTCGCGCACGACAACCCGGCGCGGGGCCTTCCTGACACCGAAGGACGGCGAGGCTTGACCGTCGGGCAGGGGCGTGATATCGAGAACGAATGCTCAGAACCAGCGCAAGCGTTTCAACCCCATCCCAGGAGGTGTCCCCGATGACGGGTGGTTGGAAACGAACCGTGGTGCTCCTATGGTCTGCCAGCCTCGCGCTGGCCTGCCAGCAGGAGCCGGCGACCGAACAGGCCTCGGAGACCGACCCGGCGATCGACGCGGCGGCCGTCACGGAGGCGATCGCGGCCAAGGACCGTCAGTTCGCGGACGCCATGGTGGCCGGCGACATCGAGACTCTCATGAGCGTGTATGCGGACGACGCGATCCTGCTCCCTCCCAACGCCCCCCGGGCGGAAGGTGCGCCGGCGATCCGGGAGACCTTCACGAGCTGGTTCGCGGAAGGAGGCCCGCCCGCCTCGATGACGATCACGAGCGACGACGTCACTGTGGCCGCCGCTGGGGACTACGCTCACGCGGTCGGGACCTGGACTATGAGCGGCCCCGGGCCGGACGGGTCGGATTGGAGCGACCAGGGGAACGTCCTCGTCGTGTGGAAGAACATCAGCGGTGACTGGAAGGTCGTGGTGGATATCTGGAACAGCGACAACCCCATGCCCGGCATGGAAATGGAGGCCGAGGGCCGCATGCCCGAGGGAACGGGCAACGGCCCCGGCGAGTAGGACCCGAAGAGGCCCCCGCCCCGGCGGTTCGTCTTGACCGCCGGGCTTCCGGCATGTATCGAAGAGGCGTACCCCACAGCTCGTTTGCACCTCCACCCCATCCAGAGGTGACCTTTGACCAGTCTAATCAATCGGGTTCTCGTGCTCGTTTGCGCAGCCGGGTTCGCGCTGGCATGCGAAACGCAGGAGCCGGCAACCGAGCAGGGCTCGGAGACGAGCCCGGCGACGGACGAAGCAGCCGCGCGCGAAGCGATCGAGGCCGTCGACCAGGCCTGGGAGGACGCCGCGTCAGCCGGTAACGCCGCGGGGATCGCGGCCCTGTACACGACCGACGCCATCGCTCTGCCTCCCGGCGGATCGCGCACCGAAGGCCCGGCCGCGATCGAGGAGCTCTTCGGCGGCTGGTTCTCGGAGTCGGGGCTCACGTCCATCGACCTGAACAGCGACATGATCACGGTGGCCGCTTCGGGTGACCTGGCGACCGCGATCGGGAGCTATACGGCCACCGGCACGGCCCCGGACGGAACCGAGTGGACAGAGACGGGGAAGTACGCCGAGCTCTTGAAGAACGTCGACGGGACCTGGAAGATCTACGCGGACATCTGGAACTCCGATGGCCCCCCGGCGGGCATGGAGTCCGAGTCCATGACCGCGGAGCCCGAAGCGGCACCCGCCGAGTAGTTCCTGCAACCGGAGCGCCCCGCTCCTGCACGCGGAGCGGGGCACCGGACTTCTCCGTGAAGATCCTGATCCTCAACGACGTGGCGGCCACGGTGGGCGGCGCCGAGAGGCTGACGCTCGATCTGCGGGACGAGATGCGGTCCCGGGGCCACGACGCGCGCGTATTCGCGAGCGACGCGTTCTCGCGGGACGGGGAGAGCCTCACCGACTACAGCTGCCACGGGACCTCCGGGCCGCTCCGGACGCTCAATCGCGTGGCCAACCCGTGGGCCTGGTCGAGCCTTCGCACCGCCATGGCGGACTTTCGCCCGGACGTCGTTCACGTACGGATGTTCATGACCCAGCTCTCGCCGCTCGTGCTGCCGCTCCTCGAGGGAACGCCGAGCCTCTACCACGCCGCGTGGTACGAGACGATCTGCCCGATCGGGACGCGTCTCCTTCCCGACGACACGATCTGCGAGCTGCCGGCGGGCCGCGCGTGCCGCGAACAGGGGTGCCTTTCGCGTCGCGCCTGGGTGGCGCTCATGGCGCAGCGCGTCCTGTGGGACCGGTGGCGCGACGTCTTCCAGCTCTACGTGGCCAACAGCGCCGCCGTCGAGCGGCGGCTCCGCCAGTACGGAATCGGACCCACGACCGTGATCTGGAACGGCGTGGCCCGGCGGCCTGCCAGGCCCCCGCTCGCCGGGCCCCCTACGGTGGCATTCGCGGGACGACTGACGCGGGAGAAGGGAGTTGCCGTCCTGATCCGCGCCTTCGCCGCCACCCGCCGCGCGGTCCCGGGCGCGCGGCTGCTCGTGATCGGAGACGGGCCGGAGCGCATCGAGCTCCAGCGGCTGGCCCGCGAGCTCGGCATCGAATCCAGCGTTGTCTGGACCGGGCATCTGGGCCGCGACGCCATGGAGCGGGAGCTGGAGAGGGCCTGGGTCCAGGCGGTGCCGTCGATCCTGGAGGAGCCGTTCGGCCTGGTGGCCGCCGAGGCGATGATGCGGGGAACCGCTGTGGTCGCCAGCGGCCATGGCGGCTTGAGCGAGATCGTCCGCCACGGGGAGACCGGGCTCCTGGTCACGCCCAACGACGCCTCTTCGCTGGCCGCGTCGCTCGCGGCCCTGCTCGCCGACAGGGAGCGATGCGAGGCGCTGGGCAGGGCCGCTCACGAGTGGGCGTGGACCCGGCTGAGCCGCGACACCTTCGTGGAGGGCTTCCTCGACGCGTACCGGCGGATCCGCGAGGAGAGCGCCGCGTGACCGCGCCGGGGCCCACGGTCGAGCTACCCCGCTCGCGCCGCCGGCCCTTTCTCACCCAGCGCCGACTGCCGCTCGACCGCAGGGTCCGGCTGCGCCCGTTCTCGCCGAGCTGGTTCCTCACGCACCCGGAGGACGTCCAGCACGTGCTCGTGACGGGCGCGGAGAAGTACGAGAAGACGCCGCTCCTGACGAGCCCCGAAGGACGGCGGCGTGCGGGGCACGGCCTTCTGACCAGCACGGGGGAGGAGCACCTGCGGCAGCGGAGGCTCCTCCAGCCACTCTTCCACCGGAGAGCGGTTCTGAAGTTCGCGGCGAGCGTCGACGATCGCGCCGAGCGATGGATCCGGGCGACCAGCGCCGGCACGGAGATCGACCTGTGCAGGGAGATGGAGGACCTCACCAAGCGGGTGATCCTGTCGGTACTCTTCGGCGACGACCTGACGCCGGAAAGCGAGGAGCGGCTCGTGCGGGCGATCCGCGAGCGGCGCCGCTACACCGAGTACGTCTATCACGGAAGCCTCCCGCGACGCGACCGCCTCCCGACGCGCTACCTGCGGGCGAACCGCCGGGCGGTGGCGACGATCGACGACGAGGTGTTCCAGATCCTGGCGCGCCGCCGTGGGCGTCTCGAGGGGTCGGGCCCCGACGGGTCCGATCTCCTCGACGGGCTCCTCACCGCGACCTATCCCGACGGGTCCTGCATGGACGACGCGCAGGTGCGCGACGAGATCCTCACGTTCCTGAGCACCGGGTACGAGACGCTCGGAGAAGCGCTCACCTGGGCCTGGTACCGGCTGGGGATCCATCCCGACGAAGAGGCGCGTCTCCTCGATGCGATCGAGGCGGGATCCGCGGACGAGGAGGGATTGGCGGACGAGCCCGGTCTTCCCCGGCGGGTCGCCGAGCACGCGGAGCGGTTCCTGGCGGAGACGATGCGCCTTCATCCGCCGACCTGGATCTTCGCCCGCGTCCCGATCGCCGAAGACGAGCTCCCGATCGGCGGCCCGGTGCGACCCGGCGACGTTCTCCTCCTCTGTCAGTACGTCCTGCACCGCCATCCGGACGCGTTCCCCGATCCCGAGCGGTTCGATCCCGACCGGTTCGCCGACGGCCGCCCGGCGCGGTGGGCGTATCTGCCGTTCGGGGACGGAGCGCACAAGTGTATCGGCGAGCACCTGGCCCGGCTCGAGGCGACGCGGGTCCTGCTTCGCGTGGCCCCCCGACTGCGCTTCCGCCTTCTCGCGCCCGAGAGCGTGACGCCCTACGGCGGAGTCACGCTGCGCCCATGGGGAGGCCTTCCGGCCAGAGTCGAAGCGCGATGAGCCGCGTGCGGGAACGCTCTGAGGTGGGTCGCGCCCAGATCACGGCGTTCATCCTCGCGGTGCTGGCGCTCCAGCTGGTTCCGGTCGCGCGCGAGTTTACTGGGGCGCGCGAGACGTTGTGGCCGTTTCTCGCCTGGGGGATGTACCGCCACTCCTCGACACCGCCCGTCGAGACGACGGCACACCGGATCCTGGCGCGCACGGACGCCGGCAGACGCAGAGTGCGGGCGAGGGACGCGGGGTTCGATCGCTTCGCTTTCCGCCGCTTCTACCAGATCCCGATCGCGGCCGGTGATTCCGCGGCCGCGCGCGACCTCGCCGGCCGACTGGTGCGGAGGTGGGAGACGCCCGTGCGGGAGATCCTCCTCGAGGAGCGGATTGTCACGCTCGCGGAGGACGGCAGCCACGAGCGGAAAGCGATCCGCGGATTTGCCGCTGGCCCTCGATGATCGAGCGCTGGAACCGGTGGTGGTTTCCACAGAGCGACGGGCTCGACCTGGCCGTGTGCCGGATCCTGGCCGTCGGATCGCTGCTGCTCGTGTTCCTGCCGTTCTTCATGACGTCTCCCGCCGAGCACCTGGCCCTCATCGACCGGCCGGGTGGATTCGATCATCCACAGTGGATGATCCGGCTCGTGGCCGCTTTCGTGCCGGCCGAGTCCTCTGCATGGCCCCACCTGGTGCGGGGTGCATTCGCGATCGCCGTCGGCGCCGGGGTGGCGACGCTCGTCGGCTTGAGGACGCGGACGTCGGCCGCACTCCTCGCGCTCGCGATCTGGTTCCTCGTCTCGCATGACGGCTCGTACGGGGAGATTCATCACCCCGACATCGTCCTCTCGATGTTCCTGCTGTTCCTTTCTCTGTCTCCATCCGGACGGCGGCTTTCGGTCGACGCACTTATTCGGGGCCGCGCGGAGGGAACGACGGACCGTGCCGTCTGGCCGCTCAAGCTGACGCAGGTGCTCCTGGCCTGGACGTATTTCTCGAACGCGGTCGCCAAGCTCCTCTATTCGGGTCTCGACTGGATGAACGGCTACACGCTCCAGCAGAGTCTTCTGTACTCGTCGCTCCAGTGGGAACGCCCCCTCGGACTCCGCCTGGCTCAGCACCACGATCTCTGCGTCGCGCTGTCGATCGCCACGATGGGGTTCGAGCTTCTCTTCCCGCTGACGCTCTTCGTCCGCCGGTCGCGTCCCGCGCTTCTGGTGTCGGGCGCCGTTTTCCATATCGTTCTCTACTTCACGATGAACATCGCCTTCTTCCAGAACGTGGTGCTGTACGCGACGTTCGCCGATTTCGGGGCGCTGGCCGATCGGCTGCCCCGCACGCTCGGGCAGCAAGCGCGCCGCGCGGGAGAAGGCGGAGCATGAAGAGCCGGACGGTCCTCGCGTCGGCGCTGCTCGCCTCGGCGGGGCTGACGCTCGCGTCGTGCGGGGGCTCCCCGCCGGAGGCCCAGGCGCCCGCATCGCCGGCCGATGCACGCGGCCGGGAGGGCCTGGATCCCGGCGCCTTCGATTCCCTGCCGTGGGCGCCGGGGAGACTCGACCGCGCCACCGGCACGTACCTGCTCCCGGTCCCGCGCCCCGATCTCGTCCTGACCATCGATGGCGTGCGGCTGGGATCGCGCGAGGCGGCGGCCGGGTGGGCGGCCTTCAAGCCGATTCCGGGTGGCGCGGTGCTGACCGCCGAGCTGCCGCTCCTGGCCGACGAGGTGAACCCGGTCCTCTCGGCTGCGCTCCTCCACGACCTCCGTGTGACGTCCCTCCATCCGCACTTCACGCGCGAAGAGCCGCGGCTCCTGTTCCTCCATCTCGTGGCGATCGGGGAGACGGACAGCCTTGCGGCCGCCATGGGCGCCGTGCTCCAGACACTCGAGGACGTGAAGGGGCAGCCGCGCGAGATCCCGCCGACCGTCGATCCCGTGCTCATGACGTTCTACCCCGCGCCGGTCGACAGCGTGCTGAGAGTGCGGGGACGCATGCGGGACGGCGCCTACGAGGTCACGCTGCCGCGATCGGCGACCCTGGAGGGCTTCGAGCTCGGTGAGTCGTCGGGGATCGCCAGCCGCGTGACGTTCGCGGGCGGGCCGTCCTCGGCGGTCGTCAGGGGCAGGCTCGCGATTCTCGAAGAGGAGCTCCAGCCCGTGCTCAAGGCACTCCGGGCCGCCGGCATCGAGATCGCTTCGATCGACGACGCGGCGATGGGGGAGGAGCCGAACTACGTGTACGTGCACATTTGGGGGCGTGGAAGCGCGATGGCGCTCGCCCAGGCGATCCGCGATGCGCTGGACGTGATGGGACGATGATCGCACAGGCGCCGGAGCCGTCGATGCCGTGATAGCCCTGACGCGGCAGCCTTCGGCCTCGCTCGCCGCCGGCGAGCGCACGCACCGCGCGCGCGAGCCGATCGACGTCGGCCTCGCGGCGCGCCAGCACGAGGAGTACCGGCGCGCGCTCGCCGAATGCGGGGCGCGCGTGACGACGCTCCCCGCGCTCGACGATCTCCCCGACGCGGTCTTCATCGAGGACGTCGCGCTCGTCCTCGACGAGGTCGCGGTCCTGTTCCGGATGGGCGTCGAAAGCCGGCGGGAGGAGCCATCGAGGACGGCGAGCGAGATCTCCCGCTGGCGCGAGGTCGTCACGCTGCCGGAGGGCGCGCGCGCGGAGGGGGGTGACATGGTGCGGCTGGGGAGAACGCTCTACGTGGGCCGCACGGGGCGCACGGACGACCGCGGCATCGCCGCGCTCGGCGCGGTCGCCACTCCGCTCGGCTACCGCGTCGTCCCCGTCGATGTCGTGGGCTGCCTCCATCTCAAGTCCGCCTGCACGGCGCTCGACGACGAGACGCTGCTCGCGAACCCCGCGTGGGTCGACGCGTCGCGCTTCGAGATCCGGCGAACGATCGAGGTGGATCCGGGCGACCCTCGGCGCACGTGCCCTGCGGCAGCGCGACGACCTCGCGCCAGCGGGAGATCTCGCTCGCGGTCCTCGACGGCTCCTCCCGCCGGCTTCCGACGCCCATCCGGAAGAGGACCGCTACCTCGTCGAGCACGAGCGCGACGTCCTCGATGAAGACCGCGTCGGGGAGATCGTCGAGCGCAGGGAGCGTCGTCACGCGCGCCCCGCACTCGGCGAGCACGCGCCGGTACTCCTCGTGCTGGCGCGCCGCTAGGCCGACGTCGATCGGCTCGCGCGCGCGGAATGTGCGCTCGCCGGCGGCGAGCAACGCCGAAGGCTCCCG
>DASRVB010000299.1:0-10473 GCA_035687725.1 Gemmatimonadota bacterium
CCATTGCCCCGTCATCCGGAGGTGGCTCCACCATACCCGTCCGTCCTCGAGGCGGAAGACGAGGAACTTCCCACGCCGCGTCACCGACGCGATCGTCGCGCCCTCCAGCGCGCGTTCGAGCTTGCGCGGCGCTCCGCGCACGACGTTGGGACGGCGGACTTCGGCGCGAACGATGGTCCGCCCGGGAAGCCGCCGTGCGAGCCGGCGCACGATCGTCTCGACCTCGGGGAGCTCGGGCACGTCAGGCTCCGCGGGAGGCGCTGCCGCCGGCGCGCCCAGGACGAGAGTCGCCGCGAAGCGGTCGCCATTCCTCCCGCAGGAGCGCCCACCGTTCGTGGTCGCGCCATCTGCCTCCATGCTTCAGATATCTCCGGGAGAACCCTTCGCGGGAGAAGCCGGCGCGCCGGACGAGGGCGATCGAGGCCTCGTTGCCGGGCTCGATGTTCGCCTCGACGCGATGGAGCTTGAGAGCGCGGAAAGCGTGGCGCAGCGCGAGCTGTAGCGCCTCGGTCATGTAGCCCTGCCGTCGCTCGGCCGCGGCGACCCGGTACCCGAGGTACGCGCTCTGGAAGTTGCCGCGCGCGATGCGGCTGATCTCTACCGATCCGACGACGGCGCCGTCGGATATCCGGCGGATCTCGAGCCCCCGGAAGTCGTCCCGCGGATCGTCCTTGAGGGCGAGGAACACGGAGCGGCCCCGCTCCACGGCTCGCGCGGCACTTCCGGCGGAGAGGACCTTCACCGCCTCCTCTCCTCTCGCGCGAGATCGCGCCAGCCGATGTCGCTCCGCCAGCGGAGGCCCTTGCCGTCGATCCGCTCGAGCGCGGCGTACGCGCGCCCGCGCGCACCCCCGAGATCGTCACCCACCGCCGTGACGCCGAGCACGCGTCCGCCCGCCGTCACGACGCGACCGCCTTGGCGCCGGGTGCCGGCATGGAAGACGACGACCCCCTCCGCGCCGAACGCACTCTCCGCCCTCAGATCCTCGGGGATTTCGATCGACACGCCCGTAGAGTAGGAGCCGGGGTATCCTTCCGACGCCGCGACGACGGTCACGCACGCGCCCGGTCGCCAGATAGCTCTCGTGCCCGCCAGGCCCCCTCCACCGGGCGAGGCCGCGAAGAGGAGCTCCAGGAGATCGCTCTCGAGGAGCGGCAGGAGCGCCTGGCACTCCGGATCGCCGAACCGGACGTTCCACTCGAGGACCTTTGGCCCGTCGGCGGTCAGCATGAGGCCGGCATAGAGGACGCCCGAGAAGGCGATTTCCGCCGCGGCCAGGCCGGCCAGAGTCGGGTGGAAGATCTCGTCGAGAGCGCGCTCGACGAGATCTTCGTTTGCGATGGAGACCGGCGCGTAGGCACCCATCCCGCCGGTGTTGGGTCCTTCGTCGCCGTCCAGCGCGCGCTTGTGGTCCTGGCTGGGGAGGAAGGGGACGAGCGACTTCCCGTCGGTGAGCGCGATCAGCGATAATTCCTCGCCTTCGAGGAGCTCCTCGACCACCACCTCGTCGGCGGCGGCGCCGAACTCGCGGCGGACGAAGCACGCGTCGAGCGCGTCCTCCACCTCCGCCCACGTCCAGCAGACCATCGCCCCCTTTCCGGCGGCGAGCCCGCTCGCCTTGACCACGCAGCCCTCGCCGAGCTGGCGCGCGAACGCCGCGGCGGCGACCCGGTCGCGAAAGACCCCGAACCGCGCGGTCGGCACGCCGCGCGCGGCCATGAGCTGCTTGGCGAACGCCTTTGACCCCTCGAGCCGCGCGCCATCGGCGCCCGGGCCGAATACGGCGCGGCCGTCGGACCGCAACCGGTCGGCGAGTCCTTCCGCCAGCGGGACCTCGGGCCCCACGACCGTGAAATCCACATCCTCCGAGGCGACGAGCGCGGCCACGGCGTCGACGTCCGCGCAGGGCGCGTCGACCGCGCGGCCGATCGCCTCCATTCCCGCGTTGGCGCCGGTGAACAGGTACTCGTTCTCGGGGTGATCGCGGTGGAGCTTCCAGAGGAGCGCGTGCTCGCGGCCGCCGCTGCCGACGACGAGGATCCTCATCCGGGCCGACCGAACGTCACGCGCCCGAGGCTTCCATCACAGCGCGGCGAGCGCGCGCTCGAGGTCGGCCTCCAGATCGTCCGCGTCCTCGATCCCCACAGAGAGCCGCACGAGCCGGTCCATGAGGCCCATGCGCTCGCGCTCGGCCACGGGGACGGCGGCGTGGGTCATCTCACCGGGATGGCTGCAGAGGCTCTCGACTCCGCCCAGGCTCTCGGCGAGCTGGAACACCTCCAGCGACGCGAGGAAGCGCCGCCCCGCCTCGCCATCGGCGAGCTCCAGCGAGATCACGCCGCCGAAGCCATCCATCTGGCGCTCGGCCAGTTCGCGCTGGGGGAAGTCCGGAAGGCCGGGATAGTGGACGGCTTCGACCTTCGGATGGGCTGCGAGAAACGCTGCGAGCCGGCGGGCGTTCGACTCCGTCCGCTCCATCCGGATCGGCAAGGTCTTCAACCCGCGCAGGGCGAGCCAGCAGTCGAGCGGTCCCGGGACCGCGCCGACGGAATTCTGGAGGAAGCGGAGCCGGCCCGCGAGCTCGGCGTCCTTCGCTAGCACGATCCCGCCGACCATGTCGCTGTGGCCGTTCAGGAACTTGGTCGTGGAATGGACGACGAGGTCGGCCCCGTGCGAGAAGGGCTGCTGCAGGTACGGCGTCATGAACGTGTTGTCGACGACGAACGTGCAGCCCGCTTCGCGCGCGATCTTCCCCATCGCCGAGAGATCGGCGAGCCGCATGAGCGGATTGGACGGGGTCTCGACGTACAGCATGCGGGTCGCCGCGCCGATCGCGGCCGCGACCGCGCCGGGGTCCCGCGTGTCGACGTAGCGGAATTTGAGGCCGAAGCGCGCGAGCACCTGGTCGAAGAGCCGGTGCGTCCCGCCGTAGAGATTCTCCCCGGCCACGACCTCGTCGCCCGCCTGGAGGAGCGTCAGGATCGCGTGGATCGCGGCGGTGCCGGAGGCGAACGCGATGCCGTGCTCGACGCCCTCCAGCGACGCCACGCAGGCCTCGAGCGCGGCCCGCGTCCGGTTGTGCGTGCGCGCGTACTCGTATCCCTTGTGCTGCCCGACCGCCTCCTGGACGTACGTCGAGGTCTGGTAGATCGGCGGCATGACCGCGCCGGTGACGGGGTCGGGCTCCTGGCCGGCGTGGATCGCCCGGGTCGCGAACCCGTGCTCGCGCTCAGGCACGCGCCCTCGCCGCCACCTGCCGCGCCCGCTGATACATCTCGCGCGCGCGGTCGACGTCGCCCTTCCTGTCCCACACGATTCCCAGCTGGTACCACGCGCGGTCGAATCGCGGGTCGGCGGCGACCGCCTGATGGAACGCCCGCTCGGCGTCCTCGATCCGGTCGAGCTGATTGAAGCAGATCCCCAGGTAGTAGCTGCCGCGTGCCTGATCGCCCTCGAGGACCAGCGCCTCCTCGAGCTCGCGCACGGCGTTCGAGTAGAGGCCCTTCTTGCTCTGGAGGATCCCCATCTCGAGATGGGCGTCGGCGCTCTCGGGGTCGAGGCGGACCGCCTGCTGGAGAGCCTCTTCCGCGTCGGCGAAGGCGCCGGCGCTCGAATGCAAGCGGCCGAGCTCGACCGCGACCGCGGACGATCGCGCGCGGCCCGCGAGCGCCCTGCCGAGAAGCGCAATCGCCTGCGCGGAGCGCCCCTTCGCGACGAGCGCGCGCGCGGCGGCCACGACGGAGTCGGGATCGTCGGGATCGGGCGCCAGCGATGCGACCGACTCGACGTCGGCCTCCCACGGCGGCTCCCATGCGCGCTCGACCGGCGCCGGCGTCGCGCCCTGCGGCGCAGGGGGTTGCGCGTGCTGTTCCGGCGTGGGCGCAGCCGCCTCCTCCGTGGGAGGAGCGACCTGTGGCTCAGCGGGGGGAGCGACCTGCGCCGCGGCGCGCTTGGTCAGACGCGGATCGTAACGCTCCTGCTGCCTCGATCGCGACGTCCGGGACGGCTTCGGCTCGGGCGGCGCATCCAACTCGAGCTGGAGCTCCCCGGCCTTCTTCGCGGCCGCGTCCCTCCGCGTCCGCGTCCGCCGCAGCGCGCGCGGTCCCTCGGGCGGGGGCGAGGCCCCGTTCGGCCGCTCGGCGCGCTGACCGAGTAGACCGGCCAGCCGCTCGCTGTCCAGCTCGTCCAGCGGATCGGCGCCGACCGCGTTGCCTTCCTTCCTGCGGGCCTTCCGCTTCGGCTCAGGCACTGGCGAACCGTTTGACCAGTCGGCGGTAGTCCTGCGCTCCGCGCGAGTGTGGCGAGTACTCGAACACCGTCTGCCCGTGGCTGGGAGCTTCGGACAGCCGCACGTTGACGCGAATCGGGTCGGCGAGCGCGCGTCCGAAATGCCGCTCGAGCGCCAGCAGGATCTCCCGGCTCTTCCGCAGGTTGTTCTGATAGAACGTCGGGACGACCGCGGTGATCTGCACGGCTTTCCCATTCTTGGACGTCATGCGCAGGATGTTCTCGACGAGCTGCTTGACGCCGATCAATGCGAGATACTCCATCGAGATCGGGATCACGACCTCCTCGGCGAACGCCAGCCCGCTCGTCGTGAGGATGCTCATCGACGGCGCGCAGTCGACGATCGCGAACTCGTATCCCCTGAGAACCTTGAGACGATTGGAGAGCCACTTCTCGCGCTCGCGGCTCGTGACGAGGAGCTCTTCCGCCTCGGCGAGACGCCAGTCGCTGGCGATCACGTCGAGGTTCTCGCGCACCTCGATCAGCGCTTCGGCGGCGGTGAGCCGCCCCTGCGCCATCTCGGCCATGCTGCACTCGTCGGGGTCGAGGCCGAACCACGCGCCGACGTTGCCCTGGGGATCGAGATCGGCGAGCAGCACGGATCGTCCGCCGGTGGCGAGCCCGGCGGCGAGATGCACGGCGGTCGTGGTCTTCCCGGTCCCGCCCTTGTGGTTGACGACCGCGATCCTGCGCATGGGGGAGTTCCGTTTCCTGGATGGAAGCCGGATCGGAAGGTACGCCGGCCCCCGCCTATCCTCAACCGCCGTGGGCGCGGAGCCACTCGAGGTAGGGCCCGAGCCCGCGGGCGACCGGAAGCGCCAGGAGCTCCGGCACCTCGTAGGGATGGAGCTCGACGACACGCTCCGCGAGCGCGTCCAGCCGGTCGGCCCGCGCCTTGACGACCAGGAGCCGCTCGCGCGCCTCCTCGACGCCCCCCCGCCAGCGGTAGACCGAGCGGACGTCCGCGGTCGCGCTCACGCAGGCCGCCAGCCGCTCCTCGACGAGCGCCCGCGCGATCGACCCGGCCGTCTCCTCGTCCGGGCAGGCGACGAGGACCACGACGACGTCCCCGGCCTCGTCGAGGCGGCTCACGCCGGTGCCCCCCGTCTGTCGGCTCCGCCCGCGACCGGTGGCCAGCGCCCCTCCGCGACGAGCCGCTCCCGCGCGCGCAGGAGCCCGATGATCGACTTGGCATCGACGATCCTGCCCGCCTCGATCCAATCGAGCGCCTCGGTCAGCGGAATCCGGGCCGTCTCCAGGTGCTCGTCCGGCTCCGGGACCCCGCTTCCCTCCGACAGATCCTCCGCCAGGAACACGCGCAGCTCCTCGTCGCAGAAACCGGGCGAGGGATGGAATGTCGCCAGCTCGGTCCAGTGCGCAGCGCGGTACCCCGTCTCTTCCTCGAGCTCGCGGGATGCGCACTCGAGGAACGGCTCGCCCTCCTCGATCGTCCCAGCGGGGATCTCCCAGATCTCCCGGCCGAGCGCGTAGCGGAACTGGTGAAGGAGCGATACCGTTCCATCCGCATGGAGCGGGACCACCGCCGCGGCACCGGGATGATGGACGAGGTCGTACACCGCCTCGCGCTCCGCACCGTCCCGGCGCGTCCGCACCATGTCTCGGAAGACCTCGATGACGCGGCCCTCGAAGACGAGCTCGCGTCCGATACGCTCCCAGTCGACCTTCATGGGATCCGCCGCGCGGCCTTGAGTACGACCGGCTGTCCGGGCGCGAGCCCGAGCCTCGAGGCGGCGGAATCGTCGCGGCAGGCGACCTCCAGCCATCCCGCCGAACCGACCACGGCGCACAGCTCCCCGACCTCCACGTCGCTGTACGTCCGGACCACGGGCATCGACTTGCCGCCCGCCTCGACGACCGCGGCGCCTCCGGCGTGCGCCACCCAGCGCTCGGGGAGGTTCGTGACCGCGTTGCCAAAGTGGTCCACGTGGAGGACCTCGCCACGGTAACCGCCGTCCCGTTCCTCGACCGGAGCCGGGAAGTCGAAGCAGTGGAGATCGCGCACGGGAGTCCCGAACACCGAAAGGTCGGCGGCGCCTTCCTGGAGCATGCGTGCGAGATGAGCCGCGACCGGCGCGAAGATGTCCCGCCCGTGAAAGGTCGAGCTCGTGGCCGCCGGATCCCGCCACCAGCGCGTGTCGGTCAGCTCGACGGCTGCGGGTTCGCTGTCGCTGAAGGGCGGGCAGAAGAGCGTGAAGACGCCACTGTCCGGACCGACGAGGTACTGGTCGCGCTCGGCCCGCGCCGCGATCGCCCGGCGCCGCGATCCGACTCCGGGATCGATCACCACGCAGTGCACGGTGCCGGGGGGCCAGTAGGGGACCGCGCGGTAGAGCGCGTAGGCGGCGGCGGTCACGCCCTGCGCGGGGATCTCGTGGGTCAGATCGTGGATCGTCGCGCGCGGCTCGATCGCCGCGATGACGCCCTTCATCGATCCCACGTATCCGTCTGCGGTGCCGAAGTCCGTGGTCAGCGTGATGGCGGTTTCAGTCCCGGTCTCGGCGCCGGCTGGCTTCGTCAAGGATCCGCTCTTCCTCCGGAGTGAGGCTCTCGAGGCCGTGCTCGGAGATCTTGTCGAGGATGCGATCGATCTCCGATTCCCGGACCCGCGGCGCGCGACTCGCGCCACCCTGCACGACTTCGAGGTGCCGGCGCCGCCAGCGGGTCATCATCCGCCCCGCGGGATCGCTCTCGCGCCACCACTTCAGGTACGCGAACCCGACCACCATTCCGCCGATGTGCGCTAGATGCGCGACGCCGTCTCCGCCCCCCGAGATGCCGGTCAGGATCTCGATCGCCGCCAGCGCCCCGATCAGATACTTCGCCTTGATGGGGATCAGGAACCACAGGAAGATATACCGGTCCGGGAACAGCATCGCGAAGGCGATCAGGATTCCGAACACCGCGCCCGAAGCGCCGATCACCGTGCTGTGGTAGAACCCCACGAACGACAGCGCGGCCGCCCCGAGCCCGCACAGGACGTAGTACCTGAGGAACTCCGCGGACCCCCACAGCCGCTCGATCTCGCCGCCGAACATCCACAGCACGAACATGTTGAACAGGAGATGGAAGAAGCCGCCGTGCACGAACATGTAAGTAAGGGGCTGCCATACCCATCCGCGCTCGATCACCGCCGCGGGCGTGAGTCCCAGCACCCCCACCAGCGACACGCCGAGGCGGCCTCTCAGCAGCATGTCGAGGACGAACACGCCGGCATTGGCGAGCATGAGCCATTTGATGGTCGGCGGGAAGACACCCGTAGGGTCGTAGGTGACCCCTCGGCCCAGGCGGCTCACCGGGACCTCTCTTCCGGCTCGCCGAGGACGAACGACTCCCCCACCTCGTCGGGCATCTCATGCGGCCAGCGGGCGTGCAGCACGCGCTCGAAGCGCGGCCTGTAGATCAGCTCGAACGCGGTCTCCTTGCCGGGGAACAGGGCCAGCGCCGCGTCGCGGCACCGCTCGGTGAGCTGGAGCGCCTCGAGGAGCGACATGTCCGGGTCCTGGTACAGGCGCGCGAGCGTGAGATCGACGACGAGACGCAGCCTGCGCAGCCGCCGGTTCTCCTCCCGCAGGGCTTCGCTCAGCTCCACGTCGCTCTCCTCCCGACTTCAGGATCGGCACCGGCCCCGCGCGACGCCGTACGCCATCTGACGCTTCAGCGACCGGCCAGGTACTCGGTGACCACCCGCACGCCCGCACCCGTCGCGCCGACCGGATGATAGGGCTGTGTCTTGGTCGTCCAGGCCGTGCCCGCGATGTCCAGGTGGGCCCACGCGATGCCCTTCTTCACGAAGAACTTGAGGAACGCCGCCGCCGTCGACGCGCCACCCCAGCGGCCGCCCGAGTTCTTGATGTCGGCCACCTCCGACTTCATGTCGTCGCCGTATTCGTCGTACAGGGGCAGCGGCCACACCCGGTCGCCCGTCAGCGCGCCCACGGCCTTGAGCCGCTCGACGATCCGCTCGTCGCCGAAGGCGCCCGAGGCATAGTGGCCGAGCGCCACCACGCACGCCCCGGTGAGCGTCGCGAGATCGATGACCTCCTTGGGGCCTTGCTCGCAGGCATATGTCAGCGCGTCGGCCAGGACCAGCCGTCCTTCGGCGTCGGTATTGATGACCTCGATCGTCTTCCCCGAATACGAGGTCAGGATGTCGCCCGGACGATACGAGGTACCGCTCGGCATGTTCTCGGCGGACGGAACGATCCCGATGAGGTTGATCTTGAGCTTGAGGAGCGCGACCGCGCGCATGATCCCCAGCACCGCGCAGCCCCCCATCTTGTCGAACTTCATCTCCTCCATGTTGGCGGACGGCTTGATCGAGATGCCGCCGGTGTCGAACGTGATCGCCTTCCCGACGATCACGCTGGGGGCCGATTTCCCACCCCGCCGGTAGCGGAGTACGATCAGCCGCGGCTCGTGGGCCGAACCCTGACCCACCCCCAGGATCCCGCCCATGCGGCGCTTCTCGAGCTCCCGGCGGGTCAGGATCTCGATCTCCAGCTTGTGCTCCTCCGCCAGCCGGCGGGCGCGCTCGGCCAGCGCGGCCGGGTAGATCTCGTTCGGGGGACCGTTCCCGAGGTCGCGCGTCCAGTTGACCGCGTCCGCCAGGAGACCGCCCCTGCCGAGGCCGGCGCGGATGGAGGGGAGCTTCCTGCCGTCGGCCTCGACGATCGTGATCGACTGGAGCTCTTCCTTCTCGCGATCGCGCGGCTCGCCGGGCTCCTCCTCGGGCTCGACCGTCTTCCACCGATCGTACCGGTAGCCCGCCAGGAGCGCGGCCTCGGCGATCGCCTGCGCGAGGTCGCGCGTGGCGACGCCCGTCGATTCGAGATCGCCGCCGCCGTGGAGGATCGTGTGGAAGCGCGTGATCCGGTGCCGCAGGAGCCGCTGAGTCACGCTCCCGGTCGCCTTGCGCACCGTCTCGAGCGTGCACTCCTGCTTCTTCCCGAGACCCACCACGACGATGCGGCGGGCGGGCAACCTGCCGTTGGTGTGAACGATCGTGATCTCTCCCGGCTTCCCAGTGATCTCGCCGTCGGCGATCAGCTCGGAGATCTGTCCGTCCAGCGCCGCATCCACCGCGCCGGTCGCTCCGCCGGGTCTCTGAACGCCGTGATACAGATTGACGACCAGGGCGGCGGTCTCGATCTCGGTCACGTCGGCCTTGATTGCCGAAAACTGCATGCGGGGATCCTCCTGTTCCGTTCGGTTTCCGGTATCGGGCTACGACGTCGGCGCGGATCCCCGGTCGATCGAACGACGGAAGGCGTCCAGCAGATCGATGGGGATCGGGAACAGCGTGGTCGAGTTGTTCTCGGTGGCGATCTCCACGAGCGTCTGGAGATACCGCAGCTGCAGGGCCTGCGGATGGCGCGCGATGATCTCCGCGGCCTGGGTGATCTTCTCGGCCGCCTGGAACTCGCCCTCCGCCGTGATGATCTTCGCGCGGCGCTCACGCTCGGCTTCCGCCTGTCGGGCCATCGCGCGCTGCATCTCCTGCGGCAGGTCGACGTGCTTGACCTCGACGCGCGAGACCTTGATTCCCCACGGGTCTGTGGCCTCGTCGAGGATGACCTGGATGCGCTCGTTGATCCTGTCGCGCTCGGCGAGCAGTTCGTCCAGCTCCGCCTCGCCGATCACCGACCGCAACGTCGTCTGCGCCAGCTGGCTCGTGGCGTACAGGTAGTCCTCGACCTCGACGATCGCCTTGTTGGGGTCGAACACCTTGAAGTACACCACCGCGTTGACCTTCACCGACACGTTGTCGCGCGTGATGACGTCCTGCGGGGGCACGTCGTGGGTGATCACCCGCAGGTCGACCTTCTGCATCTTGTCGATGATCGGCACGAGCAGGATGAGGCCCGGCCCCTTGGACGCCACCAGGCGGCCGAGGCGGAAGATCACCCCGCGCTCGTATTCCTTGAGGATCCGTACCGCGCTGAGCAGCAGGAACAGGACAAAGGCAATGACTACGCTGAGGATGCTGATCGACTCCACGGCTTCCTCCGTTCTTTCTTTACGAGTGTCCCGCGACAACGGGGTCCGGCGACAGGCCGATGGCCGCCAGCAGCTCCGGCCATTCCTCGAGCGAGTCGAGCAACAGGTCGGGCTCGCAGGCGGCCAGCTCGGCTCGCGTGGGGCGGCCGCTCGCCACCGCGACTGCGA
>DASRVB010000300.1:0-5123 GCA_035687725.1 Gemmatimonadota bacterium
CTCGCGGCGGCGTCGCTCGCCCCGTCGCCGACCAGCGTGACTTCGGCGTCCTCTGCGAGGCGCTCGAGCGCCAGTCGCTTTCCTCCGGTTGAAGCGAGCGGGTGTGCGGCGGCGGCCGCCCACGGATCGGGATCGGACCACTGGACCGGGACGGCAAGGACCTGTGCCGCGTCGACCCCGAGCCATGCTGCGAAGGGCTGGACCGCCTCGAGCAGCCCGCCGCTCACGATCCAGGGCTCGATCCCGCCCGCGGCGAGCGCGGCCAGGGTCTCTCGCGCGTCCTCGACCGCGTGCACGATGTAGGCCCGGGCGAGAGCGGCCAGGTCGTCGGGCGTTGGCCGGACGATGGCGAGCCGCTCGGCGTATACGGATTCGAGGGAGATCTCTCCGTCCATCGCCCGTCGGGTCAGCGCCTCGACCTCGCGTCCTGCGCCGGCGCGCTCGGCGAGCCAGTCGATCCCTTCGATGGCGGTGAGGGTCGAGTCGCAATCGAAGCAGACGACCCGGCGGGCCATGCGCGAAGTATAGCCTCCGAGGACGAACCGCGACGCGCGAGGACTCAGCTCTCCGTCGCTCGTCTCGCGAGGTAGGCCTCGGCGTCGCCGTCCGCGAGCACCGTCTCCACGTACGCGTCGCGCTCTCGGCCGACGATCTCCAGGTCCCACACGCAGAACGACTCGCCCTCGCGCGCCGGCCTCCAGGGTCCTTCGTTCCGGACGAAGACCTTCACCGGCAGCTCGTTCTGCCGGTCCCACCAGGCCAGTACGACGTACTCCGCGGCGCGGCCGCGGTGGACGATGAGGAACCCGAGTCCCGGGCGGCCCTCCTCCGCCTTCGCCTCCGGCAGCGCAGCGAGCGCGAGCTCGATCCCTTCGCGGTGCTCTTCCCAGTCGACCGGCCGCTCCCCGTACCGGACGGCGTAGCCCTTGAGCCGGTGGCCGGCGCGCTCGACGATGCCATGGAAGGCGGCAGCGCGCGGGGCGAACGGTGTGTAGTCGAGGCGGTCCATGGATCCCCGAATATGGCATCGTGGAGCGCCGTCGCGGAGTGCCCGTGCGCGGGCTTCCGTCGCGTGCGCGGAAGAGTCGATATTCCTCGCGTGGTCGCGCGCGATCGCGTCGCCTTGAGCGAGCGGGGCGGGGAGTCCGCGGCGACTGATTCGCTCGCGAATGCCTGGAGACGCTGGTCAGCGAAGCGCTGTCGGCCCCCGATCCTCGTCCGTGACCCCGCGGCCGCTGGACCCCGCCGCCCAGCGGTCCAGCAGCTCCTCGGCCTCGGCGGCGGCGCGCGCGGAGATCCCGATCCTCCGCTGCGGCGACCATGGGACGGGCGCGGGCTCGTCGTGCTCCTCGTGAGGTATGCCCTCGCTGCATCGGCGGCAGATGGGTCGCACGGTCTCGGTCCAGTCCTCGACGGTGATCCCCATCGACTTCGCGAGTCCGACGAGCGCTTCTACGTCGTCTTCCGCGCGGGCAGCCACCCGGACCGCGAAGGTCTCGCGGTCGGAGCGCTCTAGAAGCTCGATCGCGTCGAACACGGGAAGGTTCCTCCCCTCGAGGACCCGATAGCCTCGCGGCTCGCCGTCGTGGAGCACGACGTCGAGCTCGTGGAACTCGCTCGCCGGGAGCGGCACGCTGCGGATGACCGCGCGTGCAGGATCGATCCGGTCGCACCAGACGACCTCGCCGGATTCTTCGGAGGAAAGCCGGATCGGGATCGGCCCGTAGTCGAGAGCCGGGGGATCGTCCCCATCGTCGACCTCGATGCCGCAGCCGCGCCAGGCGCGGCGCGCGAGCCGCCAGTTCCCGAGCGCGGTGGCGGCGATTCCGAGGTTCCACCACGCTCCCTGATCGTCGGGGTCGAGCTCCGTGGCCTTGGTGCCGCAGACCATGGAATCCTCCCAGCGGCGGAGGACCTTGTAGAGGAGTCCGAGATTGAACCAGGGCGCCGACCACGCGGGGTCCACCATCACCGCTCGGCGGTAGGCCTCCTCGGCCTCGCCCCACCTGCCTTGTGCCTTGAGGTCGTTGCCGAGCTGATTGAGAGCGGCCGCATCGGGAACCATAGGCGGAGGATACATGGGACCGCAGCGAGGTGCAGGAAGCCGGTCGCCTTGACAAGAAATCTTTTCGGTAGTAGAGTCGCCGCATGGCCTTCTCTGGTCCCGACAGCCTGCACGTGGTGGCCGACCCCGCGCGCGCCGCGCGCGCTCTCTCGCCCATCCGGCGGCAAGCGCTCGCTGCGCTCGGAGAGGCGCCCGATTCGGCAACAGGTCTAGCCGACAGGCTCGGGACGAGCCGGCAGCTCCTCAATTACCACCTCCGCGAGCTCGAGAAGGCAGGGTTCCTCGAGCTGGTCGAGGAACGCCGGAAGGGGAACTGCACGGAGCGGGTGATGCGGGCCAAGGCGCGGCACTGGTTGATCGATCCCGGCGCCCTGGCCAGCCTCGCCGACGCGCCGCTTCCGCCCGCCGACCGCTTCAGCGCCGCGTACCTCATGGCGCTCGCGGCGCGCGCCATCCGCGAGGTCGCGGGGTTGATCGGGAAGGCCGCCGGGGCGAGGAAACGGCTCGCCACGATGGCGATCGACGCCGAGGTGACGCTCGCCCGGCCTTCCGATTTCCCAGCCTTCGCCGAGGACCTGGCCGGTGCGATCGGCGAGGTCATCGCGAGGTACAACGACGGTACGACCTCGCGCGGGCGTCGCTTTCGCATCGCGGTGGGCACCTGGCCGGCGAAGGAATCGGAGATATCCACCGTTGACAGGGAGGAGACATGAGGAAGGAGCCGGACACGAGCAGGGAGGAGAACAAGGACGATCGCGCCGTGAAGGAGCAGCCCGCGACCCGTGCGGCGAACGGGGAGATCGAGATCGCGGCGCCCATCGAGGTGGTGTGGAAGGCGCTCACCGACGCGCGCGAGCTCGAACGCTGGTTCCCGCTCGAGGCGCGGGTCGAGCCAGGAGAAGGCGGCGCTATCTGGATGAGCTGGCGGAACGAGTACGAGGGCGAGTCGAAGATCCTGAAGTGGGACCCGCCGCGGCATCTCACTACCACGTGGGAGATCCACGCGGACGACCAGCCCCCGCAGGTCACCGACTACCGGCTCGAATCGAAGGGCGGACGCACGATCGTACGCGTCGTCACGTCGGGGTTCCCGACCGACGCGGCGTGGGACGACTGGGTCCAGGGCACGATCGACGGCTGGGCCTTCGAGCTGCGTTCGCTGAAGGAGTATCTGGAGCGCCACCGCGGCCAGGACCGCGACGTTGTCTACTTGCGCCGCAGGCTGCCGCTGGGCGCCAAGGAGATCTGGAAGCGGATGGCGGCTCCCGGCGCGCTGGGCTCTAAGCCCCTCGGGGCCGAGCCGGTCTTCGAGGCGCCGCCGCGCCAGTGGGCGGCGCTCGTCGAGAAGCTTGACGGCGCGCTCCTGCGTGCGGGAAGCGACCCCTGCGCCACCTCGGAGACCGGCGAGCGCGACGTCACGCTCTGGCTCTCGGCGTGGGGCGACGCGCGCGAAGAGTTGCCGGCGATCCGCGAGGACTGGGCGGCGATGCTCGAGCGGCTCTTTCCGGAGGGCCGTGCGGTCTGATTACGCCGTGGCGCCAGGCTCCGCTGCCGATCGCTGGGAGGAGATGCTCAGTCGTCGAGCTCGGCTTCCCGAAATTCGGAGGCGGTGCTGACAACGCCGGACGACAGTATCACGCCCTCAGTGTCGAAGACGAAGTACTGGACGATGGCGCCGCCCTGGTAGTACAAGTGACTCTGTCGCGACCAGCCTTCCTTCCGGATCATGGACGCGCCCCCAACCTTCACAACCTTGAAAAGACCGATACGATCTCGCCCCGCTCTATCGATTCCACTCCGTATCGCCTCGGCCAGCACGAGCGCATCAATCTCCAGTTCTCCGTTCGTGTCGGGCTGGAATAATCCCTTCACGAGCTGATCGAACTGCTCGTTAATGGCCTTCAAGGTCACAACGGTGGGGAGTTCTCCTTTCCGCGTCTCATCTCCTTCAACCTCCTGAATCATGCGACTCGCCCTTGCCCGTAGCTGGGACAACAGGGCCAGGGAATGGAGGAATCCTGAGGAGTCCGCGGGCAGAAAGGCATTCGGGTACATGACCCGCACCGGTGAGCCGGACGTTCGCAGGGCGCGTGCGACGGATGCGATCAGAGAAGGATCTTTGGCCTCGGTCGTGAATGGCGTGAGTGTCGTGGTCGTTCGAAAAAGGGCCGTGAAATCGCGCGCTAATCCGACAAGGCCAAGATAAGGCGTTAGATTTCCGAAAAACTGGACGGCGACTAGACTGGTATCCCGCAGAGCGTTTTGATACTCAGTGATGAGGTTGCGGGCGTAGCTCGAACGGACTTGATACCGGCGCAATGCCGTGACGTTTTCAGGATCGAGAATCCATAACGTCGATTCTTCTCCACTCGAAATGCTATCGACGGCCGCGGCAATCGTATTTGCAGCACGATCCAGTTCGCCGTAGGCGTCGATATCTCCCTTGAGCCATTCTGCCTGGAGTGTTACGTCGCCTGACAGACGAGAGGTATCAGAACCACCCAGGAGTCGGCTGAAGTTGGACAAATCGACGATCTGTTGCTGCATGATCTGATTCTGGAGTGTCAGCCGGGAAAATTGAATCCGGAGCTCCGCCAGATCGGAACTATCTGGCTCGGCGGCCGTGTCCTGCGCATGTGCGTGGGAGACTATGCCGAGAAACGCAATGAAGATTGTGGAAATGAGCACGAGGGGGCGCCACACTGGTATTCCGGCAGCCATGTGGTCCTCCACCTTCGCAGGGGCGTGCGGAGCCTCGTCGGAACTCAACTCTTAGTAGCCCAGTGGATCATGTCAAGCACGACCTGATGCGGGTGGTCACGTGACAAAACCAGGTGTATCTTGTCAAAGCGTTCTAGACCTGACCAATCTTCGTCAGGTCGAACGCGAAGTGCCCCACCCCACAAGGAGCCAGCCAAAAATGCGGAGAACCACGCTCGGTGCGTGCACGTGCGCGCTCGCGATCCTCATGTCATTCGGGTACGCACAGGCACAGCAGCAGGACTCGCCCATGCGCTACGTCACCGTCACGACCTTCGACGTTCCGTACGGCCCGGAT
>DASRVB010000301.1:0-28930 GCA_035687725.1 Gemmatimonadota bacterium
AAACGCATCAAGCCGCGGCTCAAGGCGTACGGCTACGACCTGCCCGACATCCAGCTCGCGGCCGCGCCGCTCGACTCGGAGGAGGGGCGCGCCTACCTCGGCGCCATGCGCTGCGCGGCCAACTACGCATGGGCGAATCGCCAGGTGATGCTCCACTCCGTGCGCGAGACCTTCGCGCGGGTCCTGGGCGCGGAGCCGCGGGAGATCGGGATGCGGCTCTTGTACGACGTGTGTCACAACATCGCCAAGCTCGAGGAGCACGAGGTAGACGGGCGGCGCGTCCGCGTCTGCGTCCATCGCAAGGGCGCGACGCGCGCGTTTCCGCCCGGCCATCCCGACGTGCCGGAGGCGTTCCGCGAATCCGGCCAGCCCGTGCTCATCCCCGGCAGCATGGGCACATACTCCTATGTCTGTGCGGGCTCGGAGGGCGCGATGAAGGGGACATTCGGGTCGACCTGCCACGGCGCTGGCCGGCGGATGAGCCGTACGCGGGCCAAACAGGCGTCTCGGGGCCGGGACCTACTCGGCGAGATGGAGAGCCAGGGCGTGCTCGTCCGCGCGACCGGCATGCGGACGGTGGCCGAGGAGATGCCGCACGCGTACAAGGACGTGGCGGACGTCGTCGAGGTGATGGAGCTGGCCGGCGTCAGCCGCCGCGTCGCGCGGCTCGTGCCGATGGGCGTCGTCAAGGGGTGAGCGACGAGCGACGCGTTCCCTCCACGACCGGCGCGTCCCATATTGAGTCGCCGATGAGGCACGACGAGACCCCCGACGAGGTGGACCGACTCAGGCGCGAGATCGTCGCGGTCGGGCGTCGGCTCTACGACCGCGGGCTGGTCGGGGGGAGCGAGGGGAACATCAGCGCCAGGCTCTCGGGGGGCCGGATCCTGGCGACACCGGCCGGCGCCTCCAAGGGATTCCTGTCCACCGAAGACCTCGTGGTGACCGACCTCGCGGGGCGCTCGCTCGACGGCGGGCGAGCGTCGAGCGAGCTCCGCATGCATCTGAAGGTCTACGCGCTCCGCGACGACGTGCGGGCGGTCGTGCACGCGCATCCTCCAACGGCGACGGGGTTCGCGATCGCCGGCCGCGCGCTCGACGAGTGTGTGGTCCCGGAAGTCATCGCCACCCTCGGCCAGGTGCCCATCGTCCCGTACGGGACCCCGTCCACGGAGGAGCTGCCCGATCGGATGACCCCGTGGGTAGCGAGTCACGACGCGCTACTCCTGGCGAATCACGGGGCGGTCACCTACGCGCGGACGCTCGCGCAGGCGATCGACCGGATGGAGTCGATCGAGCAGGCGGCGAGATCGCTCCTCGTCGCGCACCTGCTGGGCCGCGTCAACCGGTTGAGCCGCTCCGAGGTCGATCGGCTGATGTCCCTGGACCCCTACGGGTCCATGGTCCGGAACCCGGGCTGCACGATCACCGACCCGGAGCCCCTCGGCGATCCGTCCGAGGAGCGGCTGCGATCCGAGGTCGCCCGTATCGTCAGCGAGTCGCTGGGCGGTGCGGTTTGACGGATCGGGCGCGAGGCGTCGCCCTCGTGACCGACAGCACCGCGGGGATCGAACGGCTCGTGCCGGAGCTCCGGTGCGCCGTGGTGCCGCTGACGCTGGAGATAGACGGGGCGCTCTACAAGGAGGGCGCGGATCTCTCCGCGGCCGACTTCTACCGCCTGCTCGAGGTGGCCGGATCGCCCCCGGGGACGCTCCCGCCCGACGTCGACGAGTTCGCCGCCGTGTACGAGCAGCTCCTGACCCGATGCGACAGCGTGCTGTCGATCCATCTGTCGGGGGAACTGAGCCGGACGGTCGAGCGGGCGCGAGAGGCGGCGACCCGGCTGGGCGCCGGGGACAGAATCGCCGTCCTCGATTCCCGGCTGGCCGGGGCGGCGCTAGGGCTCCTCTGCCTCGAGGCGGACGCCCGCCTCCGGCGGGGCGAGTCCCTGGCCGGGATCCTCGCAGCGCTCGAGCGGATCATCGCCGGGATCCGCGTCTACTTCTCGGTCTACTCGCTCGACTTCCTCTACCTCGGCGGCAGGCTCGACCGGGTCGGGGGTTCGGGATCGCGGGTCGCCGAGGATCGTCCGATCCTGTCGCTGGAGGCCGGGAAGCTGATCCTCGTCGAGCGGGTCATAGGCGAGACCACCCGCGTAGACCGCACGGTCGAGCTGGTGGCGGAGGAATTCGGCGAGTCGGAGCCGCTGACGGGCGCCGTCACCCATGCAGGGCGACGAGGCCAGGCGGCTGCGGGAAGGCTGGAGGAGCTCCTGGGCGGCGACCCCAGGCGCGTGGACATCGCCTTCTCGCTCCCGCTGGGTCCCGTGCTGTGCGCCCACACGGGATTCGACGTATGCGGAATCGCCGTGTTCCCCAGCCGCCTGTCGGCGGCCGGACCGTTTTCAACGCCCTGAAAGCTGGAGCGGGTAGGGTTCCTACGCCTCGAGATTCTTGACGTGGGCGTGGAGGCGGGATTTCTGGCGGGCCGCGGTGTTGGCGTGGATGACGCCCTTGCCGGCCATGCGGTCGAGCAGGCTCTCGGCCCTGACCAGGGCATCGCGGGCGGATTGTGCGGACTCCGCCTGACGGACCTTCTTGATGGCCGTCCGCATACGGGATCGGTCCCGGCGGTTGCGCTCGCGGCGCTTCTCGTTGGTGCGGACCCGCTTCTCAGCGGACTTGACGTTCGGCACGACTCTCTCCGTATGCTGAAATGACGTCGGGCGAGTGCCCGGACATGCTGACGAAGGGCAGAAAGATACGGGCCAAGCCGTTGTGGGGCAAACGGTGGCGTGATTTCGAGCGCGGCCCGGCGTCGGCGCGCGCTTTTGACTTCGGAGAAGCGGCCGGGCTAGTTTGTCGCCGCACTCGCCCAGGCTTCCTTGACCCGCCATCCCCAGCGAACAGCCGAACATGAACGAGTCGCTCGTCTACGTGCTCCCGGTGCTCCTGTTCTCGGTGATCGTGCACGAGTGCGCGCACGGGTACGTGGCCGAGTGGTGGGGCGATCCGACCGCGAGAATGCTCGGCCGGCTGACGCTCAACCCGTTGCCGCACATCGACTTGTTCGGATCGATCCTGGTGCCGGCGATGCTGCTGCTGTCGGGATCGGGAGTGCTGTTCGGCTGGGCCAAGCCGGTGCCGGTGACGCCGGAGAACTTCCGCGATCGCCGGATGGGAGACATCACGGTCTCCCTCGCCGGGCCGGCCTCGAACGTGCTCCTGGCGCTCGGCCTCGCGGCGATCCTCGGCCTCGCGCGGCTCTTCGCCGGATTCGACGGGATACCCGAAGCGGTGTTCACGCTCTGCACGTATGGGATCCTGCTGAACCTCGTCCTGGCCGTGTTCAACATCCTGCCGATCCCGCCGCTGGACGGCTCTCACGTGGTGGCGAACCTGCTTCCGGGTCCCGCTGCGTACGCCTACAGGTCGCTGGGGCAGTACGG
Source organism: Gemmatimonadota bacterium (assembly GCA_035687725.1). GTDB lineage: Bacteria > Gemmatimonadota > Gemmatimonadetes > JACCXV01 > JAHWKZ01 > JAICNR01. Next base: position 3,449 of record DASRVB010000301.1, read on the forward strand.
GCTGCTGATCGTCTTCCTGCTGATGTTCATCCCCGGCCTGCTCGGCACGATCTTCCTGCCGGCCCGGGTAGCGACCGAACTCCTGGTCCGGGCCGCGATGGGTGTGTCGTGAGCCGGTCCCCCTACCGTGGCCGGGTGCTCAGCGGGATCCAGCCAACGGGCGAGCTCCACATGGGCAACTACTTCGGGGCCGTGGAGAACTGGATCCGGCTGACCGACGAGTTCGAGTGCTTCTACTCGATCGTGGACTACCACGCGATCACGGCGGGCTACGACCCGGCCGCCTTTCCCGCCGCCGTGGAGGGTATGGCCGTGTCCCTCCTCGCGGCCGGTCTGGACCCCGGCAAGTGCAGCCTGTTCCTGCAGTCGGAAGTCCCCGAGCACACAGAGTTGTGCTGGATCCTGACGTCGCTGGCGCCCCTAGGACAGCTGTACCGGATGACCCAGTTCAAGGACAAGTCCGGCGACCAGGGCGAAGCGATCAACGCGGGGCTCCTCATGTATCCGGTGCTGCAGGCGGCCGACATCCTGCTGTACAAGGCGGACAGAGTGCCGGTGGGTGAAGACCAGGTCCAGCACCTCGAGCTGTCGAGGACGCTGGCGCGCCGCTTCAACAACGCCTTCGGCGAGACCTTCCCCGAGCCTCAGCCGCTCCTGACCGAGGCCAAGCGCATCCTGGGTCTGGACGGTCAGTCGAAGATGTCGAAGTCGAAGGGCAACCACATCGGGATCCTCGACGATCGCGACACAATCCGCACGAAGATGGGCACCGCGTTCACCGATCCTCAGCGCCTGCGCCGGACCGATCCCGGCAGACCGTGGGTCTGCAATGTGTTCACGTGGCACAAGCTCCTGTCTGACGAGAAGACGATCGAGCGCGTGGACCGCGAGTGCCGCTCGGCGGAGCTGGGTTGCTTCGAGGACAAGATGATGATGGCCGACATCCTGATCGAGCGCTTCCGCCCGATGCGCGAGCGGGCGGCCGAGTTGCGATCGAGGCCCGAGACGATCCGCGAGATCCTGGCGGCGGGCGCCGATGCCGCGCGCCGGGTGGCGAGGGATACGATGGAGGAGGTCCGCGAGGCGATGGGTCTATGGCAGACGAAGCGCGGTCCGGTCACAGCGTAAAGATCGAGTCCCTCGATTTCGAGGGACCGCTCGATCTTCTCGTGTACCTCGTTCAGAAGAACGAGATCGACATCTGGGATATCCCGATCGCGCTCATCACCGAGCAGTTCCTGACCTATCTTCAGGGCATGACGGCGGAGCGCCTGGAGGCGGCCGGAGAGTTCCTCCTCATGGCGGCCACGTTGCTCCGGATCAAGTCACAGATGCTGCTGCCTCGGCCCGAGCCCGAGGGCGAGGAGGAAGTGGAGGACCCGCGGCGCGAGCTGGTGCTCAAGATCCTCGAGTACCAGCAGTTCCGCGAGATCGCCGACCAGCTGCGCGACCGCGAGGCGGCGGGACGGATGGTGTTTCCACGCGGGCTGCAGGAGTGGAGCGACGAGATCGAGTCCGGGGCCGGCCTGCCGGAGCCCGAGGAGCGGGTGTCGCTCTCGGATCTGCTGCGGTCCTTCACGCGACTGATCGAAGAGGCCCAGCGCGACCGGGTGCACCGGCTCGAACCGCTGGGAATCACGATCGAGGAGAAGGTGAACTTCGTACGCGAGCGGCTGAGGCGGGACGGACAGACGAGCTTCCGGGACCTGTTCGTTCCCGGCGAGCCCCGATCGCACTGGATCGTGACGTTCGTGGCCCTGCTCGAGATGGTGCGCGAGGGCGAGGTCCGGCTGCGGCAGGGCGAGAGGTTCGGGGAGATCCACGTCTACGCCGCCAACGCGGGTGGCCCCGGCGAATGAGCGAGTCCACGGCGAGTCCGAAGCAGATACTGGAGGCCCTTCTCTTCGCGGCGGACGAGCCGCTCACCGCCCGTCGGATCGCCGGCATGCTCGACGAGGCGACTCCGGGATCGGTCGCGGATCTCGTGCGCGACCTGAACGCCGATTACCTGCGCGAGGACCGCGCCTTTCACGTGCAGGAGATCGCCGGAGGGTACCGGCTGGTAACGCGGCCCGAGTTCGCGACCTGGATCGCCGATCTGCGCGCGTCGGATTCCTCGCCGCGCCTGTCCCAGGCGGCGCTCGAGACGCTGTCCATCGTGGCCTACAAGCAGCCGGTGACGCGCGCGGAGCTGGAGTCGATCCGCGGCGTAACGGTCGAGGGAGTGCTCAAGACGCTGGTCGACCGCGAGCTCGTGCGGATCGCGGGCCGGGAGGAGGGGATGGGCCGACCGCTCCTGTACGGGACGACGGAGCACTTCCTCGAGTACTTCGGGCTGCCGTCGCTGGAAGCCCTTCCGCGTCCCGACGAGCTCGAGATCCTGTTCGCCGACCGGGAGCGGCAGGAGGAGCTCGCGATCGACGAGGGCGCAGCTCCTCCCGAGCCCGGCGCCGACGGTGGCGAGGAGTAGCGGTGACGCGCGTTCGCCTGCAGCGCTTCCTGGCTCAGGCCGGGGTCGCATCGCGCAGGAAGAGCGAGGACCTGATCGCGGCCGGGGTCGTCCGGGTCAACGGGAGGGTGGTGAACGAGCCCGGAACGACCGTCGATCCCTATGCCGACGAGGTCCGGGTGAAAGGCCGCCCCGTTCGGGCGCGCTTCGCGGAGGACGATCCGAACGACGCGATCGGGATCGCGCTCCACAAGCCGCGCGGTGTGCTGACCGCGCGAACGGACGCGCGCGGCCGCCGGACGGTCTACGACCTCGTCGCCGAGCCCCGCGGTGAGCGGCTGGCATACGTGGGGCGTCTGGATCTCGACACGGAAGGCCTGTTGCTGATGACGACTCACGGCGGGCTCGCGCATCGCCTCACCCATCCGCGCTGGGAGATCGAGCGCGAATACCGGGTCGAGATCGCGGGCCCGCTCGACGAGCGGCGCCTCGCATCGGCGGCGAAGAGGGGGATCGATCTCGAGGAAGGACGCGCGGGGCCGTTCCGGTACCGGATCGCGGGCCGGAAAGGCGATCGAATCACGCTCGAGCTCGTGCTGATAGAGGGGAAGAAGCGTGAGGTGCGACGGATCGTCGCGGCCTGCGGCGGCCGGGTCGAGCGCCTGGTCAGGACCCGGTTCGCGTTCGTCACCCTTGCGGGGATCGAGCCGGGTCGGTGGCGGCGCCTGGAGCGCGACGAGATGAACCGGCTCCTGGCCCTGGTGGATCTGCCGGTCGCATCCCGCGCCGCGGAAAGGAAGAAGGGAGAGCGGACGTGGATCTGAGGGACAAGAAGATCCTCATCCTCGGAGGCTGGGGGCTCGTCGGCTCCGCGATCGCGCGCGTGCTCGTCTCCGAGGGACCCGCCGAGATCGTCCTCCATTCCCTGTACCGCGGGGAAGCCGAGGATGCCGTCCGATCCCTCTCCGCGGTCTTCCCGGAGGCCGGGACCCGCTTCGGTCCGGCCTGGGGGAACGTCTTCGTGCGCGAGGAGCTCAAGGACCACGCCAGGTCGCGACTCCTCGAGGACGGCGAGACGCGTCGCGCGATCATCGAGGATACGATGGACGAGCTGTCGGACGAGGTGCTTTCGCGGGCGTTCCTGTACCGGCTGCTCGTCGATGGCCGACCCGACGTCGTCATCGATTGCATCAACACCGCGACCGCCTTCGCCTACCAGGACGTGTTCTACAGTGTGCGCCGTCTCCAGAAGGCGGTCGCCGACGTCGATGCCGGCACGACCGACGTCGACCGTCTGCGGGAAGAGATCGAGAACCACTTGACGACCCTCTCGCTGCCGCAGCTGATCCGCCACGTGCAGATCCTGCGCGGCGGCCTGGCCGCCGCCGGAGTGACCGCGTACCTCAAGGTCGGCACTACGGGGAGCGGTGGGATGGGGATGAATATCCCGTACACGCACTCCGAGGAGCGGCCCAGCCGGATCCTCTTGTCGAAGTCCTCGATTGCCGGAGCGCACTCGATGCTCCTCTACCTCCTCGCGAGGACGCCGGAGGCTCCGATCATCAAGGAGATAAAGCCCGCCGCGGCGATCGCGTGGAAGCGGATCGGCGCCGGGCCGGTGCTTCGCGGTGGCAAGCCGATCCGCCTCTTCGACTGCCCGCCCGAACGGGCGCTCAGCGTGGAGGCGGCGCTCGACGGCAAGGCCGGTGGCTGGTCCGAGCTCGTCGACCCCGCCGGAGAGCCGAAGGTCCTGGAATCCGTGTTCATCGACACGGGCGAGAACGGGATGTTCTCATGCGAGGAGTTCGAGACCGTGACCGCGCTGGGACAGATGGAGTACGTGACGCCGGAGGAAATCGCGGCCGACGCACTGCTGGAGCTCAAGGGCGGGACGACGGGGCGCGAGGTGGTCGCCGCCCTGGACGGCGCTACGCTCGGGCCTACCTACCGGGCCGGGGTCATGCGGCACCGGGCGCTCGAGCGAATGCGGCGACTGGAGGCCGAGCACGGCGTGGACTCGATCGCCTTCGAGATGCTGGGCCCGCCCCACCTCTCCAAGCTCCTCTACGAAGGCTACCTTCTGAAGCGGCTGTGCGGTTCACTCGCTCGAGTCGCCGAATCCGATCCCGACGAGACGAGCGCGCGGGCGAGCGATCTGATCCGCGCGGACGCGGCCCTTCGCGCCAGGATCCTGTCGATCGGAATCCCGATCTGGCTTCCGGACGGCCGGGTTCTCAGGGGACCCGAAATGAAGACTCCGCCGTACAAGGAAGAGGCGCGGGCGGCAGTCGAGCCCCACGCGGTGGAGCGGTGGGCGGACTCGGGCTGGGTCGACCTGCGACCCGCCAACATGCGGCGCTGGCGGGACCGGGCGCGGGAGATTCTCGCGCGCCTGGAGCGTCATCCCGCCGATGATACCTCCTCGGCGCTGTTCGAGGACGCGGAGTACTGGCAGGCCGATGGCGGGCTCCCCGTGGGCCGCGCCGCGGCGTGGATCCTGGGAGTGGAAGAGAAAGGCCAACGCGGGAAGGCTTCGTGAAGGTGGCGGAAGCGAGAGAAAGCGACAAGGCGTCGGCCGGGCCGGAAGCGGAACGTATCGCCTTGCTCGTGCGCGAGGCCCAGAACGGGAGCCAGCGCTCGTTCCGCGACTTGATGTCGGCGTACGTCGGGGCATTCTACGGTCTGGCCCGCCGCTACTGCGGCTCGCACGAGGACGCCGACGACGTACTGCAGGAAGCCTTCGTCAAGGTGTTCCAGAACCTGGAAGGGCTCTCCCGTCCGGAGGCCTTCTTCCCGTGGTCCCGGCGCATCCTGATCAATACCGCGCTCGATCACATCCGCCGGCGGCGTCGCGGGATGGACTTCGAGGTCGAGGTCGAGAATCTCGAAGAGACGCCACACGACGCGGTCGGCGACGCGCCCGATCGGCGGGTCGAGCAGCGCGAGTTCTTTCGCCGACTCGAGCGGGCGCTGGGGTCGCTCCCGCCGCGCCAGCGCGAGATCCTGGCGCTGCACGACATCGAGGGGCTATCCACCGAGGAGATCGCCGGAATCTGCGACTGTCCACCGGCGACGGTCCGCTCGAACCTTTTCTACGGTCGGGAAAAGCTGCGCAAGCTGCTCTCCAGTCGCGGGGAATGGCACGAAGATTGAACGTCTTCGAGGGTCAGGCCGTCCTGAGCCTAGACCGAGGAGGTCCGGACCGATGATGGGGACTGAGCACCTGGACGAGCAGCTCGTGTACGACCTGCTGGACGGCCGGCTGGACACTGCCTCCGAGAGCGCGGCCCAGGCGCACCTGCTGCGGTGCGACCGCTGCCGGGCGCTGGAGCGCGAGTGCGCGGGGGTGGTCGAATCCCTGCGCTGGTACGGGCTCGAGCCGGTCGAGCCCCCGGCCGGATACTGGAAGGAGTTCTGGGAGCGCTGGTCGCCGGACCAGGTCGGAGCCGGCGGGGAGCTGCGCCCGCCCGACGAAGCGGAAGACCCGCGCGTCGTGCCGCTACCCGTGGATCGCCGCGGCGCCTGGCGGTTCGCACCGGCTCTCGCCACCGCCGCCGCGGTCGCGTTGCTGGCCGGGCTGTGGTGGAGCGAGAGGCCGCGGGAAGTCGAGACGCGGACCGCGGTCGTCGAGGCGCCTCCTCTGCGCGAGGCCGTCGCTGTCTCCGATTGGGGCGACGACTACGCGCGCTTCGAGCAGATGGCGATCGCCGTAGGCGGCGTCGACCCCGTGTCGAAGGGCATCGTTCTGGCCAGCCTGGCCGAAGCCCCTTGAATCGAATCGCAGCTCTGTTCCTGATCCCGGCGCTGGTCTCCGCGTGCGGGGATCGAGGCGTCCCCTCCGAGGTCCGCCTCCGGCTGGAGTATGAGGAAGGCGACACCCTGCTCTACGAGTACCGTACCGAGGGCATGGTGACGATGCCGGACACCAGCGAGCCGTCCGGCCGCAAGACACAACCATACCAGCGACACCTGATCGTCGAGGAAGCCGTGCGCGACGTCACGCCGAGCGGGAACTACGTGCTCGTGTGGACGTTCCATCTGCGTGCCGATTCGCTGGCCGGAGAGAAGAGCGAGGATCTGCCGGACAGCGTCCAGCTCACCGTCCAGATCACCCCGCAGGGGAGGGTCCTCTCGGTCGGCGGAGTGGAGACCGCGCGGCCGCTGTTCGGCGAGATCGACTTCCAGTCGTACTTCGAGCAGAGCCAGCCGGTGTTCCCGGAGCGGCCCCTCAAAGTGGGTGACAGCTGGACTCAGGAGGTGCGGGTCGTGTCCCCGCGCTCGGAGCCCGTGACGACGTCGTCCACCTACGTTCTGGAGAGTGTGATGGAGGAGGACGGCGAGCCCGTCGCCGTGATCGCGTTCGACGGCGACATCTACCTCCCCTTCCTGTCACGGCCGGCGGAGGCGGATTCGCTCGCCGCGGCCGCCACCACCGAAGAGCGGATCCGGGTCACGGGAGAGATGTACTTCGCGTTGGAGAGCGGAAAGGTCCGGCGGGCCGAATCCGAGGCCGATGCCACGCTGACCAAGGTCGAGATCATCGACGGGGAGCCGGTGCGGCGCGAGGTCAAGATCCAGGAGACGACCCGGTACGAGGTGACCAACCCCTAGGCGCGACCACCCATCGCGCCGCTTCGCTTGCTAACCGGCGGGCACTTGCCGAGTTTATGGCGATGCGGCGGCTTCCCGAACATCTGAATCGGCACCTGCTTACGTCCCTGGCCGTCATCCTTTCGGGGTGCGTTGCGGGGGGCACCCCCGGGGTGGGCGAGCGGCTCCCGGAGCCAGACTCGGTCTTCGAGGACCCCGAGCTGCTGTCCGACCAGGCCGTGTTCGGGCGGCATGTCGCGCTCTCCGCCGAGGTACGCGCGGTCGCCGACGCCCCCAGCGAGCAGATGGCCGAGGCGGCTCTGGCCGCCGCTTTCGCCGCGGCCGACTCGGTCGCGGCTCTCGTCATCCCCAACTACGCCAACAGCGAGATCCGGGCGATCAACGATGCGGCGGGCGATCACCCCGTCGCCGTGAGCTCGTGGACGGAGCGGATCGTGCTGGCGACGGTGCGCTGGGCGGACCGGACGGGTGGGGCTTTCGAGCCGACGATCGGCCCGCTCGCCGAGCTGTGGGGGTTCGGCAGCGAGGTCGGCCGCGCGCCCACCCCCGACGAGGTCCACCAGGCACTGTCGCGGATCGGCTACTCCAAGATCGAGATCGACCCCGACGCGCACACCATCTTCCTGCCCGATTCCGGCATGCGGTTGGACGTGCGCGGCGCGGCCAAGGGGTTCGCGCTCGACCGGATGCGCGAGGCGATGATGGCGGAGGGCGCCACTGCGGGGATCATGGACTTCGCGGGCGAGATGCTGTTCTTCGGTCCGGGCCCTGAGAACGGGCGTTGGCCGATCCAGCTCAAAGATCCCTACGACCCCTCCCGGAACTATGCCTACCTGCTGCTGCCGCCGGGGGGCCTGGCGACGTCGAACTACTACGACCGCACGGTACAGATCGGGGGCCGCCGGTACGGCCACGTGATCGATCCTCGCACCGGCCAGCCGACATCCGGGCTGGCCAGCGTCACGGTCTACACCGACGAGGGCGTGACCGCCGATATCCTGGCGACCGGCCTGTTCTCGTTCGGTTGCCAGCAGGGCACGTGCACGGAGATCGTCGACATCGTGGAGCGCTATCCCAATCTCGATGCGATCGTCGTGCCGGAGCCGGCACCCGGCGACAACGCGATCGTGACCGTCACCACCGGGATGCAAGCTCATGTCGTGCGCCTGCAGCGGCCTTTCCGTCCGGCAGCAGAGCCCGACTAGGTCCTGGTGTGGTATCGCACTAGATGAGCTTGCGGGTCCTCTACCTTTCGCGGGCCGAGCGGTTCCCGGAAGCGCTGGAGGGATTCCTCGACGCGGTTCCCGGTAGCCATCTCCGCAAGTGCGAAACCCCCGAGGAGGTCGAACACGCCCTCCAGCGGGGGATCGTCGAGCTGCTGCTGATCGACGCCGACGGCGGATTCGCCCCCGCCGCCGACCTCTGCACGAGGTTGAAAGCCGACCCGTTCAACTCCGTCGTCCCGATCGTGTTCTTCTCCCGCGAGCACCGGATGGAGCAGATTGCGACCGCCTTCGAGCGTGGCGCCGACGAGTTCCTCAGCGGCACGCAGACCGGCCGCGAGCAGGAGCTGCGGCTGCGGATGGTCCTCGAGCGCGCGGCGCGAGACGTCGCGGTGAATCCGACCACCATGCTGCCGGGCACCAAGATCATTCAGCTCGATATCCAGCGTCGCATCGCGAGCGGCGAGAAGTTCGCTGTGTGCTACGCCGACATCGACTCCTTCAAGGAATTCAACGACAAGCACTCGTATCATCGAGGAGACCGGGTGATCTGGATCGTCGCTTCGATCCTGCGCGACATCGTGCGACGACTTTCGAGCCGGGGATTCGTCGGCCACGTGGGCGGCGACGACTTCATCTTCACCCTGCCCGTGGAGGACCTCGAAGCGGTTTCGAAGGCGATCATCGAGACGTTCGACACGCTGATGCCGCTCCAGTACACGCGCGAGGATCGCGAGCGGGGTCACTATCTGGCCGAGGATCGCCAGGGAAACATCCGCGAGACGCCGCTGATGTCGATCTCCATCGGATGCGTCACCAACGTCCATCGACGGTTCACGCACCCGGCCCGGGTCAGCGAGCTGGCCAATGAGATGAAGAGCTATGCCAAGACCTTTCCGGGGTCGCTGTACGTGGTCGATCGCAGGCGTGACGTCCGCCCGGAGAGCGCGGTCGCAGATGGCGGGAAGACCCGGGAGCGCGGGTCCCACTGAGCCGCTATCTTCTTTTCGCATGAGCGAGGCACGCGAATACAGGCGCCAGCTGAGCGACCTGGAGGAGAGGTTGGATCTCCTCGGGAGCTATCTTTGACCTCGCTTCGCGGCGTGACCGCATAGCCGCGCTTCAGGCCCGGAGCGCGGAGCCCGACTTCTGGAACGATAACGAGCGCGCCCGCGCCGTCCTGTCCGAGCTGAAACAGCACCAGCAGTGGGTCGAGGGCTACGACGCCCTCAAGGGGGAAATCCGCGACGCCGGGGACATGATCGAGCTTCTCGAGGAAGGGGACCAGGGGTTCGCGGACGAGTTCGAGACGCTCGTCACCGGGCTCGTCGACCGCATGGAGCAGTTCGAGTTCCGGACGATGCTCCGCGATCCCGACGACTTCCGGGGCGCCATCCTGACCGTGCATCCCGGGGCTGGCGGAACGGAGAGCCAGGACTGGGCGATGATGCTGCTGCGCATGTACACCAAGTGGATGGAGCAGAACGGATACAAGTACCAGGTGGTGGACATCCAGGAGGGGGAGGAAGGCGGAATCACGCGGGCGACCGTCGAGGTCGAAGGCGATTACGCGTTCGGCTATCTGAAGGCGGAGAAGGGAGTGCATCGGCTGGTTCGCATCAGTCCATTCGATGCCAATTCCAGACGCCACACGTCTTTCGCGTCGGTATTCGTATATCCCGACATCGCCGACGAGATCACGGTGGATATCCTGGACAAGGACCTCAAGGTCGACACGTATCGGGCGAGCGGGGCGGGCGGGCAGCACGTCAACAAGACCGACTCGGCGGTGCGCATCACCCACCTGCCGACGGGCATAGTCGTCCAGAGTCAGGCCGAACGCAGCCAGCACCGCAACCGCGAGACGGCCATGCGGTTGCTCAAGGCGCGGCTGTATCAGTTCCTGAAGGCCGAGCGTGAGAAATCCCGCGAGGAGCTGGAAGCGGAGAAGAAGGAGATCGCGTTCGGCAGCCAGATACGCTCGTACGTCCTCCACCCCTACACACTGGTCAAGGATCATCGCACCGGTTGGGAGACCTCCGACGTGGAAGGGGTGCTGGAGGGGGAGATTCGACCGTTTATGGAAGAATACCTACGCCAAACCGCCGGGGCTGCGGGGCGGTGAAAATGGCCGATCTGCTGCGTTGGGCTCCTCGTTCTTCCTGCGGCGTGGGAATCACCACGCCTCGGAAGAGCCTCGTCGCCCGCCTTGCATCTCGACCATTTTGACCGCCCCGCGGGCATCGATGGAAGGTCCTCCGCACTGACATGAGCGTCGAGACGAATCCGCAGGTGGTCCGGCGGGAGAAGCTGGCCGGGCTCGAGGAGCGCGGCATCGATCCGTACCCGGCGCGGTGGCGGGTGGACGACCACGCGGCCGCTTTGCTGGAGGCATTCCGCGACGAGGGCGATCCGATCCCGGCACGAATCGCCGGCCGGGTCGTCTCCCTTCGCTCGCACGGCAAGACGGCGTTCCTCCACGTCGCCGACTCGAGCGGCCGGATCCAGGTGTATCTGCGGCAGGACGAGCTGGGCGAGGAGACCTTCGGCCTTCTCGACGGCCTCGACCTGGGAGACTTCGTGGGCGTGGCCGGGCCCCTCTTCCGGACGCGGACCGGGGAGGTGACCGTGCGCGCCACGGAGATCGCGGTCCTGGCCAAGGCGCTGCGGCCGCTGCCTCTGGGCAAGGTGGTCGAGGAGGAGGGCGAGGCGCGCGCGTACCATCAGGTCGCGGATCAGGAGTTCCGCTACCGCCAGCGCTACGCAGACCTCGCCGTGCGTCCCGAAGCCCGGGAGGTGTTCGCCGATCGCGCGCGTATCATCCGGTATCTGCGGAACTTCCTGGACGAGCGCGGGTTCCTGGAAGTGGAGACTCCGGTTCTCCAGCCCGTCTACGGCGGGGCCGCCGCCAGGCCGTTCACGACCCATCACAACGCGCTCGACTCGACCCTCTACCTCCGGATCGCCGATGAGCTCTACCTGAAGCGGTGCATCGTGGGCGGGTTGGAGCGTGTATACGAGATCGCGAAGGACTTTCGCAACGAGGGAATCGATCGATTCCACAACCCCGAGTTCACGATGCTGGAGCTCTACCAGGCGTACGCCGACTATCGGGACTTCATGGAGCTGGCCGAGGAGATGCTGGTCGGCCTGGTGGAGGAGTTGCATGGCGGCACACAGCTCACGTTCCAGGGGCGTACGGTCGACGTGTCGAGGCCCTGGCCGAGGCTCCCCTTCCTCGTCGCCCTCACGGATGCCGGCGTCGACGTGTCGGATCTGTCGCGCGGGGCGCTCGCCCGCGAGGCCGAGCGTCTAGGAATCGAGATCTCGCCCGAAGAAGGCGCCGGCAGGATCCTGGACGGGCTCTTCGGTCGGCTCGTCGAGCCGGGACTCGACGGGCCCGCGTTCGTCATCGACCATCCCGCCTTTCTGTCGCCGCTGGCCAAGGCGCACCGCCGCGACCCGCGCCTCGTGGAGCGATTCGAGGCGTACCTGTTCGGCTCGGAGTGGGCGAACGCGTTCAGCGAGCTGAACGACCCACGCGAGCAGCGAGAGCGGTTCGAGGCCCAGGTCCAACAGGCCGCGGAGGGTGACGAAGAGGCGCCGAACGTCGTGGACGAGGATTTCCTGCGCGCGCTGGAATACGGCATGCCGCCGACCGCCGGGATCGGGATCGGCATCGACCGCCTGGCGATGTTCCTGACCGATCAGGCGTCCATCCGGGACGTCATCCTGTTCCCGACGCTGCGGCCGGAAGAGGCATCATGAACCTCGAGTGGAAGATCGCGCTGCGCTATCTGGGCTCCAAGCGGCGCCGCGGACTGATATCCGTCATCGGCCTGATCGCCATCGGGGGCGTGTTCGTCGGGGTGGCGGCGCTGGTCATCGTGATGAGCGTCATGAACGGCTTGCAGGACGATCTGCGCGAAAAGATCCTCACCAATACGCCGCACCTCCTGATCCAGAAGTACAACTCCGAGCCGATCGACGATTACCAGTCGGTGGCCCAGACCCTGCGCTCCACCCCCGGGGTCGTGGGCGCTTCGCCTTTCATATACACAGAGGGGATCATCGGCCACGGCCGGGGAAGGAACGAGGGCGCCGTGATTCGGGGAGTGGACCCGCGGCACGAGTCCGAAGTCGCGGACACGTACGAGCAGGTGATATCGGGCGACTGGGATCTCGTACAGGCCCCGGACGAACCGTATCCGAAGGTCGTGCTCGGGTACATGCTGGCCGACCGGCTGGGCGCCTTTCCCGGAGACACGTTGACGCTGACGACACCCGAAGTCGCGTCGGTGTCCCCGCTGCACGGTACGATCCCCAAGCTTCAGAAGTTCGTGCTGGCCGGCACGTTCAAGAGCGGGCTCTTCGAATACGATTCCAAGTTCGTGTACGCTTCACTGGACGCCCTCCAGGACTATCTGCAAACCGGCGACATCGCCTACGGAGTGGCCGCGCGGGTGGAGGACGTATGGAATGCGCGCGACACCGGTGAAGACGTGATAAAGCGCATCGAAGGACCGTTTTACGTTACCACCTGGATCGAGTTGAATCAGCCGCTGTTCTCGGCGCTCAAACTGGAAAAGAAGGCCATGTTCGTTATATTGGTGCTCATCGTACTGGTGGCGGCGTTCAATATCATCAGTACCCTGACCATGATCGTGATGGACAAGACGAAGGAGATCGGGATCCTCCGGTCGATGGGTATGCAAGGCAACGCCATCCGCCGGATCTTCGTCTATCAGGGGGCGCTGATCGGGGGCGTGGGAACGGCCCTCGGCTGCGTAGCCGGACTGGTCGCGGCGCTGCTGCTCGCGAGATACCGGTTCATCTCGCTTCCCGGCGAGGTCTATTTCATCGACACTCTGCCCGTGTCGATCGAACCCCTGAACATCGCGGTGATCATCGGTTCCAGTCTGCTCATCTCGCTGGCAGCGACGATCTATCCCGCGCGACAGGCGGCGGGAATGACGCCGGTGGACGCGATCCGGTATGAATAGCGATCGGGAGGACTGGGAGAAGGGGACGATTCTCGAGGCGCGCCGACTCCACAAGGAGTATCCGGGCGTGACCGAGCCGGTGAAGGTACTGTGCGGTGTCGATCTGGCGGTCGCCGCGGGAGAGACGGTAGCCATCGTCGGAGCGTCGGGGGCCGGCAAGAGCACGCTCCTCCACCTGCTGGGGGGCCTGGATCGCCCCACGCACGGCGAGGTGGTTCTCGCCGAATGGCATCTGAGCCGGCTGTCGGACGCCGAGCTCTCCCGGGTTCGCAGCCGGTTGCTGGGCTTCGTGTTCCAGTTCCATCACCTGCTGCTGGAGTTCAGCGCGGCCGAAAACGTGGCACTGCCCTTGCTGATTCAGGGGGTGGAGCCCGAGGCCGCGGATCGGCGGGCGCGGGTGATCCTCGAGGAAGTGGGCCTGGCCCACCGGCTCGATCACCGCCCGAGCGCGCTTTCGGGCGGCGAACAGCAGCGGGTCGCCTTCGCGCGGGCGCTGGTGCACGATCCGGTCGTGATTCTGGCTGACGAGCCTTCCGGCAACCTGGATCGCCCGAACAGCGAGCGGCTTCACGATCTGATGTTCGAGCTGGCGCGCGAGAAGGGGGTGGCGTTCGTGGTCGCTACCCATGACGAGCGTCTGGCGGAGCGCACGGATCGGCTGCTCCATATCGAGGACGGTACGCTGGCTCCGATCCAGCTCGAGCCTCTGGGGTAGTAAGCGATAGGGAGTCGCGATTCACCGGTCGGGAATTGAACGGGCCCTGCCGGGGGGTCGTTTAGCTGTGAAGTCAACCGGAACGGATCTGCCTATGCTTTGCGCCGATTGCGGTCAGAACAAAGCGACCGTCCATTTCACGCAGATCGTCAATGACGAGACAGAGACGTTCCATTTGTGTCAGGAGTGCGCGCAGAAGCGGGGGTTGAAGACGAGCCCCGTCAGCTCGCAGGTGCCCCTGTCGGACTTCTTGTCCGAGATGGGGGCGCCCATCTTCACGAAGGCGACGAACGCGAACACGGCCTGTCCGCGATGCGGTTGCACGTTCCGTCAGTTCCGCAAGTCCGGCCGGCTGGGATGCGCTCACTGTTACGCGACGTTCGAGCAGGAGATGAGCGCGCTTCTCAGGAAGATCCACGGCTCGAACGAGCACGTGGGCATCACGGAGGACGAATCGATCGGACCGGTGGACGAGCGCGAAGCCAAGCTGCTGGAGATGCGCCGCGACCTGCGACAGGCGGTCGAGAACGAGGAGTACGAGCTGGCGGCCGAGCTCAGGGATCGGATCTCCGTGCTGGAAGAGGATCGGCGCGCGGCGCGCACCGCGGAGGAGCGGCTGTGAGGCTGCCCGGAGACGACCTCCTGAGCGCCGTCGATGGCGGGCTGTCTTGGAGTAGCGGCGAGGGCCCGCATGCAGACATCATTCTCAGCACCCGCGTTCGACTGGCGCGGAATCTCGAGCATTTTCCGTTCCGTGAGACGATCGCCGCCGCGCAGCAGGAACAGGTTACGAGGGAGATCATCGACGCCTTCGGAGAGGCGTCGGGAACGAATGGCGGCTCGGCTCGGAGGCAGTTCCTGCGCCTGGGAGAGCTTCAGGAGACCGATCTCAACCTCTTGCTCGAGCGGCACCTCGTCAGCCGCGAGATGATCCGCTTCAAGGAGGCCAGCGCGCTCCTTGTCAGCGACAGCGGACGTGTCGCTCTCCTGATCAACGAGGAGGACCATCTGCGTATCCAGGTGCTCGAGGCCGGACTCCAGCTCGAAGACGCCTGGGAGAGCGCTCGGCGCACGGACGAGGAGCTGAGACGCAGGCTGCGGTTCGCGTACCACGAGCGGTTCGGGTTCCTGACGTCGTGTCCGACGAACACGGGCACGGGTCTCCGGGCGTCGGTCCTGATCCACCTCCCCGGACTCGTGCTGACCCGCGAGATCCACAAGGTCCTGCAGGGCCTGGCCCAGATCGGGCTGACGTTCCGCGGGCTGTACGGGGAGGGCTCGGACGTCGTGGGGAACTACTTTCAGATATCGAACCAGACGACGCTGGGGAAGAGCGAGACCGAGCTCGTCGGCCATCTGAGTCAGATCACGCGGCAGGTCATCGAGTACGAGGAGAACGCCCGGCAGGTACTTGCCAGGGACGCCCTGGATGAGATCGAGGACAAGGTCTGGAGGGCTTACGGTCTGCTCAGGTGCGCGCGGGCGATGTCGACCGACGAGATGATGAACCTGCTCTCCGCGGTGCGGCTGGGAGTGAGCATGAAACTGCTCCCCGAGATGAGGGTAAAACAGCTGAACCAGCTGCTGCTCTGGACCCAGATCGCCCACCTCGAGAAGCGGGCCGGGCGCGCGCTCGCCAAGCGCGACAGAGAACACGAGCGGGCCAAGCTGATTCGAGAGATATTGGATGAAGCGGAACCCGACCACCCCAAGGAAGGACGATGAACAGCAACTTCACCGATCGAGTACGCAAGGTCCTCTCCATGGCTCGGGAGGAAGCCACGCGCCTGCGTCACGACTACGTGGGCACGGAGCACATTCTGCTGGGTCTGATCCGGGAGGGCGAGGGGGTGGCGGCGGCGATCCTGACGAACCTGAACGTGGACCTGGAGGAGCTCCGGAGCCGGATCGAGGAGCGGGTGGAGTCGGGCAAGAGCGACATGACCGCGGACGAGGTGCCGTACACGACGCGCGCCAAGAAGGTGCTGGAGTTCTCGGTGGCCGAGGCGCGCAGCCTCAAGCATTCCTACGTGGGGACGGAGCACTTGCTACTGGGATTGCTGCGGGAGGAGAAGGGTGTAGCCGCGCAGGTGCTGGAGGAGGTCGACGTCACGATAGACGTGGCGCGCAACGAGACCATCCGCTTGCTAGGAGGCGAATTGAGCTCGATGGAAGGTGGAGGCCAGACGTCCAAGCCGAGTGAGAAGAAATCGAAGACCCCTGCCCTGGATCACTTCTGCCGCGATCTGACGGACCTCGCCCGGGAGGGTGAGCTCGATCCGACGATCGGTCGGGAGAAGGAGATCGAGCGCGTCATCGAGGTGCTGTCTCGGCGCAAGAAGAACAACCCGGTTCTGATCGGCGAGCCGGGAGTCGGCAAGACGGCGATCGTCGAGGGGCTCGCTCAGCGCATCGTTTCGGGCGAAATCGTGCATTCCCTGAGGGATCACCGGGTGCTGTCGCTGGACATGGCCGCGGTCATCGCGGGCACCAAGTACCGGGGACAGTTCGAGGAGCGCCTGAAGGCCGTCATCAACGAGATCAAGCAGTCGCAGAACATCATCCTGTTCATCGACGAGTTGCATACGCTGGTGGGCGCCGGAGCGGCCGAGGGCGCCATCGACGCGTCGAACATGCTGAAGCCCGCGCTGGCCCGCGGCGAGCTCCAGTGCGTGGGCGCGAGCACGCTCAATGAGTACCGCAAGTACATCGAGAAGGACGGCGCGCTCGAGCGCCGGTTCCAGCCGGTGGTCGTCGACCCGCCCACCATCGAGGAGACGGTCGAGATTCTCAAGGGTCTGCGACTGCGCTATGCCGATCATCACAAGGTGGAGATCCCCGACGACGCGATCGAGACCGCTGCGCGGCTCTCGGAGCGGTACATCACCGATCGATTCCTGCCCGACAAGGCGATCGACGTGATCGACGAAGCGTGCGCACGCGTGCATCTGGCCACGCAGGTCCCGCCACCCGAGCTGCTGGCGCTCGAGGAGGAGGTGCAGGAGATCGTCTCCCGCAAGGACCAGGCGATCAAGGCGCAGGACTACGAGACCGCCGCCAAGCTGCGCGACAGCGAGCGCGAGCTGAAGTCGACGATCAAGCGCAAGAAGCTCGAGTGGGAGCGAGGCAATCATGCCGATCGCCCGACGCTCACCACCGAGGACGTGGCCTTCATCGTCAGCCGCTGGACCGGGGTGCCGGTCGTCCGGCTGCGCGAGGAGGAGACCGAGCGCCTGCTCCAGATGGAAGCCGAGCTGCACAAGCACATCGTCGGCCAGGAAGCCGCCATCAACGCGATCTCCAAGGCGATCCGCCGGACCCGCGCCGGTCTCAAGGATCCGCGCCGTCCGATCGGGTCGTTCATCTTCTCCGGTCCCACGGGTGTCGGGAAGACCGAGCTGGCCCGGGCGCTGGCCCGATTCCTCTTCGCCGATCCGAACGCGCTCATCCGCATCGACATGTCGGAGTACATGGAGAAGTTCACCGTGAGCCGGCTGCTGGGGGCGCCTCCGGGCTACGTGGGCTACGAGGACTCCGGCTATCTGACGAAGGAAGTGCGCCGTAAGCCGTATTCGGTGGTGCTGCTCGACGAGATCGAGAAGGCACATCCGGACGTATTCAACATCCTGCTTCAGATCCTGGACGAAGGCCACATCACGGACAACTACGGCCGGAAGATCGACTTCAAGAATACGGTCGTGATCATGACATCGAACATCGGCGCCCGCCGGATCATGGGCTCCCGAGCGCTCGGCTTCCAGAAGCCGACCGAGGGAGCGCGGTTCGGTCAGATCGAGGAGGCCGTGAAGGACGAGATCAACAAGACCTTCAATCCGGAGTTCCTCAACCGCCTGGACGAGGTGATCGTCTTCCATCCGCTGAACGAGGATCATATCATCCAGATCGTCGACATCCTGTTCCGCGACGTTCTGAAGCGCATCGAAGACCGCGAGTTGACGCTGGAGCTCGGAGCGGATGCCAAGAAGTTCCTGGCGCAGAAGGGATTCGACGAGAAGTTCGGCGCACGACCGCTCAAGCGGTCCATGCAGCGTTACCTCGAGGATCCATTCTCCGAGGCTCTGCTCCAGGGCCGCTTTGCACCCGGCGACGACGTCTTGGTCGAGGTCGGCGACGAGGAGCACCTCAAGTTCACCGTTCGTTCGTCGGCGCCCCCTCTCGAGGAGCAATCGATCCAGGAGGAAGTGCGGTAGTGTGTCCGTGGAGCTCGCCCGCGAGACGCTAATGCCAGAGATGGCGCCGTCCTGCAGGATCCGGCGGATTCGAGAAAGGAGAGACCGCGTCTCTCCTTTTTCGCTTGCGTCCCGCGCCCGGGCGCTGGCCCTCGTCGTGGCACTGGCCTCGATAGCGCCGCCGGCCGCCGCCTGGGCACAGGATGCACCGCGCCTCCTGGCGGTCGAGGTCGAGGGAACGACTCTGCTGGATCCCGCGCGCGTCTCGGCGCTCTCCGGACTCCCGGGCACGACGTTCCTGACCACGAGGGCCTCCCAAGAAGCCATCCGGACGCTGTGGAACACGCAGCTCTTCGACGACGTCCGCCTCGACATCCGGGAGGCGCCGGGCGGGGTCGTGGCGGTGATCACGGTCGAAGAGGCGCCCGTCATCACCGGAATCGAGCTGGAGGGGCGGGACGACGTGGACGAGAAGGACATCCGCGAGAAGATCCCGTTCAAGCCCGGGGACCGGATGCTCGAGCACCGGCTGCACCAGGCGGCGCTCGACATCGAAGCGCTGTACGCGGAGAAGGGCTTCTATCTGGCCGACGTGTCGCTCGAGCCCGCGCGGACGGACGAGGACTCGACCGAGGTGGTCGTGCGGATCGAGGAAGGGGAGAAGGTCGCGATCGCCGAGATCCGCTTCCACGGGAATCAGGCCTTCTCCGGCGACCGGCTCCGGAAGGCGCTGGAGACCAGGTCGGAGGGGTTCTGGTTCTGGCAGGACGGCGAGTTCGACGAGACCAAGTGGAGCGCCGACATGAGCCAGAAGCTGCCGGCCTTCTATGGCGAGCACGGGTACATCGACATGCGCGTCGTCTCGGACTCCCTGGCGGTGAACCCCGAGGACGGCAGCATGCGGCTTTTCGTGCAGGTCGAAGAGGGCCCGCTGTACCGGACCGGGGAGACCACGCTCGAAGGCAACAGCCGGTTCTCCCAGGCCGACCTGCGGCGCTTCCTGCGGCTCGAGCCGGGGAGCGTGTTCAACACCACGGCCGTGGAGATGACACAGGCCGATCTCCTCAACCTCTACGCCGACGACGGTTACATCTACGCCCAGGTCCAGCCGCTGCGCAGAGTGCGGCCCGATACCACGATCGTCGATCTGACGTGGCAGATCCGCGAGGGAAATCCCGCCGAGATCCGGCACATCGCGATCCGCGGCAATACGGTGACCCACGAGTCCGTCATCCGAAGGCACCTGTTCGTGGAGCCGGGCGAGCGGTTCCGGCGCACCGACGTCAGGAACAGCCTGTTGGCGCTCGAGGGGTTGGGATTCTTCGAGCCGGGGATCGTACCCACCACGCGCGTGGCTGACCAGGAGACCGGCGACATCGACCTGACGTTCGAGGTCGAGGAGCGCCGCACCGGCTCCTTGACGCTGGGAGCGGCGGTCGGGGGAGGAACGGGCCTGTCGGGGTTCCTCGGCTATGAGCAGCCGAACCTGTTCGGCCAGGCGAAATCGGGGCGGATCCGCTGGGAGTTCGGTTCGCGGAACAACAACCTGGAGCTGGGCTATACCGAACCCGTCTTCATGGGCACCAAGACCTCGCTGTCGACCTCGTTCTTCGACATCAACCAGCGCTATATCGGGACCTCGTTCCGCCAGGAGGCTCTGGGCGGCAACGTGCGTCTAGGGACGCCGCTGCCGTGGGACGAGGCTTCGCGCCTGTTCTACGGGTACACCTGGCAGCGCATCGACCTGGAAGCCACGGACGGGGACGACTCTCGGTTCCGCGGGGAGTACCCACGCACCGAATCCAGCGTCGCGGTGAGCCTGGTTCGCGACACCCGACTGCCCCGCCTGCACCCCATCCAGGGCGCGCGGCACAGCATCGAGACGGACATGGCGGGAGGGATCCTGGGCGGGAGCGTGGGGTTCCAGAAGTACGAGTTCGAGAGCTCGTGGTTCGCGCCGACGCTGAACGACCGCACGGTCCTGAACCTTTCGCTGAAGACCGGCGGGATCCACGCCACCGGTTTCGTGCCCCTGACCGAGCAGTATATCCTCGGAGGCGTGCAGTACCCTTCGAAGGGATTGCGGGGGTACCCGGAGAACCGGGTGGGCGTGCACACCGCGGGCAATATCTTCAGCGACGAGGAAGGCCGGACCGACGATCGCGGGAACGCGTTCCTGCTCATGACGGCCGAGCACTTCGTCAAGATCACGGACACCATCTATACGTCGGTGTTCTACGACGCTGGCAACGTGTGGAATCAGTTCAGCGACGTCACGTTCGCCGACCTCAAGCGCGGGGCGGGGGTGGGTATTCAGATCGACTTGCCTGGTTTCGGCCCCATGGGCCTCGATTACGCCTATGGTTTCGACCGGCTCGATGGCAGCGGCAATCCCGATCCGGGGTGGCAGCTCCATTTCCGATTCGGGAATCTCTCCCGATGAACACTCCGGCGGCTCAGCCATGCCGTCCGTAACGAAAGAAAGAGGTCATCCCATGCGAAGCATGACACTCCTTTTCGTGGCCCTGCTGATCGGGGTCGCGCTGCCCGCGGTCGCGAGCGCGCAGGAGACCAGTCTCAAGATCGGCTACATCGATTCCGAGGAGATCATCAAGGCGGCCCCCGGGTATACAGAGGCAAACGATGCCTTCAACCGGACGGCGACCGCCTGGCGGGACAGCCTGGATGCCAAGCGTACTCAGCTGCAGACTTTGTTCGACGAGTACAAGGCGCAGGAAGTCATCCTGTCGCCCGAGAACAAGACCGAGAAGCAGCAGGAGATGCTCGGCCTGGAGCAGGAAATCCAGCAATATTTCCAAACCAAGTTCGGACAGGAGGGGGAGGCCGCAGCCAAGCAGGCGGAGCTGATGAAGCCGATCATCGACCGGGTGAACGAGGTGATCGAGCAGACCCGCCGTGAGGGGAGCTATGCCCTCATCTTCGATCTCAACGACGGTGCTCTGGTAGCCGGAGATCCGGCGCTCAACATAACGCAACAGGTGATCGATCGGCTGAGGTCCCAGCCCGCACCGTCGCGCTGAGCGGCGGATCCGAGCAGGATCCCGGAGGGTCCGTGCCGACGCTGAAGCTGCGAGATCTCGCCGGTGCCATCGAAGCCCGGCTCGAGGGGGACCCTGAAGTCTCGGTCAGCGGCGTCGCGCCGCTCGAGTGTGCCGGGCCCGGCGACCTGGCGTTCCTGGCCAATCCGCGCTACGAGGACTCGGCGATGCGATCCGGCGCGGGGGCCTTGATCGTCGGCGAATCCTTCCAGGGCAACGGACGGAATCTGCTGCGTGTCGCCAACCCGTACCTGGCGTACGCGCGCGCGGTCGAGCTATTGCTTCCCGATGCCGCGCCCGTGCCGGGCATCGATCCCAGCGCCATCGTCCATCCCTCCGCTCACCTCGGCGAGAACGTCAGCATCGGCCCGCTGGTCGTGATCGATCCGGACGCGAAGGTCGGCGCGCGGACGACGATCGGCTCCGGCAGCGTCATCGGGCCGGGAGTGGAGATCGGCGCCGATTGCCGGATTTTCCCGCGCGTCACGCTGCACGCGCGCACACGGATGGGCGTGCGCTGCACCGTTCAGAGCGGTTCCGTGCTCGGATCGGATGGATTCGGCTACGCGACGGATGAGCGCGGCCGGCATCACAAGGTGCCGCAGCGCGGAGGCCTGACGCTCGGAGACGACGTGGAGATCGGCGCCAACGTGACGATCGATCGCGGATCGGCCGGTGACACGGTGATCGGTGATGGAACGAAAATTGACAACCAGGTTCATATTGCCCATAATGTCTCGATCGGTCGCAACGCGTTCATCGTTGCGCAGGTCGGCATCGCCGGGAGCACCTCCGTCGGCGATCATGCCGTGATCGCCGGTCAGGCGGGGATCGTCGGGCACGTGAAGATCGGCGATCGCGCCAGGCTCGGCGCGCAGGCAGGCGTGATCGGCGACGTCCCGGCAGACGCGGAGTATTCGGGCTACCCCGCTCGCTCCCATCGCGAGCAGATGCGCGCTTACGCCCTCTTCGCCCGGCTCCCTGAGCTCTTCGAACGCCTCAAGGCCCTGGAATCCAGGCTGTCAGGTCGTTGACCACATGACATCCGAACGCCAGAGGACCATAGCCCGGCCCGTCACGTACTCCGGCGTCGGCCTCCACAGCGGCAATCAGTGCCACATGACGTTTCTCCCGGCGGCGGCCAATACCGGCATCCGCTTCGTGCGCACCGACCTCGAGGGACATCCGCAGATCAAGGTGGATCCCGACCACGTCGTCGGCGTCGAGCGCGGGACGACGATCGGCGTGAACGGCACCCAGGTCCAGACGATCGAGCACGTTCTGGCGGCGATCGCGGCGCGCGGGATCGACAACCTCGTGATCGAGCTGGATGCGGGGGAGCCACCGGTCGCGGACGGATCGAGCCTGCCGTTCTGGAAGGCGCTGGAGGACGCCGGCACGACCGAGCTCGACGCGCCCCGACGGACCTACCGGGTGGAGGAGCCGATCTTCTACGAGGAGGGGGACGTGGAGATCACGCTGCTGCCCTCGGATCGGCTGCAGGTGTCGTTCTCCATCGACTTCGACCATCCGCTCGTGCGGCACCAGTTCGAGTCGTTCGAGATCACCCCCGAGACGTTCGAGCGGGAGATAGCGCCGGCTCGCACCTTCGGATTCCTACACGAGATCGAGCAGCTCAAGGCGGCGGGGCTGATTCGCGGCGGCAACCTGCGCAACGCGATCGTCATCGGCGACGACAAGATCCTGAACGAAGACCACCTGCGGTTTCCCACCGAGCTGGTGCGTCACAAGATCCTCGACCTGCTAGGCGACCTGAAAGTCCTGAACGTCGATCTGAAGGCGCACATCATCGCCCATCGATCCGGTCATCGGACGCACCTCGAGCTGGTGCGGATCCTCAAGCGGCTGATCGAGAGCTCGGAGAGCGGCAACGGAGCGAAGCCGCAGAAGCCGGCGGCCGAGGCCGAGCCGGCCCGCGCGGCGGTTCTCATGGACGTGTCAAGGATCATGGAGGTGCTTCCCCACCGCTATCCGTTCCTGCTCGTCGATCGGGTCATCGAGATGGAGGAGGGAAGGCGCATCGTGGGGATCAAGAACGTCACCATCTCGGAGGCGTTCTTTCAGGGTCACTTCCCCGGGCATCCGGTCATGCCGGGAGTATTGATCGTCGAGGCGATGGGCCAGGTGGGCGGGCTCTTGCTGATGAGCCTGGTCGACGACCCGTCGGAAAAGGTCGTGTACTTCACCGGGCTCGACAACGTCCGCTTTCGTCAGCCCGTGCGACCCGGCGACAGGCTGCAGTGCGAGCTCGAGCTCGTCAAGCGCCGGGGAACATTCTGCAAGATGCGCGGCACCGCGCGCGTCGACGGAGCGGTAGTCGCCGAGGCCGATCTCATGGCCTCTGTGGTGGACAAGTGAGATGCGGCAGGTAAGCGTCGACATCCACGCCAGCGCGATCGTCGATCCGACGGCGGTGATCCGGGACGACGTCAAGATCGGCCCCTACGCGATCGTGGGGCCCGACGTCACGATCGGGCAGGGCAGCCGCATCTTCGCCCACGCGGTGATCGAGGGCGGGACGACGATCGGCGAGCGCTGCCAGATCCACTACGGCGCGGTGATCGGAGGGGAGCCGCAGGATCTGAAGTACGACGGCGAGTCCACGGTGTGCATCGTGGGTGACGGGACCGTGATCCGCGAGTACGTGACCGTCAGCCGCGGGACCCGGGCGCTCGGCCGCACGGAGATCGGCGAGGGCTGCCTGCTGATGGCCTATGTCCACGTCGCGCACGACTGCCGGATCGGAGACGGCGTGATCCTCTCGAACGCCGTCAACCTCGCGGGGCACGTAACCATCGACGAGCAGGCCATCGTCGGGGGGATGACCCCGGTCCACCAGTTCGTGCGCATCGGCGCGCACGCGTTCGTGGGCGGCGGCTCGCGCGTCCAGAAGGACGTGCCGCCGTACGTGAAGGCCGCGGGTGTTCCGACGACGCTCTTCGGCCTGAACACCGTGGGACTCGATCGCCGGGGCTTCCCCGAGAACGTGAAGGCCGAGCTCAAGCGCGCCTACCGGCTGTTCTTCAACTCCAAGCTGAACATCGGGCAGGCGCTGGAACGCGCGGAGAGCGAGCTCCACCCCTATCCGGAGATCGACCGCTTCCTGATGTTCATACGGGAGAGCGAACGCGGCATCACGGTTTAGCAGCACCAGGCCCTCGGCCTACCAGCTTCTCTTTTCCTTTTTCTTTCCCGTCATGTATCGTCCTGCTCATCCGCTGCATCCTCACCGGAGAGTCGACGGGTCGCATGGGATCGCCGGGCGTGTCCAGGGACCAGAAAAGAGCCACTCCGCGGCTGTTTCGGGCGCGTATGGGAGGGCTGGTCTTCGCGCTGGCAGTGGTCCTGGTGGCGATCTGGCTGCTGAGCCGCCTCCAGTGAAGCCGGCGCGAGGCACCCCGTGAGGCGGCCCGTCCTCCGCGCGGTGGCGAGCCGGAGCGGACCGCTGATGGCGGGCTTCGTCCGGCTCCTGACCCGCACCTGGCGGATCCGCTTCGAGGGGCTCGAGCACTTCGAGGAAGCGCGCGACAGCGGCGGGATCCTATACTGCTTCTGGCACGGGCGGATGCTCGAGCTCGTCGTGCCGCATTCGAAGCGCGGCGTCGGCGTGCTCGTCTCGGGTCATCCGGATGGTGTCATGGCGGAGCGCATCATGCGGCCGCTGGGGTACGTGCCGATCCGGGGCTCGAGCCGCCGAAATGCCGTGGCAGGCTTCCGCGCCATGCTCCGGCACGCCTCCGCCGGAGGCGACCTGGCGCTTACGCCCGACGCCCATTGCGACGGCCGGTTCCAACCCGGCGCGATCGCGCTGGCCAGGCACACCGGCCATGCCCTCCTGCCGGTCGCCGCCGCCGCCGATCGCTGCCACCGCATCGACTCGTGGGACCGATTCGAGATCCCGCTGCCGGGGGCCCGCGTCCGGATCCTGTACGGGGCGCCCGTCTTCGTGCCGCCGGACGCCGACCGCGAGGAGATGGAGGCGTGCAGGCGGCGACTCGAGGCCGGGCTGCGCGAGCTCCACGAGCGCGCGGGCCGCGACGCGTCGGAACCGGCCGGTCAAGCGGTCGAGCCCGCAGGTATCCTGATCGGGTCGTGACCTCTTCCAACGATGACGTAGGCGGCCGCGACCGGGGCGGCGGTGTCGTCGAGCGCGCACCCATCTACGGATGGGCGCGGCGTGCGGTCTACGGCGGCGGCGGGACGGCGGGTCG
>DASRVB010000302.1:0-17634 GCA_035687725.1 Gemmatimonadota bacterium
ACGCGACCGTCCCGGTCGATCACGAAGTCGAAGATCTTGAGGGCGTGGTTCACCTCCTCCTGCCGCTGGAGGCGCATCCAGTGGGCGAACCCGTCCAGGTTCCGGGCGGCGAAGTACTCGGCCATGGCGAGATACTGGTAGGCGGCGAAGAGCTCGTTGTTGATCTGCTCGTTGAGTGCCTTCTGGAGCTTGTCGCTCAGCATTGCGGCTCTCCTCCCGAAGAAGAATCGGCGGTATCAAGAATGATTCCCGGAAAGGAATATCTATTATAGCGCGCCGAGTCAACCCTGCTCGGGGAGTCAACTCTTCCGGACCACGAGGACGATCTTGCCTACATGCAGGCGGCTCTCGAGCCGACGGTGGGCCTCGGCGGCCTCTTCCAGGGGAAACGTGGCGTCGATGCGCGGTCGGACGCGGCCCGACTCGATCAGCGGCCATACCTCCGCCTCGAGTGCGCGCGCGATGGCGCCCTTTTCGGCGGGCGACCTGGGCCGCAGCGTCGAGCCGGTCACGGTCAACCGCTTCCCCATGACGGGCCACAGGTCGAGCGTCGCCTCCCGCCCCTCGAGGAACGCGATCAGGACGAGCCGGCCCTCGGGCGCGAGGATCGCCAGGTGCCGGGCTATGTGCGGGCCGCCGAGCATGTCGAGGACGACGTCGACCCCGCGACCGCCGGTCGCCTCGCGCACGACCTCGTCGTAGGCCTCGGTCTCGTGGTCGATCGCGCGCTCGGCGCCGAGCACCTGGCAGATCCGGCACTTCTCCGCTCCGCCGGCGGTCGTGAACACGCGCGCGCCGCGCGCGGAGGCGAGCTGGATCGCGGCCGTGCCGATCCCACCCGAGCCTCCCTGGACGAGGATGCTCTCTCCCGCAACCAACCCCCCGCGCTCGAACACGTTCGTCCACACCGTGAAGAAGGTCTCGGGGACGGCTGCGGCGTCGACGAGCGTGAGACCCCGCGGCACGGGAAGCGCCTGGACCTCCGGCACCGCGCAGTACTCGGCGTAGCCGCCGCCGGCCGCGAGCGCACATACCTCGGCGCCCACCTCGAAGCGACGCGCGCCTTCACCGCGGGAGGCGACGGTCCCGGCCACCTCGAGGCCCGGCAGGTCCGACGCACCCGGAGGTGGCGGGTAGCGACCCTCGCGCTGGACCACGTCGGGCCGATTGACGCCCGCCGCATGGACCGCGATCAGGATCTCGCCGGGCCCGGGAACCGGTGTGGGTCTGCTGGCGGGAACGAGGACTTCCGGTCCGCCCGGGCGCGCGATCTCGACTGCGCGCATCTCGCGCGGAGGGTTCCCCTGCCGGTCCACGTCGGCTAGGCCGTCCGGCCTGTGCCCTCCGCGGAAAGCTCCCCTTTGCCATCGGCCGCAAGGGCCAGGACGGCATCCAGCGACAATGAGCGTCCTTCGTCCCGGAATCGATCGCACGCCTCCGGTCCCAGCGCAGCGACGGCGGCCTCGAATCCCGAACGCCAGAGATCATGCTCGAGCAGCGGACGATCCGTAGCGGATGGGCCGGAGATGTGCTCGGCCGCTCCCAGAATCCGAATTCCGCGTTCGACCTCATGACGCGCGATCGATGCCGCGCCCAGTCCGGTCAGGGAGATCGCCATCCCGCGCCTGTTGTTCAACCGACGGGTGATTTCCAGCGCCTCACGATGGTACTCCTCCGAGCGGTTGATATGCCCGAAAGTGAATGCGATCGAGGCCAGATGCTGAAGCGCGGACGCCATGCCGGGCTGGCTACCGATCTGCCTGCACAGCGCGAGCCCCTCCTGATAGCGCGCCTGGGCGGGCTCCAGAAGGCCGCGCTGGCGCGCCACGTCGCCCAACCCGAGCAGGGTATGGGCAGTATAATGCCGGTCACCTGCTGCCTCGGCTACGGACAGGGCCTCCGTGTACAGGGCCTCGGCCCGATCAATCTCGCCCGTGGAGAGAGCAGTTTTCGCCAGGCCCCGAAGCGCCGCGCATACACCGAGCGAGTTCGCGACCTTCCGATCCAGCGCGAGGGCCTCCTCGTAGAAGGGGATCGCTTCCCCGTGCCGACCGAGACCGATCAGCGCCGAGGCGAGGCTGCGGAGCGCCCGGGGAAGACCGTAACCCTCATGGCTGGATCGCTCCAGTTCGACCGCTTGCCGGTAATGCCGGGCTGCCAGCTCCGGTTCGCCATCCATCGTCGCGACCGCACCCATCGCTATCAACAGATTCGCACGCAACGGACCAGGAAGTCCGGTCCCCCGCTGGAGCGCGAGCTGGAGCCGTGTGCGCATTTCCGCGAAATGACCCCGCAGCCAGAAGAACCACCACAGGGCGCTTCCCAGTCGCACGGCCCGCTCGACTTCCCCGGCTTCAAGGGCCCAATCCATGATCGCGGTCACGTTCTCGTGTTCCCGGTCGAGGCGATCGAGCCACTCCGCCTGATCGGGACCGGTCAGCAGAGGTTCCGCGCGTAGCGCGAGATCCAGGAAATAGTCCAGCTGCCGGCGGCGAACCGTGTCGAATTCCTGCGAAGAAGCGAGGAGACTCAGCCCGTACTGGCGGATCGTCTCCAGCATCTGGAAGCGAGGCTCGCCTTCCCCGGTCTCCACCTGGCGCACCAGACTCTTCTCGACCAGGGATGACACGAGATCGAGCGCACCCCGCTGCCCAAGGGAACCGTAGAGAGTTTCGTCGTCACCGTTGCCGAGCATCCACTCGGCGGCCTCCAGACTGCACCCGCCTGCGAATGGGGCGATGGCGCGAAACATCGCTCGCTCCCGTGGATCGAGCAGGCCATAACTCCAATCACAAACCGCTCGCAAGGTCTGATGCCGTTCCGGGAGGTCACGTGGACCCTGTACCAGGAAGTCGAATCGATCCTTGAGTCTCCCCAGAAGAGCGGGTGGCGACATGAGGCGCAGCCGCGCCGCGGCGAGCTCGATGGCGAGTGGCAAGCCGTCGAGCTGGCGACAGATTTCGATGATGGCGTCCAGGTCATCGGACCGCGGACTGTAGGCCGGTTTGATGTCTTCCATGCGATTGAGGAATAGCGCAATCGCGCCGTACCTCCCCAATCCGGCCGGAGTGCGCTCGTGCGAGTCGGGTGCCGGCAACGCCAGTGGCTGTACCTGGAAGACCCGCTCCCCGCGAATCCGCAAGGTGGATTGACTGGTGACCAGGACGTGCAGCTCGGGAAGCGCACCCAGCAGCTCCGAGACGAGACTTGCCACGGAAAGAAGATGCTCGAACCCGTCCAGGACGAGCAGCATCCGGCGGCCTAGCAACTCGGCTACGAGCGCGTCGCGCGGGTCGGGTCCAGTCTCCAGGATCCCCATCGCGCGGGCCAGAGCCGAGATCAGAATCTCGGGAGGGTCGATCGCGGACAGAGGGATGAATCGAACGCCGCCGGGAAATGCCTCGAGACTGTGCGATGCCACCTCGATCGCCAGACGTGTCTTTCCGACTCCCCCGGGTCCGATCAGCGTCACGATCCGCGCGGCGGAATCGACGAGGAGCTCTCGAACCGCCTTCAGGTCCTGATCGCGGCCGATGATCGGCGTGAGCTGGGATGGCAGATTGTGGGGCACGCGTCCGCTCGAAACCGGGAATCCCACGCGCGCGAGTAGCCGCTGGAAGCGTGGATCATCATGCAGATGCAGGAAGTGGGGCTCTACCCGAAGGCTCGTGAACCAGCTGGTCCGCTCCTCTATCGCCTTGTCGAACCAGCGGAATGCCTCGTCGCGATCATCGAGCGCCACACTGGCCCAAGCCACCAGGAAGGCCGAGGACTCACCCTTTTCGGCCATCGCCCGTAGCTCGGCCAACAAGGACCTCGCTTCTTCGGTTCTTCCTGCGGATGCGTGCCCCACGACCAGGCCCGCGATCGCTCCCCTGAATCCGGCCAGCTCCCGCACCCGTTCGAAATTTCGAACGGCCTCATCGGGCATTCCCTTCTGGAGGTAGCAGACAGCGAGATAGAAATTGGCGTTATAGAAGTGAGGCCCCAGCTCGAGTGCGCGTTTACACTCTTCTATCGCCTCGTCGTAGCGTCTCGCATAGTAGAATACGCCGGCCACGGCCGCCGAAATCGGTAGGGAGAACGGATCCATTCCCTGCGCGCGGCGGATCTCCACGGTCGCTTCATCGAAGCGGCCCATGTCGCGCAGGAAGTTCCCGTATCGATAGCGGCCGTCGGCATAATTCGGATCCAGCGCGAGGGCCCGCCTGAAACCACGCTCGGCGGCCTCCCAGTCCCATTCGTAACGAAGCTGAACCTCCGCCAGCGTCGCCTGCGCGGGAGCCAGGTGCGGATCGAGCTCGAGCGCCTTCCGCGCCGCTTCCCGCGCTCGCGGATAGAGGTCACGCGGCCGTCCCAGGAAGACGGCTCCCATCGTGATGTAGGAATCCGCCAGCCCGGCCCAAGCCAACGCATAGTCCGGGTCCGCAGCGATGGCCCGTTCGTAATGCTCGATGCTCTTTCGGAAATCGTCAGGAGTATGTCGGTTCCAATGGTAGCGGCCCTTCAGGTACTCGTCGTACGCGGCGGAGTCGCTGGTGTGCTCCCGGGTTATCCGGTCGGGAGCGCCCAGCTTCACCTGGAGCGCATCCACGATGGCGCCCGAGATCGTCTCCTGGAGATCGAAGACGTCGTCGAGCTCCCGCTCGAACGTTTCGGTCCAGAGCTGATATCCATTGGCGGCGTCGACGAGAAGCGGTGTGACGCGCACGCGGCTTCCGGACTTACGAACACTGCCTTCCAGGACGACATTCACGTGGAGCGTTCGCGCGATCTCGTCTATGCCGGCGGCGCGCCCCTTGAACGAGTACGAGGAAGTCCGTGACGCCACATGGAGCCCGTCGACTCGTGATAGTGAATGAATCAACTCCTCCGTCATGCCGTCGCTGAAGTACTCGTTGTCCCTGCCCGGGCTGATGTCGACGAACGGGAGAACGGCGATCGCGAGAGACTCGGGAAGGTAGGGGGTTTCCGAACTCGTCTTCTGTTCAGGCTGGGCCGATTCCAGGGCGTAAAGTCGTCGCCGGCCCTCAATTCCGCGCAGCTCGCGCTCGCCGCGGTCCTGCAGGATGAATTGCGAGTGCCCCTTGAGCTGGCGCCAGATCTCCTCGCTTACGAGCACCTCTCCGGGCCGGGCCTCGTGCTGGATTCGGCTCGCCGTATTGACTCCGTCGCCGTAGATATCCCCTTCCGAGCTGACGACGTCGCCTATGTGAACGCCGATCCTCAAGAACGCGGCCAGATCGCGTTCAGCAGCAAGCCGCTGGAACTCCTCCTTCAGTTCCAAGGCGGCCAACGCCGAGGCCTCGGTGCTCGCGAACTCCGCCATGGCCTCGTCCCCCATGAATTTCACCAGGCGCCCGTCTCGGTTTCCGACTGCACGACGTGCGCAGGTCTGGAGGAGGGACACGAGCGCCATTGCCGAGCGTTCGTCTTGCGCGGAGAGACTCGTGAAACCGACGATGTCGGCGAACCAGACTGCGGCGAGGTGCCGACTGGTGACCGGAGGGACGAGCTTGGATATCACTCTTGGGGTTGTGAAACTCCTTACGGGTAATGATGGACTCCAAGTCGTTCGGGGTCAATCTTTTTCGGTTTCGCAGGCAGGTACGGATGACCTGCAAATCCGGCCAGGGGGTACTGTGCTCTCATGAGCAGATCGGATCCAGATGGACGTAGATCGGGCCCAGATGGCCCGCCACAGCGCTTCAGCGGGCGGCGGCTTCCCGCCTACCGGTTCCGCCCCGGCGAGAACCCTCACCCCACGCGCGACGTCCAGGGCCATTCGGCCGGGGTTCAGCCGGTCCCTCTGCCTGCCTGGCGCCCCGTGGACTGGCGGGGTCTCGAGGAATGGCTATGGGCGGTCGATCTGTTCAACCACGGCTACTGGTGGGAGAGCCATGAGGCCCTTGAAGCGCTCTGGAATGCAGCCGGGCGTACCTCCCCCGCCGCCCGCTTCGTGCAGGCGTTGATCCATCTCTCCGCCGCCTGCCTCAACCGGCGCCGCGGGCACGAGGCTGCCGCGCGCCGGCAGGTGACCCGGGCGGTGCGCGGCCTGCGCGCCGCGAGGTCGATGGGGTCTGTCGTCATGGGAGTGGATCTGGACAGACTCGCTCGCGACGTGACGCGGTCGTTCGAGAATGCCCGCGGGGACCCGATCCGGATCGAGCTCGACTTCGAGGAACAATGAAGGCCGGTGCGCCGTTGACGAGCGCCCGCCTCGACCGATGGCTTTGGGCCGCGCGGTTCTACAAGACCCGGAGCCAGGCGGCCGCCGCGATCGAGGGCGGCAAGGTGCGCCTCAACGACGCGCGGCCGAAGACGGGCGCGCCGGTCCGGATCGGCGACGTCGTGCGGGTCCGCAGCGGCCCGATCGAGCGGACGGTGGTCGTTCGCGGACTCGGGGAGCGCCGGGGTACCGCAGCCGCCGCGGCGGCGCTCCACGAGGAGACCGCCGAGAGCCTGGCGCTGCGGAGGGAGCGCGAGGCCCAGCTCAGGCTCATGCCCGAGACGTCGTTTCGCGGCAAGGGCCGCCCCACCAAGCGCCAGCGGCGCGAGCTCGACCGGCTACGCGATCCCTGGCCGGAGTAGCGCGCTCCACCGGGCACGTCGACGGCCGAACCCGCTCGGCCGCCGCGAGTCACCCCGCGACGGCCACCGCCCGCATGAAGTCGTCGAGAAGGCGCGCGTCGAGCCGCCCCTCGACCCGGATGCCGCTGCAGAGATCGACCCCGAAGGGCCGCACGACATTGATCGCCCGCGCGACATTGCCGGGATGGAGTCCGCCCGCCAGGTAGATCGGCACGTCGACAGCGTCGCGGATGGCCCGGCTCGTCTCCCAGTCGTGCACGCGCCCGGTTCCGCCCAGCTCCTTGATCGCCAGTTCCGGCCGACCCGAGTCGAGGAGGAGCGCGTCGACCTCTCGGGCGGCCGCGCGCGCCTTATCGATGGACTCCGCGCCCTTCACGTGGATCACCTGGACGATCTTGACGCCCGGCAGCGCCTGACGCAGCGCCACGCGCGCCCCGGGATCGGGCTCGTCGCAGAGCTGAAGCACGCCAACTCCGGTGCGGGCACGCTGCGCCACGATCTCGGCCGGATTCGTGCGACACGTCAGGAGGAACGTCGCAACGCCGGGCGGGGCGAGCGCCGCGATCTGGGCGATCCGCTCTTCGGGGATCACGCCCGGGCCGCTCGGCATCTCGGATACGAGCCCGAGCGCGGACGCGCCGGCGTCGATTGCCATCCGCGCCTCTTCAGGACTCGCGATGCAGCACACCTTTACGCGTGTTCTCACGATCTCTCCGCCGGTATCACCCACGAATGGCGCCTGAGCTTCGGTCTCAAGGCAAACCAGGTGCCGATCAGGACCGTCGGTGTCAGGACGATCGCGGCCGCCTGCGGCCCCAGCATGTCGCCCACAATGCCGGCCGGAATCACCGCCAGCGCCGCCGTGGCCCATGCCAGGCCCATGACGATCCCCGAGCTGGTCGAGCCGAAGGAAGGCGAGAGCTCGAGCGCCATGATCACGATCGGGGGCAGCACGGCCATGTTGGCTGCTCCCGCGAGCACGACCACGGCGAGCGAGAGCGGCCCGCCTGCCGGCAGCACGAAGGCGAGCGCGTGGAGCGGGAAGGCGACGCCGGTCAGGATCGCGAGCAGCCGGGGTCGGTCCACGCGGTCGGCGAGAAAGCCG
Source organism: Gemmatimonadota bacterium (assembly GCA_035687725.1). GTDB lineage: Bacteria > Gemmatimonadota > Gemmatimonadetes > JACCXV01 > JAHWKZ01 > JAICNR01. The sequence goes on from DASRVB010000302.1 coordinate 7,697, forward strand.
CCCGGCAGTGTGCCCGCGGCCTGCCCGGCGAGATAGAGGCTGAGCACGACCGCACCCTCTCCTTCGCTCATCCCCTGCTCCGACATGACGATCGGCATGAAGGTCAGGAACAGGCTGTTGAGAAACGCTGACGTGCAGCTGATCCCGAAGACCAGGCCCAGCGGCCCGCGCAGAATCCTGCCCATGTCCCGAAGCGTCGGGGCCGGAGCGACGATCCGGTCCGAAGTCCCTGGCGGAAGGACGAACCAGAGCAGGAAGCCGAGGACGAGCACCGGAAGCATCGCGATCCACATGCCGTCGAACCCCACACGCGCGACCAGCCCCACGACGGCCACCGGACCCAGCGCGTGCCCGGCCGCGCCGCAGAACGAGAAGATCGCGTGGCGCATGCCGCTGCGCCCTCCCTGCCCTACCCGGGCTGCGAGCGAGGCGCCCGGCGGGTGAAAGGCCGCGCTTCCCAGCCCTCCGAGAATGAGTAGCAAGACGAGAATCCAGAATCCGGAGGCGAGGCCCATCAGCGAGAGGAAGACGCCGGTCGTCATCGGTCCGAGGACGACGAGCGCGCGCCGCCCGCGGCGGTCAGCGAGGCGGCCCATGAGCGGCTGTGCCAGCGAGGACCCCAGCGCCAGCGCGGTCATGAGGCCGGCCGCGAGCGTGATCGACAGATCGAGCTCCCCCATGATGCGCGGCAGGAGCGGGGGCAGGAAGGACGTGTACGCATCGTTGAGGGAGTGAAGGGCGGAGACCGCGATCGCGATGCCTAGCGGAGTCGAGCGCAGAGATCGTGTGACGCCGATATCGGGTTTCACGCTAGCTAACGGCGGCGACCGCAATCTCCGCCGCGACGGCCGCGTTGTTCTCGAGAAGCGCGACATTGGCGCGGAGAGACCGGCCCTCGGTGATTTCTGCGACACGACTCAGCAGGAACGGGGTCAGCGCGGCGCCCGCGATGCCGAGCGCCTCGGCCTCCTCGACGGCGCGTGCTACGGCGCGATCGCTCTCTTCGCGCGGGAGGGCGGTATCGGTCGGCGGTGGGACGCAGACCAGCACCGCGCCGCGGACCCTCAGCGCCCGCGCCTCGCGCGCAACGGCGGCGGCTTCCTTGGCGTTCTCGACCTTGTCCTTCAGGGGCAGCCCGCTCTCCGCCGACCAGAAGGCCGGCAGCTCCTCGGTCCCGAATCCAACAACCGTGACGCCGAGGGTGTCCAGCCTCTCGAGCGTCGCGGGGAGATCGAGGATCGCCTTGGCCCCCGAGCAGACGAGCGTGATTGGCGTCCGACCGAGCTCCCCCAGGTCCGCTGACTCGTCGAAGCGCCCACCGCCTGGTCCCGCCCCACTCCTTGGATGGACCCCACCAATCCCGCCCGTAGCCGCCACGTCCACTCCCTCCCGATGGGCAAGAAACAGGGTGGCAGCCACCGTTGTTCCTCCGCTTTCGCCGCGGGCCGCCGCCACGGGGAGGTCGCAGGTCGAGAGCTTGCGGGCGGACTGCGCGAGCTCCTCGAGTGCGCGCTCGTCGACTCCTACCATGGGTTTTCCCCCGACGACTCCGACGAATGCCGGCACCGCGCCCCGATCCCGCACCGCCGCGGCCATGGAGGCGGCCGTCGAAAGCCCAGCGTCGTCGGGAAGGCCGGTCGTGAGGAAGGCGGTCTCGAGCGCCACCCGCGGTCGGCCGCCGCGGTGCTCCGCGCTCAAATACGCTTCTCGCCGTAGACCTTCTCGTTCATCATCTCGGCGAAGCTCGTCCAGTCGATCTGTTTCACCTTCTGCCGCTTGCCACCGCGCCAGAAGAGCGATCCCCGGCCAATGATCAAGGTTCCGATCTGCTCGCCTTCGCGGTAGATCTTGAGGTCCAGGCTCGTCCCCGCGCGGGAGAGCTCCTGCACGGTCAGCTCGGCTCGTACGGAGTGCGTGTACTCCACCATGTCGACCTCCCGAAGAGTCGCCGGGTAGGAGGCCGGCCGGCCTCCCGCGCACCATGTCCGCCGTAAGCTAGCCGCCGCCGCGGTGGATCGCCTATCGTATGGTCCACGCGCCCTTAGCTCAACTGGATAGAGCGTCGGACTTCGGATCCGAAGGTTGGGGGTTCGACTCCCTCAGGGCGCGCCAATCAGCGGTCGGTGATCACTCCACTGTTCGGAGGCGAGGGCGATGCCATGAAGGCCAAGGCGGTGGACTTCGTTTCGTTCAGCGTTACGGACATGGACCGCGCGGAGGCGTTCTGGCGCGACGTGATCGGACTCGAGGTGGAAGTCCCGCGCGGCGAGCCGGGTACGCGTGGAAACGGCTACATGGAGCTGGACGCAGGTGGGGTGGCGATCGGCCTCGTCACAATGCCTCAGACGCACCCGAATGCGGTGGTCGCGCTGGCGGTCGATCACGTCGGAGAAGCTGTCGAGGAGCTTCGGGGCAAGGGCGTTCCGATCTCGATGGAGGCAATCGAGACCCCGGTCTGCTACATGGCCGTCATCGAAGATCCCGACGGGAACAAGGTCCTGCTGCACCAGCGGAAAGACGGCACGTTCGGGTAAAAAAGATCGTTCAGTCTCTCTCGCGGCGGAGCGGGGCTGCATCTCTGGGTCCGCGTGTCTCCAAGCGAAAGAGCATACCCATCTGACTGGACTCTCGAACTCTCCGAGGTGGTGTAGACCCCCTCCCAGGTAGAATGCGGCAAGTGGCTTCGTCGTACCTCGTCTCCCCAGATCGATGTGAAGTGCAACCCCAGCTCGCGCCGCGTCCCGAGCTCCACGGACAGCTTGCCTGGCCCACAACTCGAAAGAATACCGAGAAGCTAGATGCCCCTGAACCGATGGAGAGCGCCTCTTCGCCTTTCCCGGGTTTCCTTAGGCCGTAGGCGCTTGTTCGCTCGTTGGGGGGGAGATCTGCGCCACGTCATCGACGTACATAATTACGAGTCGAATAGCGAATCGGCGGTGATCGGACTCTCATAGGCCGCGGCCATTGCTCTCTGAAAATCACCGCTCCTATAGCGTCATCTGGTAAAAAAGGCTACACGATATTAGGTTAAAGCTGCGGATCTCGAGGCAGCGTTTTCGCTGCTCCCCTTATGAAATCGTGACACTTGCTTAAATCATTCCAAACCGCGCGGGTCGCTGCGCTGCTTTCGGGCTTGGGGTTAGGCGCTTGCGTGGAGTCCCCGATTGCGGTCCGCGAGACACCCAGGCGACTAGAGACCGCTGTCGCTGGCGACCCCGTCCTCGTCGGTGCCGGCGACATCGCGTCCTGCTCCTCTGATGGCGACGAGACTACGGCCGCGCTGATTGATGAAATTCCGGGAACCGTCTTCACGGTAGGCGACAACGCCTATGAGACGGGCAGTGCGGAGGAGTTTCTGAACTGCTACGGTCCTTCCTGGGGGCGTCACAGGGGACGCACTCGCCCCGCCACTGGCGAACATGACTATGGCACGCCCGGTGCGGCATCCTATTTCGCCTACTTCGACACCCTGGCGGGACCGAGTGGGCGCGGTTACTACAGCTACGACCTTGGCTCCTGGCACTTAATCGTGCTCGATAGCAACATCCAATCAGGCCCGTCCTCTCCACAGTCCCGTTGGTTAAAGGCAGACCTCAAAGCTCACCCAACGGCGTGCACGATTGCGTTCTGGCATCATCCGCTCTTCAGCTCTGGCATTCATGGTAACAACACGACGATGAAGTCGATCTGGAGAGCACTGGATGATGCGGGAGTTGACCTTGTTGTGAGCGGCCACGACCATACATATGAACGTTTCGCGCCGCAGAATGCTAATGGCATAGCCAGCTCGGACGGCGTGCGTGAGTTCGTCGTAGGGACGGGCGGGGAGTCTCTAGGCTCCTTTAGTGTCATACATCGCAACAGTGAGGTGCGCTACAGCGGTTCGGTAGGCGTGCTGAAGTTGACGCTTCATCCCAGGAGCTACTCGTGGGAGTTCGTCGGTGATCCATCCGCCACGTTTACGGACACGGGCACCGCGGCTTGCGTCCAGATGTCGACTAACCAGCCGCCGGTGGCGTCGGCGGGGGGTCCCTATCTGGGCGACGAGGGTGGCACCGGGATCGTCTTGGACGGAAGCGGCTCCTCGGACCCGGAGAACGGGCTCCTGGGCTATGCGTGGGACTTCGGCGACGGCTCGACGGGCGAGGGAGTGACCCCGCGGCACGCCTATGCCGACAACGGCAGCTATCCCGTCACGCTGGTGGTGACCGACCCGGGCGGGCTGGCCGACACGGCTGCCGCCACGGCGACGATCGCCAACGTGGCGCCCATGGCGACGTTCAGCGCGCCGGCCACGGTGCCGGCGGATAGCGGCTACGGCCTGGCGCTCAACGACCCGGCCGACGTGTCGAGCACCGACTTCCTGGCGGGGTTCAGCTACGCGTTCGATTGCGGGACCGGCTACACGGAGTGGAGCGCGGCCTCGTCGACCACCTGCCCTGGGGTCGCAGTGGCCGGCCCGCACACGGTCAAGGGGCAGATTCGGGACAAGGATGCGGGGGTCAGCGAGTACACGGCAACGATCCAGATCGAAGCCCCGGCGCCCGATACCGACTTTACTCTGGTTCAGATGGCGACGGCGAATAGCATCGACCCCACGCCGAACGCCAGCTACACGGAGGCCCCGCAGCCGGGGAACCTGCTCGTCGCTGTGTTCGGGACATTGCACGACTCGGTGATGAGCGTCACGACACCCGGCTGGACGCCCCGCGTCCTCCCGGTCATGCGGGACCGGACGCTCTATGTTTACGAACGGATCGCGGACGGATCCGGCGCGGACAATGGGATAGGCTTTTCCATTAGCTCGCCGGACGGCAATGCGATCGCGCTGTTCGAGTTCGCTGCGAGCCCCGCCATCGTGTTCGACGCGAAGGCGCAAGGCGCTACAGCCCCGACGCGGAAGACCGACCCGATACCCCTGACGGTCTCCACCGGGACCGCCAATAATACTATTGGTACGTTCGCGCTCGCCGTTGTGCATCGGGACGACCAGAAGGCCGATATATCGGAGCCCATCGACGGCTGGACGAATGGGTTCGTGGAGATTCTGGACTTCAAGTGCTGCCCCAGCGTCAATCGCTCACGCACAGCTGTCGCCGTCCGAGCTGTGGGCACGGGTCCGGTGGAGACGTCGGCGTCTTGGAATCCGCCCCACCTGACGGGGGGATCAATCCGAGTGGACGCTACGGCCGCAGTCGTGACCTATGCGAGCGGACAATGAGCGGGGCCGACAACATCCGTAAGGTAAGCACAAAGCAGCGGGGATTGCGCGCGTTACTGCAAGCCGGGCTTTCATTTGACATGGTCGGGGCGACAGGATTTGAACCTGCGACCACCTGAACCCCATGCCGGCTCCAGAACCCCGAAGTCCCATGCTTCGTGGAGTTCTCTGGGATTCCTCCACGTTTTGGCGAATCCTCCGCCCCGCTTTCAACACAGAATGGGAGTTGATGTCGCACACTACGTCGCACACTTGGACATAGTCTCATGCGACATGTCGGAAACAAGGTCTCTCGGAACCGCCATAAACCGTCACCGATGACCTTGACTCCCAGTCTTCGCGGCCAGTGCCATTGTTCCATTAATACAGGCTGTCTCCTACGTAGCACGAACTCCTTGGGTGCCGCGGTGTGAGACCCGCCTACCGTTTGACTTTTGGTCGAATTTGTGCATAATGGGAATGTATGGTCAGTTTTGCCATACATTGGTAAGAAATTGGTAGAACGGGTTCCGCGTGCTTTTTGGCCAGTGCATGTTCGCTCCCGCCATCCCAACGCCTTGCCTCTGATCATTCACACGGCTGGCCGGGCCCCCGTGTTCGAACTTCTGAAGGTCATCGGGCCGCTCACCATGCGCCTCAGCCGGAGGGCCTGCCACGACTCGGCAAAGCCCGGAATCTGATCTTCACGAGGAGAACCCAGTGACCCCCGCGACTATTACACAGCCCGGAAGCAAGCTGACCGCTGACCAGACTGCGATTCGTCCATTTCAGGTGAATGTTTCGGAAGCTGAACTCACCGAATTGCGCAGGCGCATCAACGCAACCAGGTGGCCCGAAAAAGAGCCCGTCGCCGATTTCTCGCAGGGCGTGCCGCTTGCGTTGATGCAAAAGCTCGCCCGCTATTGGACGACGGAATACGATTGGCGCAAGGTCGAGGCGAAGCTCAATAGCTATCCGCAATTCATCACGAATATCGACGGGTTGGACATCCATTTCATTCACGTCCGTTCGAAAGAAAAGAATGCGTTGCCGGTTATCGTTACCCACGGATGGCCCGGCTCGATCATCGAGCAGCTGAAGATTATCGATCCACTCGTCGATCCCACCGCATATGGCGGGAGTGCATCGGACGCTTTCGATGTGGTGATTCCGTCGATGCCGGGTTACGGATTTTCAGGCAAGCCGACCACGACCGGCTGGGACCAAGCGCGCATCGCGCGTGCCTGGGCGGTGCTGATGAAGCGCCTTGGGTACACGCGATATGTGGCGCAAGGCGGGGATTGGGGCGCAATTATCAACGATCTGTTTGCCACGCAGGGACATCCGGAATTAATCGGTGTGCACACGAACCTGCCCGTCGCGATTCCACCCGAAATCAACAAGGCGGCCGCGGCCGGCAGCCCGGCACCGACGGGTCTCTCGGCCGAGGAGAAGCGCGCGTACGAGACGGTTGTCCTTTTGTACAAGACCATTCCAACACAGTACTTCATGGCGTCGCACCCACAAACGCTGTACGGCATCGCCGATTCACCCATCGGCGTGGCGGCTTGGCTGATCGACCACGACCCGATCAGTTTGCGCCTCATCGCACGTGCCTTCGACGGAGAGGCGACAGGCCTTACCCGGGACGATGTGCTCGACAACGCCACACTGTTCTGGTTGACGAACACAACAATCTCGGCGGCGCGTCTCTATTGGGAGGGGTTCGCCAAGGTCGACTTCGGACCCAAGAACGTGTCTATCCCGGTTGCGGTGAGCGTCTTTCCTGACGAACAATACCATACGCCGCGGAGTTGGGCGGAGCGGGCGTATCCGAGGCTCATCCATTACAACCAGCTCGACAAGGGCGGGCACTTTGCGGCGTGGGAACAGCCGAAGCTTTTATCTGAAGAGATACGAGCAGGGTTCAGATCGCTGCGTTAATTCCAGACGAGGTCCGACCGACGTCTCGCGTCCGAATGTGAGACAATGACGAGTATCGGGATGAAATGGTGGGGTGTTACAGGCCGCCTCGTCCGTCCACTCCGAACCCCATCCGTCATCTCGCGCCGCGGTTTCCCGTACTCCTCTGTCTCCCGGTAGCCCGGCACGCGTCCATCCGCTCCCGGCGGTTCGGGGGACGTGCTAATCCGCAGCGGGTTGTGCAGGGTCGAGCTTGCCTTACAGATCCAGACGGGCAAGAATCAGTCCTCCTCGGGTTCTTCGAGCCACTGGATCGAATGGCAGCGGGGGCAGTGGCGTACCGGCTCCCCTTCGTAGTCGAACATCTCCCGCCACTCATGCTCGCAGAGTAGACGCCTGATCCACCCGAACGGTGTCTCGCTCTCCTCGTACCTGCGCCTGAGCCACGTCGCCAGACTCATAGACTCCTCCTGCTGGGGAATCGGAACGGATGTCACGGAACCCGTCACCTGACCGTCACTTCCCTCCAGAACCCCGACCTCGATCGGGCTTCCGACCCGCCTTCCGCGGCCACGGGACGATCCCGCTGACGCCGCACCCGTCGCACCGCACCGGTTGCCACACGACCCCGCCCCGCTCGAACGAGAGGCGCGGCCGGTAGAACGTCCAGCGCGGATGCCCGCAGCCGCAGGGGCGAATCCGAATCACCTACTGAGCGGGCTGCTCCTCCGGCTGCTCTTCAGCCTCCTCGGCCTCGGTGTCGCCCCGGCTCACCCGGTTCAGCCGGCGTCGCGGGATCGGGCGTCTCGTCGTACGGCTTCTGGTCCTCGGTCATCTCGTTCCTCCTGGCGCGCCCGAGTGGATTGGACGGACCCGTGCCGGGGCGCACGTCGGCGCGGACCGCTTCGAACGGCGATCGGAGCTGGGACTATTTCTGGGACGGATTGGACCGTTCAGGCCGGGGGTCGGGTCCGACTCCGGGCTGTCATCCTGACGGTCGTTCGGAGGGAAAAGTGGTCGGGGCGACAGGATTTGAACCTGCGACCACCTGAACCCCATTCAGGTGCGCTACCGGGCTGCGCTACGCCCCGACATGGAAAAGCTAGACGGGGGCGACGGACCCGGCAATCTTGAATTCGATCGTGAGGTACTTCATTAGACGGCCGGCAGAACGAGCGGTCAGTCGGCCGCGTCGAGTCCGTCGGAAGACGTGATGTCCCAGTCGGCATCCACTTCGTGCATGTCCTGCATGAATACCGGATCACGCGCGGCTTCTTCGTGCAGTAGAATCTCAGGCATTACCGCCGACAAAGACCCCCGAGAAAAGATGGATCGCCACCTGCTCCGAGAGCAGCCGCGAGCTTCATTATGCGGCATCGACTTTCAGCTCCACCACTCGCTTATCAATCTGGTCGACCCGCAGAATCCGGTGGCGGCCGGTGTCGGCGATGAGCATGTAGTGGCCGGCGGCGGCCAGCCCCATCGGCTCGGAAAGCTCCTCCTCGAACGGCTCTACGGTCTCCACTCGCCGGGTATCGGGATCGAGCGTCTTTAGCTTCCCGTTGTAGGTGTCGGCGATCCAAAGCCGGTGATTCCCGGGACCCCACGCGAGGCCCCCGGCGTGCTGGAGCCGGACTTCCTCGCCCACTCCGTCTCGATCCCCAAAATCGAAGAGCCCGGTGCCGACCAGCGTCGTGACCTCCCCGCCGGGCTCGAACGACGTCATCCGGACGCTCGACGTCTCGGCGTCGGCGAAGAACAGGCGCTCGTCGTCGGTCGCCAGCGCCATCGGCTGCGCGAGCGCGGCGTCGGGTGCGGGGCCGTCCGCGATGTCCTCGCGTCCTGAGCCCGAATGCGGCGCGAGCGTCCCTTCCCGGAGATCCAGGCGCCAGATCTGATGCGATCCCGCCATGGCGATGAACAGGCCGTAGTCGTGAAGCAGCACGTCCCACGGCGAGCGCAGATCCGTGCCCAGCGGGTCGCCGGAGACGATACTGCCCGTTCCGAGTCGCCCTGTTCCCGCCATCGTCGCCACCGACCCGGCCTGGAGGTCGACCATGCGGATGGCGTGATTGCCGCAATCCGCGACGATCAGCATGTCGCCGGCGAGCGCCAGTCCCTGCGGCTCGCGGAAGCGTGCCTCGTCGAACGATCCGTCGGCGAATCCCGCCTCCCCGCTCCCGATCACGGCCCGCACCTCGAACGAGTTTCCGAGGGCGTGTCCGAACAGCACGCGATGGTGCCCGGTGTCGGACACCGCGATCCGTCCCTCGATATCGGCTGCGATCTTGCCGGGATAGCGGAGGGTGCCCATGTCCACGGGTTCCGGCTCCTTCTCGAGCGTCCAGGGGCTACGGTCCAACGTTCCCTTCTCCTCGTGCTCTTCAATCAGGCCCTGCAGGAACTCGTGCAGCGGCTCGTACGGCAGCTCGCCCGCCTGCTGGGCCACGACGTACCCCTCGGGGTCCACGACCGTGATCGTCGGCCAGGCGGCCACGGAATTCGCGCGCCAGAATCGGAACTGCCGGTCGTTGACGACCGGATGACGGATCCCCTCACGGCGGCAGGCTTCGGCGATCGCCTCCGTGCTTCGCTCGCGATGGTATTTTCCGGCATGGACGCCGATCGCCACCAGCGCCTCGCCGAATGCAGCCTCGAGCTGCCGGACCCGCGGCAGCATGTGCATGCAGTTGATTCAGCCGTAGGTCCAGAAGTCCAGCAGGACGACCTTTCCCCGCAGATCTTCCCACTTCGGCGGGCGCCGGACGTGCAGCCAGTCGAGATCTTCGGGGAACGGTGGTGCCCGGATCACCTG
>DASRVB010000303.1:0-8914 GCA_035687725.1 Gemmatimonadota bacterium
GCCATTGCCGTTGCTTCCGTTGACTACGCGCATGCTTCCTCCTGACCCGTTCGGGGGCGGTTACAGCGGGGCCTGAGTTCCGCTGGTGTGGGTACCTTCGGCGCGCAGCTCCGCGCGCCGTGATTCGAGATCGGTTCCTTCGGCGCGCAGCTGCGCGCGCCGCGATGGGAGATCCATGCCGGCCGGATCCGAGCGACAGGTGAGAAACGGGCGGAACGCCGTCTCGGTGAAGATCGCCTCGGCATCCTCGCGCGCGTCCGCGAAGCGCCGTAGCTGCTCCTCGACGTCGTCCCCCATGCCGTTCATCGCGGCCCGCACCTCCAGCTCGATCTGCAGGCTCTCTTCGTCGAAGATCCGGCGGACGAGATCCGGCGTGACCGACGTCCCGTCGTCGAGCGCGATCTCGTGGCGCAGCCATTGCCAGACCTGGGCCCGGGAGATCTCGAGGGTGGCGAGGTCCTCCATGAGATCGTCCCACGCGACGCAGCCGATGTCCCGGTTCCAGCCCTGCATGTAGGCGATTCCGACGCGCACGTTCTTGCGTAGCCCCTCCAGCGTGCGGGGCTCGCCGCCGACCGGCAGGAGATCCGGCCGCTCGTCGATGTCGGGGATGACGTCGAGCTGGTTCGTGCGCGAGAAGGCCGACATGGCGGGGCCGATGAAGTACGGGTGGGACACCCAGCAGCCGTCGTGGCCGATCGACGCCTCGAACGCCTTGTCCTCGACGACCTTCTGCGTCTGCTCCTCACGGAGCTGGGCGGTCGAGCCCGGCGTAAACGCGGACATCCCGCCCATCCCGAACGCGCCATGCTTGTGGCAGATACGGACGAGCCGCATGGCGTAGCTCTTCATCCAGGGGCGGTTGAGCGAGATGCTGCCGCGGTCGGCGAGGACGCGGTCCGGATGCTCCCTCAGCACCTTGATGTCGCTGAAGATCTTGTCCCAGCGGCCGACGTTGAGGCCGGCCGCGCGTTCCCGGAGCTCCCACAGGATCTCCTCCATCTGGAACGCCGCGGGGAGCGTTTCGATCAGGAACGTGGCGCGCAGGGAACCGGCGGGCAGGGTCAGTTCCTCCTCGGCGAGCGAGAAGAGCCGGTTCCACCAGCGCGCCTCGAGGTGGTGCTCGCACTTCGGCACGTAGTACTTCGGGGTCTTCCCCCGATCCATGAGCCGGCGAGCGGTGTGCCACGCGGAGAGCGTCAGGTCGAAGAGTCCGGCCGCCACCGGCGCGCCGTCGACCGTGACGTTCGTCTCGTCGAGATGGAGCCCGCGGACGCGAACCATGAGGAGCGGCATGTCGTCGGGGTCGATCCGGTATTCCTTGGCGGGCTCGCCCCCTTTGCCGGGTTTCACGAACGACAGCGTGCCGTCGACCGCACCCCGCACGTTCTCGATCCCGCGAACGACGTTCTCCCACGAGGGCTTCATCGAGTCTTCGAAATCGAGCATGGCGGCATCGGCCCGGTCGCCCGACTCCGTCCGACTCAGCATGTTGATGACCATCTTGGGATCGGAGACGGGCCCGGTGATCTCTACCCGGCGCGTCAGGAGATCCGCGGGAAGGGAAGCGACCCGCCAGTCGGAGGTGGCCTGGCGCGTCACCGGATCGTTGGGGGAGAGGTAGCCGGGAAGGGCGCCGCCGTCGTAGTCCCGCTGGCGTGTTTCACGAGCGGCGAGCAGCTCCCGGCGCTCGGGCTCGAGCTCGGCGTGAAGCCGTGCGACGGTCTCGAGGGCCGCCGCGTCCAGGATGGCTGCGACTCGGTCCGTCCGCGCTTCCCGCCGCAGCTGGAGCTTCCCATTCCGAAGCGACGAATCCCTGACGACTGTCGATCCTTCGACCACCGCACCTCCTCCCGGGCGACCCGGGGACCGAGCGTACCATAAGCGAAGATTGTTTGCAAGCGAAAGTTCGCTACTTGACAGTGGAAAAAGGTTGGATATGCTTTCGCTGATGGCGAACCCCCCTGTGATCGATGCCCGTCTCGACGCCGAGAACCTGCGGTTCATCCTCGGTTTGAAGCTCCGGAAGCTCCGGCAGGAGAAAGGGCTGTCCCTGTCGAACCTGGCCAAGGCGGCGGGGATCTCGGTCTCGTATCTCTCGGAGATCGAGGCGGGGCGGAAGCACCCCAAGCCCGAGAAGCTCGCCCGACTCGCCCAGGCCCTGGCGGTCCCATACGATGAGCTCGTCTCGCTCCAGGTGGGCGGGGAGCTCGACCCGCTCAAGGCGTTCCTCGGTTCCGAGTTCGTGCGCGAGTTTCCGTTCGAGCTCTTCGGGATCGCGCCCCAGGACCTGTTCGCACTCGTGGCGGACATGCCGACCAAGTCCGCGGCGCTGTTCCAGACCTTCCTCGAGATCGGCCGCACGTATGGCGTTCAAGTCGAGCACCTGCTCTTCGCCGCGCTACGCTCCTACCAGCAGCTCCGCCACAACTACTTCCAGGAGATGGAAGAGGCCGCGGCGGCGTTCCGCAGGGCGGAGGGATGGACGAACGGCGAGTCGCCACCCGCCGACAGCCTGCGCGCGCTGCTCGTGGAGCGCTACGGCTGCGCGGTGGACGAGGAGAGCCTCGCCCGGCACTCGGAGCTTCACGGGTTTCGCTCGGTGTTCGTCCCCGGCGACCCGCCGCGGATCCTCGTCAACGACCGACTCCTGCCGTCGCAGAAGGCATTCATCTTCGGGCGCGAGATCGCCTATCAGGAGCTGGGGCTCAGGGAGCGCGCGGTGACGGGGTCCTGGCTCAACATCGACTCGTTCGGCCAGGTTCTCAACAACTTCAAGGCGTCTTACTTCGCGGGCGCGATCCTGATCGACGAGAACGCGCTCGTGGATGCGCTCGGCGGCCTCTTCGCGCGCGACCGTTGGGACGGCCAGGCCTTCCTCGACGTGATGGGCCGCTTCGACGCGACCCCAGAGATGTTCTTCTACCGGCTGACACAGGTCGTGCCCGAGCGGTTCGGGCTCGAGGAGATCTTCTTCCTGCGCTTCCATCACGCCACCGGGAGCGACGACTACCGGCTGACCAAGGTGCTGAACCTCTCCCATGTTCCGGTTCCGCACGGCATCGGTCTCGACGAGCACTACTGCCGGCGGTGGCCGTCGCTCCGGCTGCTGGCGCACCTCGACCGCCCGCAGTGGATCCCGCAGCCAGGCGTCGTCGGGGCCATCGCGCCCGTCACGGCACATCTCCCCGCCGCCGCGCCGCCGATTCTGCCGGTCGCCGCGCAGCGGTCCCGATTCCTCAACGAGGAAGCGACGTTCTTCGTGGTCGCGGTGTCGCGGCCGTTGTCGCTCACCGAAGACGTGCGATCGTGCGTGTCGCTCGGGTTCCTCGTCGACGACGTCTTCCGCGAGCGGGTCCGGTTCTCGGCCGACCCGGAGGTCCCCGAGATCGCGGTCAACCTGACGTGCGAGCGGTGCGGGCTGACGCCGGAAGAGTGTCAGGACCGTGTCGCGCCGCCGACGATCTTCCGCCGGGAGAGGGAGCGGGAGGCGCAGGCGCGGGCGCTAGCGGAGCTCCTCCGGGGCGACGACGGGACCCCTGGCGCCGGCCCTTCCCGCGGAGCGGCGGACGCGTGACGAAAGGCAAGGGTCATCACCACGTGTACGTCGTGCTCCTCGACGCGCGCGTCATGAACCATCGCGCGTTCGTCGACCAGAATCCCAATCTCGCGCCCGACACCGTGTGCCTGTATGTCGGCATGACGGGCATCGCGCCAGAGGAGCGCTTCGCCCACCACAAGGATGGCTACAAGGCGAACAGCTACGTGCAGCGCTACGGTGTCCGCCTCATGCCCGAGCTGTACGCGCATCTCAACCCGATGACGTACGACGATGCGTTGGCGACGGAGGCGCGGCTGGCCGACGAGCTGAGAAGCGCGGGGTACGCTGTCTGGCAGAGGTGACCGACCCACATTGCGCGCCACCATGGTGACGCTCCGGCATCCGGCGCCCGCCTTCACGGCAATCACCCTCCTCGCCGTGCTCGTCGCCTGCGGGGGCCCTTCTCCGGAAACGGACGCCCCCTCCGAGGACACTCCCTCCTACGGCGGCACCGCCATCGTCGCGATCGGATCGGACTTCGACGTCTTCAACGAGCTCGCGACGACCTCCGCCATCGGCGACCAGGTCATCGGGCACGTCGTGTTCCAGAACCTGATCGTCTACGACGAGAATCTGGACTACGCTCCCGCGCTCGCCGACTCGTTCGGCGTCGCGGACGACGGTCTCTCGGCCACGTTCCGGATCCGCGAGGGCGTCCGCTGGCACGACGGCGCGCCGGTCACGGCCGACGACGTCGTCTGGTCGTTCGACATGTCGATGCTCGACGAAACCGCGTACCCGGAGCGGCAGGCGCTGGCCTACGTCGCCCGCGCCGAGCGGATCGACGAGCGGCGCGTGCGGTTCCACTTCACGGGCGTCCATGCCGAGCCGCTTGCCGACTTCATGTACTGGACGCCGATGCCCAAGCACCTGCTCGAGAACGTTCCTCCCGCAGAGATGATCAACGCGCCATTCAACCGACAGCCGGTCGGCAACGGGCCGTTCCGGGTCGTTTCGTGGGATGCGAACGAGCAGATCGTCATGGAGGCGAACGAGGACTTCTGGGCGGGCCGGCCGTACCTCGACCGGGTCGTCTTCCGCGTGATCCCGGAGCCCGCGACCGCGGTGACCGAGCTCCTGAGCGGCGGGATCGATCTCTACCGCAACGTCCCGCCGATCGACATGACGCGGCTCGAAAGGAGCGAGGTCGCGCGGCCGCTCTCGTGGCCCACGCTGGGATTCACGTTCCTCATGTTCAATCTCCGCGATCCCTTGTTTCAGGACGTGCGCGTGCGACGCGCGCTGACGATGGCCACCGACCGGCAAGCTCTGGTCGACGGGCTCGTGCGCGGCTACGGCGAGGTGTCGACGGGGCCCGCCGCGTCGATGCAGTGGGAGCGGAACGAGTCACTCGAACCCTGGCCGCATGACCCCCAGGCCGCCGGACGCCTCCTCGACGAAGCGGGATGGACCGACACCGACGGCGACGGGATCCGCGACAGGAATGGCCGCCCGCTGCGGTTCCGGATCACGACGAACATCGACAACACTCTGCGCCAGGACATCCTGGTCGCGCTCCAGAGCCAGTTCCGCGAGGTCGGAATCGACGCACGCGCGCGGGCGGTCGAGTTCAACACGATGATCGACCAGTGGATGTCGGGGGAGTTCGAAACGGTGGTCGCCGGCTGGGACCTCTACCTGCGCTTCGATCCGACGCAGCTGTTCGAGACCGGCGCGCCCTACAACGGCGGCGCGTACTCGAACCCGCGAGTCGACGAGCTTCTGCGCCGCGCGCGGACGACCCTCGACCGGGAGGAAGCGGAGCCCCTGTGGGACGAGTTCCTGCAGATCGTCCACGACGAGCAGCCGTACATCTTCCTGGTCGCCGACCACGAGCGCTGGGGCGCGAGCCGGCGACTCGAGGGCGTCGAGCCGACCGCGGCCCCCAACGCCTACTCGCCGCTGGCCGGGATCGCGAAGTGGTGGATCCCCGAGGATGAGCGCTGACCTGGGCTTGACTTTGCGGTCATCGCGCAACATATTCGTTGCGAGGAGGACAGGCCCATGGCAAGACAGACGGCGGAATTGCGGCACTTCCAGGTCGCGGACTTCGTGCAGGACAGTGGGGAGTCGAGCACCTGGCTCCTGTACCTGGCGGCCCGGCGACCATTCCCGTCCGACGCGGCGCTCGCCGACGCGCTGGGCGTCCACCGCAGCCAGGTCGCGCGCTGGAAGCGGGGCGGGCAGGCGGACGAGCGGAACGAGGAGCGACTCCGGAACCTGGGCACGGTCGTCGAGAGCCTGACCGGATACCTCGAGCCCGGTGCGATCGCCGACTGGCTGTCCGGTGTCAACCCACATCTCGGCCACCGGCGCCCGATCGACGTCCTGCTCGGGGGGCGAGTCACCGACGTGATCGCGGCGGTCGAAGCCGAGAGGCGCGGCGCCTACGCCTGACCCCGCGACGGGGACGAAATCCAGGCCCGCGGCGAACCCCAGGCCCGCGGCGAAGTCGGCCGACGAGCTCGATTCCTTCGACGCCTGGCGCGCGTTCCCCTGGAGCCGAACGGCGCGGGGGGGCGAGAAGTTCTCGGCGTCGTTCGTTCCCGCGAGCGGCGGCACCGGGCGCTTCGACCTGCCCGGCGAGCGCGTCCTCTACCTCGCCGAGACCCCGGAGCACGCGATCGCCGAGAAGATCGCACGCTTTCGCGGCACGCCGCTCCAGCCGCGCCACCTTCGCGAATACGGTCTTCCCCTCGCGCTCGTCGGCGTGCGAATCGCCGAGGCTGCGAGAAAGAGCGTCGCCGACCTCTGCGATCCGAAGGCGCTGCGGTCGCTGGCAGTCCCGCCGGACCGCGTGGCAGCGCGCGACCGGGAGGCGACGCAGGCGATCGCCGCACTCGTCGCCGAGACCGGCGCCTCGGGCCTCCGCTGGTGGTCGGCGTTCTTCGGCGAGTGGCACACCCTGGCCATCTTCGTCGACCGCCTTCCGGCGGGGGCGCTCGAGTTCGGAACACCGCGTGCGATCGAGTTGGACGACCCCGCGCTCGGAGCCGCGCTCGTCGCTCTCGGGATGCGGCAGTGACATGCAGAGTCGGCCGCCGCATGGCCCGGCAAAGCAAAGGGGCGCGCGCAGGTGAATCGCGCACGCCCCCACTCGACCGGTCCCGGTCGATGCCTTGATCTAGTCCTCGACCTTCACCTCGCCTTTGATCTTCCCGTCGTCCACGTCCACGTCGGCCTCGAAGCCGTCATCCTCCTCGACGGTGATGTCGGGGTCGTCGTCCTGCTCGATCGTGATGTCGGGCTCGCGATCCTCGATCACGGTGGTGTCGCTGCCCTCCTCGTACCCTTCGCGCTCGCAGCCCCACAACGAAAGGAGCGCGGTCGCGGCCATCGGTATCATCCAGCGCCATGCGTTCATCTCCCACCTCCTCGGCCCCCTACGAGACTACCCCACGGAGACCCCGATCGCGGTAAGACGCAGAACAGCGTGCGGGAGCATTTGCTTGTCAGCAGGAGGCTAAGCTATGCGTCTAGTGTCAGTCTGCGTCCAGGGGGACGTCATGAAACGAGGCTACGGGAGGGATCTCCAGGTCGATCCTGCTGGCCCCCGCGGGTGGAGCGGGGAATTTCACCCACCACGTCTCCATCTCCCCGGGCTCGAGTTCCAGGGACAGTGCCTCCTTGGCCTCGAGCTCTCCGTCCTCGTTCCGTAGGATCGGATACTCCTCCGCACCGATCCGCAGGACGAACGCCTCCTCGGCAACGGTCGGATCGATCGTCAGATGGGCGGGAGTCTCGCCCTCGTTGTAGAACCGAAGGCGAGCGGTCAGCACGTCGTCGTCGATCTCGGTGCGGTGAAGGACCGCGACGAGCGCGGTGCCCGGAATGCCGCGCGTCTGGAGGCCCTCGTAGTCGCCGCAACCCAGCGCGCAGGGATCGGCGCTGCGCCGCTCATCCTGTTCGCGGCGGCGCTCATCCCTTCGCTCCTGATCGGCCTGATCGGCGTAGTGCGGATCGAGCGGCCGGCCCCCGACGGGGTCCTGCTGGATCGCCGCGCGGACGGCGCTCGGCAGGGCAGGGACCGCGAGCAGGGCGACGATGAACACGAGTGAGCGGCGCATCGGTTGAGCTCTCCTTTGTGTGCGACAGGCGCGAGGGAGACTCTTCTTCCAGTACCCTTTCCGGCCCTCGCAACGTCAAACAGAGCGCGACCCAAGATGGTTGGCATATCTTGGGATGCGATGCGAGCATCCGTACTCCCGATACTGGCCGCGACGGCCCTCGCGCTCCCCGCGCCCGCGCGCGCGCAGGACGACGCCTCCGGCGAGCCGCAGATCGAGGTCTTCCTCATCCCGGCGGCCGAGTGGCGGGTGGAGCTCGACGCGGACTCGGTCGCGAGGCCGGCAGTAACGCTCGCGGCGGGCGAGCGCATCGCGGTGCGTGTCGACAGCGAGGTGGAGGTGGGGGATCGGGGAATCGGACCGGGCCCCGTCGCCGACGCGGGGATCGGCGAGGTGATCGCGCGCTTCGGGTCGAGCGGCGCGTTCGCGTGGCCCGCGGAGCCGACGGTGTGGATCGCGCCCGAGGCCGGAGCGCTGTCATTCGACGTCAACGTCTACCCCGCGCACCGGGCGCGCGGCGGCACGCGGATCGAGGTGCTGCGGCTGGGTGGCCTGGACGCGCCGCCTCCGATCGCCTTCGAGTCGCCGATGCTCCAGCTCGATCGCGTTCCCGGCGGGGCGCGGGCGCGCTGGTCCGACCGCGGCGGCTACGGCGTCGAGCCGGCGACGCTCCTGCTCGAGCTGAAGACCTCGCATGGGACCGTCTACCGGCTCGACCCCTGGGTTCGTCCCGGCCCGGCCGACGTCACGCTGCCTCTGCCGCCGCCCGGCCTCGCCCTGCCGCCGGGCATCCACACGCTGACGGCCACGGTCGAGGACCGGCTAGGCGCCCTGAGCCCGCCCTCGACGATCCGCTTCGACACGCCGTGACGCGCGGGATCAGGCGAACCGCGACCCGGCCGGCCGACGAGGCCTGGCCGCCGCTGCCTCTCGCGGAGTGGCAGGACACCTACGCCACCCTTCATATGTGGACGCAGATCGTCGGGAAGATCCGGCTCGCGCAGGTGCCGCTCGTCAACCACTGGTGGAACGTCACCCTGTACGTCACTCCGCGCGGGCTCACGACCGGAACCATGCCCTACGGCCAGGACGCGCTCAAGATCGACTTCGACTTCGTCGACCATCGTCTCGATGTCGAGACGAGTGGCTCCACCGGGTTCTCCACGCCGCTCGAGCCGCGGTCGGTCGCGGACTTCCATCGCGCGCTCATGGACGGCCTCCACGAGCTGGGCATGCCCGTGCACAT
>DASRVB010000304.1:0-30796 GCA_035687725.1 Gemmatimonadota bacterium
TTCGTCCACTTCTCCGCGATTCAGGCTGACGGTTTCAAGAGCCTTTCCGAGAACGACCGTGTCGAGTTCGAGGTGACGCAGGGCCCCAAGGGCCCGCAGGCCGCGAACGTGACGAAGGTCGCGTAAGCGGACCGGAGACACAGGGCCGCGCGAGCGGTCCGACGAAGAGCCCCCGCCATCCGGCGGGGGCTTTTTCGTTTTGAAGCATCGCGAACTCGCCGATCACCCTCGACACTCTCTCATGGCCGCCAGGGGACGAGCCCGCGCGACAACCGATTGACCAGGTGCGTGGCGCCGATGCCGAGGACCGCGATGACCACCAGTGTCGCGTACAGCTTCTCCACGTCGAACGTCTCCCAGGAGAACCAGACGAGGGCGCCTAGACCGGTCACGGCGGCCACGACTTCGATCGCGATCGTCACGTGCATGACCGAGTTCAGCGCGATCCGGAGCCCGCCCAGCACCGTCGGCATGCTGGCAGGAAGAATGACCCGCGTCAGAAGGCGCTTTCGCCCGGTGCCGTAGTTAGCCGCCACCTCGAAGTAGATCGACGGAATCTGGAGGACGCCCGCGAGCGTGCTGATAAGCATGGGGAAGAAGGCGCCGATCGAGATGACGAACAGCTTGGAAGACTCCCCGATTCCGAGAAAGATCATGACCAGCGGAAGGATCGCGATCTTGGGGATGGGATAGACCGCTCCGACGATGGGGTCGGTGATCCTCCGCAGGGCTGCGGACCGTCCCATGACTACGCCGCCCAGAAACCCCAATCCGGTGCCGATCAGCAGTCCGACGACCATACGGTAGAGGGACATTCCAAGATTGCGCGGGAGCGTGCCGTCGGCGAACAGCTCGACGAGCTTCCGGGTGATGGCGGTGGGCGGGGGGAAGTAGAGCCCGGGCAGCAGCCCGAGCAAGACCAATACCTCCCAGCACACGAGCGCCCCCAAGATGACCGTCGCGTTCCACCACCACCGGTTCGTGGAGCCCGGACGCCGGGTTCTCAGTCGGGGATCGACAACTGACGCCTGGCTTCCTTCTCGAGATGCCGCCAGATGTGCCATTTCACCTCCGTGATCTCGGGACGATCGGGCGCAGCCAGCGCACGCGGACGCGGCAGAGGCACGGGGATCTCTTCGACGACCGTTCCCGGCCGCCCGCTCATCACCAGGACCCGATCGCCCAGGAGGATCGCCTCCTCGATGTCGTGGGTAACGAACAGCGCCAGCTTCTGGTTCTCCTGCCAGATCCCGAGCAACTCCTCCTGGAGCAGGAGCCGGGTTTGAGCGTCGAGCGCTCCGAATGGTTCGTCCAGCAGGAGGATCGGATGCTGGCTGACATAGGCGCGCGCGATTCCCACCCGTTGTCGCATTCCCACGGATAGCTCGTGGGGGTGACGATCGGCGAAGTCGGCCAATCCGATGCGTCGGAGGAACTCCATCGCGCGCGCCCGTCGCTCGATTCGACCGACACCCTGCATCTCTAGCCCAAAAGCCACGTTGTCGACGACTTTCAGCCACGGGAACACGCCGTGATCCTGAAAGACGAGGGCGTTCCGGGGGCGATCTCCGTTCTCCCCGGGAGTGAAGCGGATCGACCCGGATGTCGGCTGCAGAAGCCCGGCCACGAGCTTCAGCAGGGTCGTCTTGCCGCAGCCGCTCGGGCCCACCACACTGACGATCTCATGCCCGCGCGCCTCGAACGAGACCGCGCTGAGCGCCGTGATCCAGCCGTCCGCCGTGGGATAGCGGAAGCCGACCGAATCGCAGACGAATCCGGTCATCGATCATCCTCCGCTCTCCGGTCGTGATACGCCGTCGTGAAGTAGGGATCCCAGAGCTCCTCGATCCCCACGATTCGGCCAATGTGTCCCCGTTCGAGCGCCCAGCGCTGGAACTCCAGGATCGATTCCTGCTCGATGCTTCCGTCCGCGCGGATCAGGGGCCAGCACATCTTCTTCAGCGTTTCGATATCGAGTCCCGTATTCCTGCTGGCGAGCTCCAGGTTGCGCGCTGTGGGCCCTTCGTTGAACTGTCGGACGGCACGCAGGTAGCCCGCCACGAAGCGTCGGCCTGCTTCCCGGTCCTCGTCCAGCAGCCGCGGGCCGAACGCCAGCATGGTCCACTGGAAGCCGTCGAGGACCTCACCGACCGGGGTCACGATGCGGTGTCCCTCCTCGACCATCCTTGTGGGCCAGGGCTCCGAGATCACCGTGAAGTCGATGCGCCCGCGGTTCATGGCCTCCATCCTGGCGGGCTGGGGGATCCACGACTCCACAATATCGTCGAGCGTCAGACCCCCTCGCTCGAGGTACCTATCCAGGAAATACCCTTCGACGCTCACTTCCTTGTAGTCGATTTTCTTGCCTTTGAGCGAGGCAGGATCCACCGGCTCATCGTCCGCATAGAGCCCTCTGCGGGCGACCAACGCCGACAGGCTGCACTCCCCTGCCTCGAAGTGCCCCGCTCCGACTACGACCTTGACCCTCGCTCCCTGATCGATCGCGTTCACCAGCGCGACCATGTTCGTCATCCTCGCGACATCGATCCGATTCTGATCGAGGATCGGCAGCGCGGTCGAGCCGGTCTCCGAGGCGGGAAGAAGGCGGAGGTCTACGCCCTCGTCGGCGAAGTAGCCTTCTTCCAGTCCGATGAGAAGAACTGTGCTCCCGATGTACTCTCCGGCCGCCATGTCGATCCGGACCAGATCCTCGTGCGGTGATTCCCCGGAGCCCGCTCCACCACAGGCGGAAGCCAGGACCAGTGGCCCGAGCAGCGACACGAAGGCGTGCGCCTGCTTCATACGCGGTGGACGACGAGCGGAGGGAACTTGCCCCGTCCCGTCCATTCCGGCTCTCGGCGCTCGATGCGGAACGTCCCCGCCTGTTGCCAGTGCTCTCGGGCGCTGTCGGCGTACACGTTGCCGTCCGCCAGCGTCTTCAGGATCACCGGGATGATGTCGCTCTCGTCCGTCACGTCGACAATGGGAGCGATTACCAGGATCAGCCGCGTGAAGCCCTCCGCATCCTCGCGCTCGTGAAGCTGATAGTCGTGGGGGTCCCCTCCGAAACGCCGTGGCAACACCTCCTCGAGGATCCGGATCATTTCGCCATCGATCAGGTTGATCCCTTCTCCGGTCAGCTTGCGGTAGCTTCGGACCCGCCGGAGATGCGTCGTGAAACCCACCTCTTCGAACGGGCAGCCGCACGACCGCCGCTCCATCACTCCGAAATCGTCGACCTCCACGTTGAGCAGCAGCCGACTCGAGCTGGCGAGCAGGGTGGTGAAGCAAAAGGCTTCGACCTCCTGCTCGGTCCCCGGAATCCGGACCGGGATCTGGATGGCCGCCAGCCCGTCCGCGCAGAAGTGGACATCGCTCTCATCCAGGGGATTCGCGCACCCGAGGCCGACCACCCCGATGTCCGAGGCGGAATAGCTGGGCACGTATCGGGCACCCGACTCGCGGATTCTGGCGACCTTCGCCGGCGTCGGGGGCTCACCCCCGGCAACGAATGTCACGCCCTCGAGCCCGATCCCCTCCTCGATCGCCGCCAGGGCGACGCGAAGTGCCATCGAGACGCCGGCGCGGACCTGGCACCTGCCCTCGGCGCCTGCCAGCTCGGCGGCCGCACGCGCGACGAGGATCGCCCGCGAGAAGGGCGCCGGCTGAGGGAACGGCACCGGGTATCCCAGCAGGCGGCACTGGCGAAGGATCAACTGGCTCGCCAGCCGGAATCGCGCGGGGACGCTGACTTCCCCGCTTCCCATCGGCTCGAACCAGCGCCGCGAGACGTTCCCCACGAGGATCGATCGCAGCACCTGGGTCAGGCCGGATCCAAGCGGCGGGCGGCAGCGCCAGAGCACGGTCGGTGCATCCACGAGACCGTGGACGTGATCGGAGTACAGGTGGTGGGGAGTGGTGTCGAGAACGCGATAGAGGTTGTGCGGGATCTGGGTGGGGGTCCCCGTAGACCCCGACGAACGGGATCTGCCGTCGCTCTTCACCAGGGGATTGTCGAAGGCCCGAGGACCGGGAATGACCACGCGTCCATTCCGCTGGATCGGCTCGCGCCCCTTGAACTCCTCGAATCGCACGTAGACGCCGGCCTGCCGGAGGGACGTCAACGTCTCCTCTATACCCCGGTTCCGAACCATCGCCCGCAGATCCCCCAGCTCGCACCGTGCTTCCTGGAGCAGGGGCAGGTATGGGCTTTCCGGGTGTCCGTAGACACCTCGCTCCACGACATCCAGGAATCTCTCTCCTCGATCTTCCAGCCGACGGCGGAGCGTTTGCCGCGCGCCCTCTACGGTGACGCGATTCCGCAGGAGTGGCCGCAGGCGAGCCGCCATGCGACCGAACATCACGAGATCGCTCATCGCGGACACGGGGCTAAGGCATGTTCGGGTTGGTGCCGCGCTCGGTGGCCCCGATCGGGAAGCAGGTGTCGCGGCCGGTCATGTCCTCGGTCTCGCCGGGCGTTCCGGCCTCCAGCCAGCGATGTAGATCTCCTAATCGGCGTCCCTCGAGCCACAGCTCGATTCCCCGCTCCCGCTTGAGCGCTGTCCATGCGTCCTCGAGGCCGTCGACCGGCACCGGATCGAGCCCGACACGGGCTCGCAACCCGTCGATCTCCGCCATCGCCCCCTCCACGTCGCCGTCCCGGAGTCGCGCTTCGGCCACGATCATTCGCATCTCTTCCCAGCTGACGAGGTCGATCGGGGCGTCCGGGCTGGTGTACTTGGCCTGCGGATACCAGGGGTCCCCCACAATGGTCGTGGGCGAATCGGCCTCTCGGATCCAGGGGACGCGGGGATCGCCGGTCTCCTCGAAGTAGGTCTCGTAGAACGAGCCCCAGGCGGTGTGGGCCCGAACCGCCACGTCGTTCCCGCGGTGGATCGGGTTCCGCTGCACCTGTTCGGTGCTGTGATACCTCGCGCCGAAGACGAACCCCTCGGGCACACCTTCGGCATCGGACCGTGCGCCCGGCCAATCCCCGAGCCCGACCCGGACCGAAGCGCGTCCCGCACGAGCGGCGGCCGCGATCCCAGCGTCGCCGATGCGGTCGGCGATCTGGAGCACCTCGGTGAAGGCCGCCTCCGCGCGCTCGAAATGCACTGAACGGGGGACGGGGGGGCCACCGTCGATCACGCCCTGGCACATGTTCTCTCCCAGGAGCCGATTCGCGAACCCGACGTACAGCAGGGCCTCCGCGGCCAGCGGCGATTCGGCGAACTCCTCGTCCCCGAGGATTTGCCGCAGGCGCCGGACACCGTCCTCGGCGGTCCAACGCGCCTTCTGTGCGGCGTTCCACTGCGGATCGTTCTCGGCCGGCAGGAGGATCCCTTCCTTTTGCGAGAACGTGGATCCCGCCTCCGAACCTTGGTTCCCCCCCCACGTCAACTCCCGGGCCACGAACACGCCGATCGCCGCCAGATGTCCCAGCGCCTGCGACAGCGTGCGACCCATTCCGTTTACGACCTGGTCGAGAGCTTCGCGGGTGTCGAGCCGCTCTTCCTCGATGGTCCCGATATCGACGACTCCGTCCTGGCAACGGACGCCTGCAATCACGAGTCCGGCGACGACCGCGAGCATGCCGAGGGCTCTCAGGGTGGGCCGCTTCATCGCGTCAGGCGGAGCGACATGGTGAACGTCGCCGGCGGCGGGACGTGGGCGTCGATCCTGCGAACGATCGCGTGCATCCCCTCGTCACCGACCATCTCGGGGTCGAAGGCGAGGAAGTCGTCGTTCTCCCACGTCCAGAAGTTCCGCGCCGAGAGGATCAGCGTCGCTCGCGAGCCCCCAACGAGCGCCGCGACCGGGACCGGCAACCGAAGCGTCAGTTCCCGCAGGCGGAAGAAGTCCCCCGGGTAAATAGGTCCTCCGTCGTCCGGCACATTCCCGGGGATGCACCATACACGCTGCCACGCCGTCAACTCGTCAGCGCGCCCCGCCTCGAGCAGCGTGTAGGCCGGTTCGCACGGTGGATACAGCTCTCGACGCGCCAGGTTGTTGCCGATGTTGTCGTAGACGTAATGGCCGCCCATGTATTCGCCCCGGGCGTCGATCTCGATCCCGCGAGGAAGATGCACCGTCGTGAGGAGACCCAGCACCGTGGTTGGAACGCTCGGGCCCCAGACATGCTCCTCCTCGATCACCGGCTCCGCGACGGCGTCGGGGTTCAGGATCCGCGGCGTGATAATGGTTGGCACCGGAGCGTCCTCCAGGATCCAACCCGCGTCGAACACCTGGAGCGGTGCCGCCCCGCCGAGGTCCGTCAGCTCGGAGTGGTTCGTATGGAGATAGAATCCCGCATCCCATCCGAACGAGGGATGGGACACGACGTTGCCGCTGATCGAGAGCTCGATCCCGCGATTCCACAGGGCGCCGACGTTGACCAGCTGAGGATCGGAGAATCCGAGGGAGGGGATGGGTGTGACGGGGAACAGGGCGTCCTCGGTCCGCTGTCGGTAATAGGAAAATTCGGCGACCAGCCGATCGTCCAGGAACGACCCTTCGAACCCCAGTTCGAGCTCCGACGTCCGCTCCGGGGCCAGGTCGGGGTTGCCGATCGCGCCGGGCACGACCGCCTCGTCGCCGGCGAAGTCGGTCAGGAACCATGTCCTCAGCTCGTCGATCACGCCCGGCGCCCGGCCGGCGAATCCGTAGCTCGCGCGCAGCTTGAGCTGCCCGAGGTCCTGGGGCCAGAAGGGCTCTTCCGAGACGACGTAGGACACTCCCAGGCGCGGGAACGGTTCAAGACCGAGGTCCTCGCCGAATGCGGTACTACCGTCTGCCCGGATTCCCCCGGTCAGGTAATAGCGGTTGCGGTAGCCGGCGAGAACCTCGCCGAAGACCCCGGATGTCCGGACCCGGATCTTGTTGTGGAAATCGAGCGACAGATCCCCGTCCTCGATCGTCGGCTCCTCGCCGACCTCGAACCCTTCCGCGTATCCGGCGTCGCTCTCGACGGTCGACGTGACGCTCTGCGCTCCCCATGAGAACGACGTGGACAACTGCTGCCCGAGCGGCCAATCGTAGCTCCCGACGTACTCCGCCGTCAGAATCCCGTTCATCCAGTCCTCTTCGGAGAGAATCCCCTCGGGTGCCAGGATGAAGTCGACGGGGCGCAACTGCCGCATGTCGCTCGCCGCCCGGTCGTACCCCAGCGTGACTCGGTTTGTCCAGGCGGTCGTCGGCGTATGTACCGCGGTCAGCGCGAGGATCGTGTGGTTGATCTTCGTGTCGATGTCGTAATCGAGGAGCTCGGCCAGCGCCTGGCGGGATGTGTCACCGATCGAGTTGCTCGTGCTTCGATAGACGTTGTAGACCAGCGCTTCCCGCACGAATCCGGAGGCCTGGTTCTGTATGTCGTTGAGGGTATGGGACGAGCTCCAGCGGATCGAGAGGTCGTCGCGAGGCGCCAGGTCGAGGTTCGCCCGGATCGCGAACCGGTCCTGGAATTCGTTCGGCAGCAGCCCATCGTTGCGGTCTAGCGAGGTGGACAGGTAGTACCCGAACGGTCCGCCCCCGGCCACCGACAGGGCGTACCGCTGGCGCCAGGCGGCGCCGTCCAGCCACGGCTCCATCCCCATGTACGGCCTGGCGTCGGTTCCCCAGTCGAACACGCGATCGAAGCCCTGGCCGACCTCCGCGTTCCACACCGCAGGACCGCTCGGCCCTCGCTTCGTGAAGATCTGGACGACCCCGCTCGCCGCCTCCGCGCCGTAGAGCGTGGTCGCTGCCGGGCCCTTGACGATCTCCACCCTGTCGATATCCGCCGGATTGATGTCGTTCAGCGGGCTCGGCGTGCTGTTCGGCCCCTGACGCTCGTTGTCCCCCTTGGGCAGGTTCTCCGGATACCCTTGACTTCGGATCCGCACCCCGTCCACGTAGACCAACGGCTCGTTTCCCAGCGCCGCGCTGACGTTGCCGCGCAGCCGGATCTGGCTGCCTGCGCCCAGGGTCCCGCCGCTCTGCTGAACCGTGACCCCCGGCAGCCGACCCGTGAGGAGCTGGTCGACGGTGGCGATCGGCTCGTCGATCCGCGAGAGGTCGATCCGGCCCACGCTGTGTGGGATCTGCCTGCCCAGCGCGCCCGCCGCCGTGCCCGTCACCACGATCTCGTCGAGACGGAGGGGCTGGGGCTGCAGGGCCAGGGCGACCTCCGTCATCGCCCCGGCGACGATCGTCACGGGCGTCTCGCTCGCAGCGTAGCCGAGTCCCTCGGCGCGGATCACCCGCGCTCCGGCGGGTGCCTCGGGGATCCGGAACCGCCCGCGCTCGTCCGTCACCGCCCCGACGTCCTCGCCCACGACGAATACCTGGATGTGGGGAATCGGCATGCCGGTGGCATCGTCGACCACCTCGCCCGCGACCGAGCCCACTGTCTGGGCGCTCGACGGACCGGCGAGCACCGCGCACAGGGCCACGCAGCCGAACGCCACGAGTAGAGGCCTGGGCACAGGGCGAACCTCGGATGAGTCCAACTACCTCTCCGGTTGCACGCGCGTGGTTGTAGCGGACTGAAAGAATGGACCCGAGAGGACGAATATCCTGCGTTTTCAGGATCTTCTTCGGCCCCCGTCGGCTTTCGAAGCTAAGGGTCCTCCGACGCCGAGCGCAAATGCGCGAGGACGGTGCCTGTCCGGGCCTACATCGACCGCTCCAGCCGCTCCATCAGCTCCCGTGCGTTGATCGGGGCGTGGGCGTGGTGATCGTTGTCGAAGTAGACGTAGACGTCGCGCGACTTGCGCGCCGGTGGCGCGAGTTCCGTGATCCGCTCGGGGGTTTGGGGCTCCATGCCGCGCTGCCAGGCGCGGATCCGGGTGGCCCAGCGCGCGATGTCGGATTTGGTGTAGCGGCTGGCGTACGTGGCGGGCGAGCCGTGGAGCCGCAGATAGACGAAGCCGGCGGTCAGCTCTTCCGTGTACGGCCAGCTGCCGGAGTCCGCGAATGCGATCGCGACGCCGGCGCGGCGCGCAATGCGGACGAAATCGGGTCCAAAGAAGCTGTCGTGCCGCGGCTCGATCGCGTATCTCAGGCGATGCTTCCCGACCGGCTTCGTCCAGCTCCTTCCCTGAACGCGCTCGTCATGTCGGCGGGCGAGCCTCGCGGCGGCCGGGGTATCGCGCGGCAGGAGGTCGAAGAATGCCTGCACGCGGTCGGCGTCGAACGCGAGCTGCCGGGGGAGCTGCCAGAGGATCGGCCCCAGCTTGTCGCCGAGAAGGAGGAGGCCCGAGGCGAAGAAGTTCGCCAGCGCCGTCTCGACGTCGCCCAGCTTCTTGTTGTGGGTGATGAAGCGACTGCCCTTGATCGCGAGCTTGAACCCCGCCGGCGTCGCCTCACGCCACGCCCGGTACGAGTCGGGCCTCTGGAGCGAGTAGAACGACCCGTTGATCTCGATAGACTGGAAACACTTCGCGGCATGGTGGAGGCGGCGACCGGCGGGCAGGTCGGCAGGGTAGAACGCGCCCTTCCACGAGTCGTAGCTCCATCCGGAGACCCCAACCCGGATCCGTCCTCCCGTCGCCATGCGGGGAGCCTACCGAACGCGCGGTGCGCCGGCCGTCAGACGCGCGACCAACGCGGCTCGTGCTTGATCTGCTCACGAATCGCTTCCTATCGTACCGCGGACCATCTCTTCCTGCCGGAGAGCTCCATGCGCTCGCAGATCGTGCGGTCACAGGAAGCCGACACGCTGATCCAGCCGGTGGCGCGGCGATGAGCGAGTTCGACGTCGCGCGATCGTGGCGCGGGCGGATCGGACTGGTCGCCGCACCGCTCGCGTTCCTCCTCGTGCTCGCTCTCCCCGCACCGGCGGGGCTCGGCCCCTCGGCGTGGCGGGCGGCGGCGTGCGCGGCGGCGATGGCGATCCTGTGGATCACCGAGGCGATCCCGATCCCCGCCACGGGGCTCCTGCCACTCGCGCTCTTCCCGCTCCTCGGAGTGGGCACGATCGGCGAGACCGCGGCCCCCTACTCGAACCCCATCATCTTCCTCTTCCTGGGCGGATTCCTCCTGGCCGCCGCGATGGAGCGCTGGGGGCTCCACCGGCGGCTGGCGCTGACGATCATTCGCGCCGTGGGGACCGCGCCGCGGCGGCTCGTGGCGGGGTTCCTCGCGAGCGCGGCCTTTCTCAGCATGTGGATCAGCAACACGGCCGCCACGCTCCTCCTCCTGCCGATCGGCGTCTCCGTGCTCGAGCTCGGCGACCGCGCGCGCGAACGGGAACCGGTCGACCTGGAAGAGGTCGGCGCCGTCGGCGCGGGGGATCTCGCGCCCGCTCTCGTCGCGGCGATCGCCTTCGGCGCGGGCATCGGCGGCGTCGCGACCCTGATCGGGACGCCGCCCAACGCGCTGACGGCGGCGTTCCTCCTCGAGAGTTACGGGATCCAGGTCGGCTTCGCGCGCTGGCTGGCGATCGGCGTGCCGCTCGCGCTCCTCGCGCTTCCCGTCACCTACGCGGTGCTGGTGCGCCTCGCGTTTCGCGTGCAGGGCGACGAGCTGCCGGGGGGACGGGCGCTCATCGAGCGCGAGATCGCCTCCCTCGGGCGGCCGGGCCGCGGGGAGTGGTTCGTCGCCGCGGCGTTCCTGCTGGCGGCGGCGGGATGGATCACGCGGCCGATCCTCGAGCGCTGGATCCCGGGCGTGAGCGACGCGGGAATCGCCATGCTCGCGGCGCTCGGCCTGTTCCTCGCGCCGGTCTCCCTCTCGAAGCGCGAATTCGCCCTCGACTGGTCGACGGCGCAGCGCATCCCGTGGGGCGTGATCGTCCTGTTCGGCGGAGGCCTGTCGCTGGCCGACGCGATCGAGCGCACGGGGCTGGCGACCTGGCTGGCGGCGGGGTTCGGAGGCTTCGGGTCGTGGCCCCTGTGGGCCCTGCTCGGGGTGGTCGCGCTCGTCGTCGTGCTGTTCAGCGAGCTGGCCAGCAATACCGCGACCGCGGCCGCGTTCCTCCCCGTCGTCGGCGCGCTGGCGCTGTCGAGCGGCCAGGATCCGATGCCGCTGGTGATCGGAGCCGGCCTAGCGGCCAGCGGCGGCTACATGCTGCCCGTTGCCACGCCGCCGAACGCCATCGTGTACGGGTCCGGGCGGATCAGCGTGCCGCAGCTCGCGCGCGCGGGCGCCTTCCTCGACCTGCTCTTCCTGATCCTCGTGCCGGCCGTGGCGCTATTCCTCGTGCCGCTCGTCTTCGGGCGCTGAGCGGCGACCGAGGCGCGCGAGCGCCCGGACTCAGGGCTCGAGGTCCTCCAGCGCCTCGAGCCGGCGCTGTGCCCGCTCCTCGGGGGTGTCGTCGGCCTCCTCGTAGAGGGCGGCTTCCCACGATCCGTAGACGGCATTGGGGATCATGATCCAGCGGTCGCCCCAGCGGTCGCGGTACCGCTCGAGAAGGCGGTCCCGCTCCTCTCGCGGGAGACGGGCGGAGACGAAGTCGTTGAAGTCGTCGCCGACGAGGAGCACGATCCGGTATCGCTCGGCGATCGCTTCGCGACGCGACGTCTTGTCGCTGCCCCATCCCTCGCGCTCGCCCCGCGAGAGGACCGTGTCGACGTCGGGATCGAGCGGCAGCCCCTCGGCAGCGAGGTTCCGGCGCGTCGCTTCCTCGAGCGGCTGGTCGCGATTGGTCACGTAGTAGACGGCGACGCCCAGCGAGTCGGCGAGCGCCAGGAACTCCCGCGCGCCGGGCACGACGGGCGCCCGCGCCTCGTCGACCCACGCCCCCCACGCCTCGGGATCGAACGACCCGCCGGCGAGGATCGTCCGCGCCTGCTGGGGCGAGTTGTCGAGCACGGTCTCGTCGACGTCGAGGACGACGGCCGGCGGAAGCCTGGAGAAGTCGTCGCCTTCCTGCTCGACCGCCGCAGTCCAGCTCGAGTCTGCGAGCGCGACCGGAAGGACCTCGCTCGCCTCGTCGTAGGCCTGGAGTGCGGCCGCGCGGTACTCGGCGGACGTCTGCTGCCAGAGGGTGGCGAAGAGCGTAGGGTGCTCGGCGAGCTCGGCGGCATCCGGCGCGGCAGGCGCAACCGGTGGCTCGGCGCGAGGCACCGGGTCCGCCTGCGGTGCGCTGCGGGACGCCGCGCACGCAGCGGCCGAGAACGCGAGCGCGGAAGCGGTGAGCAGCCTGGCGATCCTGATTTCCACGCGCGCCAAGGTAGTTCGGCGTCGCGGACGTCGCATCGCGTCAGGACCCGAGTGGCTCACAGGATGACCGGCCGGTCCGGCAGATGGCCCGCCGGGCCGCCCTCGCGCGGGAAGCTCGCGCGCAGGTGCTCGCCGACCGCCTCGATCCCCCAGATCACCGCGCGCTCGAAGTCTCCCTCGCGGATCCGCTCCTCCATGCCGTGGCATATCGCCTCCCATCCCTCGGGTCCGACGCGCGCGTCGATCCCGCGGTCGCCGATGATCTCGAAGTCCCGGTCGGCCAGCAGGAAGTAGATGAGGACGCCGTTGTTGTGCTCGGTGTCCCAGACTCCCAGCTCTCCGAACACCTCGATCGCGCGCTGCCGCGCGGAGATGCCACGCAGGACCTCGCGGGTGTCGAGCGAGTGCTGGACGGCGAAGCGGATCTGGCCGCTGTGCGCGGTCTCGCTCTCGCCGATCGCCGCCTCGATGTTCGCGAGCGTCTCCGCCGGGAACACCTTGCCAACGCTCCAGGCCGTCGTGAACAGGTGCCGCAGCATCCGCGCGAGATCCATGCGCCCGCCTACCAGCGGCCCGACGCGCCGCCGCCGCCGAAGCCGCCGCCACCGCCGCTCCAGCCGCCCCCGCCACCGGACCATCCACCCGAGGGCCAGCCGGCGCCCCCCCACCCTCCGCGGCGGTAGCCGCCGCGTCTCTGCCCCGGCATGCCGCCGAGGAGCGTGAAGAAGAACGCGATGACGGCCACGACGGCCGCGGCGATCATCGACGCGACGAGCGCCCAGGCGATCGCGCCTGTCAGGCCGCCGGTGATGACCGCCGCCGGCAGACGTCCGAAGATCGCCCTGAGGATGCTCCCCACGACCACCACCATGATGAACCCGATCGTCAGGAGGCTGCCGAGGCCCCCGCCCCCTTCGCCGGGCCATGCCCTCGGAGCCTCGGGCTCGGGCAGGGGCTCGCCTTCGACGACCCGGATCATGGCGTCGACCCCGGTGTTCACGCCGCCGGCGAAATCCCCCTCTCGGAAGCGGGGCACCACGATGTCCTCGACGATCCGGTTGGCAATGGCGTCTGGAAGCGCGCCCTCGAGGCCGTAGCCCACCTCCAGGCGCAGCGCGCGGTCGTCCTTCGCCACCAGGAACAGGACGCCGTCGTCGACCCCCTCGCGGCCGAGCTGCCACTCGTCCACGACGCGGATCCCGTACTGCTCGATCGTCTCGGGCTCCGTCGTCGGCACGAGCAGGACCGCGATCTGGCTCCCCTTCTCCTCCTCGAAGGCGGCGAGCTTCTGCTCGATCGCCGCGATCTCGTCTGCGGTGAGGGTGCCGGTGAGGTCTGTGACCCGGCGCTCGAGGCGGGGCACCGGGACCGGTTCCTGGGCCGCGACGCCGGGCGCATGCCCGGCTGCGACGACCGCGAGCACCGCGAGCGCGGCGGCGAGCCGGCGCGTCATGAGGCGCGATGCAACTCCGGTGACGCTACGGATTCGCCGGGGCCGGGGTCGTCGGCGACGGTGTCGTGTCGGGCCGCGAGAAGTCGACCGGCGGCGGCTCGGCGATCTCCGCTTCGTCCTCCACCGTGAAGTTCGGCTTGGTGTCGTAGCCGAAGATCTTGGCGGTCAGGTTCACCGGGAATTTGCGGACGGTCGTGTTGTACTCCCGCACCGAGTCTATGTAGCGATTGCGCGCCACCGCGATCCGGTTCTCGGTGCCTTCGAGCTGCGCCTGGAGCTCGCGGAAGCTCTGGTCCGATTTCAGGTCGGGGTAGTTCTCCACCACGACGAGGAGTCTCGACAGGGCGGACGTCATCTCGGCCTGGGCCCGCTGGAACTCGGCGAACGCGGCCGGATCTTCGATCAGCTCCGGGGTCGCCTGGATCGAGCCCACCCTGGCACGCGCATTCGTCACGCCCTGGAGCACCTCGCGCTCCTGCGCGGCGTACCCGCGGACCGTCTCGACGAGATTCGGGATGAGGTCGGCACGGCGCTGGTACTGGTTGACCACCTCGCTCCAGGCGGCGGTCACCGCTTCGTCCTGCGTCTGAATCGTGTTGTACCCGCAACCGTGCAGCGCGAGACCCGATGCGAGGATCGCCAGCACCTTCATGACTCGGTTCATGGGAGCCCTCCTGTCGATGGGAAGCGCAAGATACACGCGGCGCCTCCCGCCAACCCGGCTGCCCTCACGTGGGGACCGGCGCGCCGTTCACCTCCACGGTGGCGAGGATGCGCGTGCCCGCGCCGGGTCGGCTGTCGATCGCGAGCCGGCCTCCGGCGGCTCGCGCGCGCTCCCGCATCTCGAACAGGCCGAGCGCCTTGCCTGCCAGCGCGGCGTCGACGTCGAAGCCGCGTCCGTCGTCCTCCACGCTGACCGCGATCTCGCCGGCGCTACGCGCGATGCGGACGACCGCGTGCTCGGCGTCGGAGTGAAGAGCCACGTTGTCGAGGGCTTCGCGCACGATGCGATAGAGATCTCGCTCGAGCTCGGGCTGCCGCCGCGAGCCGTTCGCGCTTCCTTCCAGGTATACGCTCAGGCCCGCTGCTTCGAGCTGATTGGCGTAGGCCTGCACCGCTGCTTCGAGTCCCACCTCGTCGAGGACCTTGGGACGACGGGCCACCGCGTAGCCGCGGATCACGGCGAGCGCGGAGGCGATCTCTCCGCGCGTCTCCTCCAGGAGGCCCTCCAATGCCTCCGATCGGCCGGCCGCCATGCGCAGCCGCAGCAGGAGCGACGCGAGCCTCTGGGAGATCTCCTCCTCCAGCTCGTGGGCGACCCTCTCGCGCTCGACCTCCTCCTGGCGCGCGGCCCGTGTCGCGGCCTCGCCGAGCTTGCGGCGATACACGAGGACCCGGCCGAGGGCGTCGTTGAACGCCTCCACCAGCCGCGCCAAGTCCCTGTCCGCGAGCGCGCTCCGCGGGGCTCTTACCGACAGGTCGCCTTCGCGCACGCGCTCTGCCGCGCGTTCGAGCTGGTGCAATGGATAAAGGGCGAGACGCAGGATGGCGGCGTCGACGAGGATCGTGATCCCGATCCCCGCCAGGATCACGGGCACGGCGACCGCGAGAGCCTGGCGCCCCCCGCCGGCCGCCAGCTCCGCCCCGGCCAGGATCCCGGCCAGCGCGGACAGGCTGACGAGTACGGAGTTGGCGACCAGGATCTTCGTGAAGAGCCGGACGCGGAGGAACGATCGCATTCGGTCCGCGAGTTTCACGGCTCCATTCTACCCCGGTCGCGCGGCGAGGTCTGTGGGGATCGGCGCGGAAGCTCGTGTAGGGATTTTCGGCGGCCGGCGTGGGGAAATTCCCCGCGCGGCGCGGCGCGCTGCCGAGCACGCGGTCGAGGGCTATAGCCCCTTCAACAGCCCCGCCTTGAGCGCGAAGCGGACCAGCTCGGCGCGGTGGTTCAGGCCGAGCTTCTCCATGATGCGCGCGCGGTAGGTGTCCACCGTCTTGGGGGAGATGAAGAGCTTCTCGCCGATCTCCTTGGAGCTGTATCCTTCGGCGGTGAGGGCGAGGACTTCCTGCTCCCGGGCGCTCAGCTGATGGAGGGGATCGGCCGGCCCCTCGCCCGAACCCGCCGCGCGGTACTCCCGCAGGAGGAGCTTGGTGGCCTGGGGCGGCAGGAAGACCTCGCCCCGCGCGACGACGCGGATGGCCTCGATCAGCGAACGGTCGGCGGTCGTCTTCGTGAGATAGCCGCTGGCGCCGGCCTCGAGCACGGGCACGAGGTACTCCTCCTCGGCGTGCATCGTCAGGACGAGGACGCGAGTGTCGAGTCCGAGCGCGACGATCCGCCGCGTGGCCTCGAGCCCGCCGGAGCCCGGCATCGAGAGGTCCATCACGATGATCGTCGGCTCGAGCTCCCGCGCGAGGTCGACCGCCTCGTCCCCCGTCGAGGCCTCGCCGACCACCTCGATGCCCATCTCCGCTTCCAGCAGGGCCCGGAGGCCGGCGCGCAGGACCACGTGGTCGTCGGCGAGGACGACGCGGATGTCGCTCACGGCGACCCTGCGTAGGGCAGCGTCGCGCGGACCCGTGTCCCGGATCCGGGTGCGCTGTCGATCTCCAGCGTGCCACCCGCGTGGCGGGCGCGCTCGCGCATGCCGACCAGCCCCAGACCCTGGCCCTCGTCGGAGAACGGGTGCTCCGTCGCGAACCCCCGCCCGTCGTCCCGCACCTCGGCGCGGAGCACGTGATCCTCCGCGTGGAGGGAGACGGCGACCCGCGACGCGCCGGAATGCCGGATCGCGTTGGACAGCGCTTCCTGCACGATCCGGTACATGGCGAGCTCGGAGTCGGCGTTCATCCGACCGACCGGCCGCTCCATCGCGAGGTCGATGTCGAGCCCGTGCGCGTGCCGCAGCGATCGGACGAGGGATTCTAGCGCGGCCGGGAGCCCGACCTCGTCGAGGATCGGCGGCCGCAGCCCCCGGGCGATCCTCCGCACCGCATCCGCCGCGGCGCCGATCTCCTCGCGGACCTGATCGATCCTCTCCTCGCGCTCCCGCGGATCTTCGGTCCGGCCGGCCACTCTCAGCATCAGCATGAGCCCGGCCAGCCGCTGCGCCGTATCGTCGTGGAGCTCGCGCGCGATCCGCTGCCGCTCCTCTTCCGCCGCGCGCAGGGCGCCCGCGCCGAACGCCTGGAGCGCCCGCCGCTCCGTCAGGTCGCGCACGACGCTGATGACGTAGCCCCCCTCGGCCTCCCGGACCGGGCTCAGACTGATCTCGACCGGGAACTCGCTGCCGTCCTTCCGCAGGCCCCTGAGCTCCAGCCCTACGCCCATCGGTCGCGCCCGCGGGGAATCCATGTAGCGTTGCCGATGGTCGACGTGCCTGCGCTGAAGCTCCCGCGGCACCAGCACCTCCACGGGCCGGCCGACGATCTCGCTCCGCTCGTATCCGAACATCCGGAGCGCGCAGGGGTTCACGTCCCGGATCGAGCCGTCGGGTCCCACGAGGACGATGCCGTCGGGTGCGGCATCGAAGACCGCCCGGTATTCCACGGCCCTGTCGCCGATCGCTTCTTTTCGGACATTCACGGCGATAGAGTATAGAGTCTATGGACGTGCACGACCCCCGCATCGACCGCGAGCGCTCCGCGCTCCTCCTGGTCGACATCCAGCCGGATTTCCTGCCCGGCGGCGCGCTGCCGACCCACGACGGGCTGTCGATCCTGGAGCCGATCGGCCGCCTTCTCGCCGCGCGGCCCTTCGGACTCTCGGTGGCGACCCAGGACTGGCACCCCCGTGACCACATCTCCTTCGCCTCCAACCATCCCGGACATACGGCGATGGACCGGATCGAGCTGTATGGTCACGAGCAGATCCTGTGGCCCGACCACTGCATTCAGGAGACCCCGGGCGCGAGGCTGCATC
This sequence comes from Gemmatimonadota bacterium, assembly GCA_035687725.1. Lineage (GTDB taxonomy): Bacteria > Gemmatimonadota > Gemmatimonadetes > JACCXV01 > JAHWKZ01 > JAICNR01. The sequence goes on from DASRVB010000304.1 coordinate 17,517, forward strand.
CCGACGTGGACTGGAGCGGGTTCTCGGCGATCATCCGCAAGGCTGTCGACCCGCGAGTCGATTCCTACAGCGCGATCCGCAACAACTGGAATCCTCGAGGCGAGCGCCCCCCGACGGGGCTTGCGGGATATCTGCGCGAGCGCGGCGTCGAGCAGGTGTTCATCGCCGGCCTGGCGCGCGACTTCTGCGTGCGTTGGAGCGCGGAGGACTGTGTCGACGAGGGGTTCTCGACCTTCGTGCTGTGGGATCTCTCGCGGCCGGTCGACCCGGCGAGCGACGGGGAGGTCCGTGACGCGCTGGAGTGTCGGGGAGTCCGGGTGCTCGACTCGGGCCAGCTGCCCGCGGCGCGCCGCGGGTCCTGAAGCGGCAACCGTCTTCCCTCATGACGGAAGCGCGTTTCCACGCGCTCCACGTCACGCCCCAATCCGTTGCAGTCCGCGTCTCTCGCCGCTCGTGCCTAGCATCGCCCGGGTATCCCACTTACAATGTGCAACTCCTTGCCGCATCACGACTTGCGCGCGCTGTTCGGTACCGCCTGGATTGACGGGCCCACCGCTTGCTCATGGAGCGTTGCACCGACACGAAGAGCACCTGTCCCGACCCCGGAGGGTTCATGAACGCTTTCTTCTCGAGAACGTCGCTTTCCCGCGGATTCCTCCTGCGCCTGCCTGCCGCCAGCCCGTCCGAGCTGTCCTGCACGAGCGACTACGACAGGCCGGCGCCGGCCGGAATGCTCGACGGCGAGACGGCCGCCCAACCGGGGGATCGCGACCACGCGCAAGCCCGCTCCATCGAATAGGCCGGAACGGTGGTGTCGACCGTCGACAACGTCCTCGCCCGCGCGCGTGACGCGGCCAACGCCGGGCGATGGGCCGAAGCGCGCAGGCTGTTCCGCCAGGCGGCGGTGGAGACCACGCCGCTCCTGCGGGATCGCACCAGAGCGACCGACGCGCGTCGCTGGTGCTCCATCGCCGCCATGCGGCTGGGTGACTGGCGCACTGCCTCCGCCGACGCCCTGGCTTCCCTCCGCGGCGCGAAGCGACTGGCAGACATAGGACGGGAGGCAAAGTCCTTGAACGTGGCCGGGGCCGTGGAATTCGAGCGCGGAAACTGGGGCCTGGCGCTGGAGCTGTTCGCCAAGGCGCGCCTGCTCGCGCATTCCGCCGGCGATCGAGTCCTGGTTGCCAGGATCGACAATAACGAAGGCGCCCTCTGGGCGGCTCGCGGCGTGCCTGCGCGCGCGCGGCGACTCTTCGCCTCGGCGCTCGCCGGCTTTCGCGCGAACCGGGAGGAGGCCTGTACCGCCCGCGTCATGAACAACCTGGCTCTGACGATGATGGAGGAAGGCGCATCGGCAGAAGCCCGGAAGTGGTTCGACGAGGCGACGAAGGCCAGTCGGAGAGCAAGAGACCACGACCTCCTGCTCACGGTTCTCATCAACTCCGCGAGGGCGGCGGCGGATCGTGGCGATGTGGGTCGTGCCCGGGTCTCGGCGGCGGAAGCGCGCGTGTTGGCGGAGGGAATGGAAGGGGAGCCGGTCCTGGCGGATCTGGCTTGCGCCCTGGCCGCGATCGCGCGCGTCGAGCGCAGATGGTCTCAGGTGGAGGAATGGATCGGCATCGCTCTGGAAGCCGCCCGGGGTGGCAGGAACCCGCTTGCCGCCGCCGACGCGAGGGAGATCCGAGCACGCGCGCGAATCGATCGAGGTCGCCTGGAGGAGGCCGCCGGGGAGATCGAGAAGGCCCGCGCCGCCTACCGCGCCCTGGGAGCCGACGGTGCCCTGGCTCGCGTCGAGCGTCTCGCATCCGAGATCGCGGGGTACGAGCCGTGATTCGTCGGTTCGCGCCCATCGAGAGTCTGGAGGACCTAGTCCAACGCGCTCGGGAGGCGAGATCCGCCGCGCGCCTGGACGAGGCCACGGATCTCTACCGACAAGCCACGCGGGAAGCCGTTCGGTTCGCCCGACCGTTCGTGGTCGTCGACTGCCTCAACGCCCTGGGCGCGATGGCCTACCAGACCCGGGATCGTGGCCGGGCCGCTCGCCGGTTCGATCTGGCGCTGAGACTCGCGCGGTCGAGCGGGCACGATCGCGGCGAGGCCACGGCGCTGATGAATCTCGGGACGATCGCCTTCGCAAGCGGCGATCACCGGACGGCGATCACACACTACCGGCGCGGCCGCTGGGCATATCATCGGGCGAGGAGCGCGGCGGGAGAGTCGCGCGCGCTCGATACGCTGGCGAGCGTCCTCGCCGACGTCGGCAGGCCGGAAGCGGCAGCTCGGTGCCGCCGGCGCGCCCGACAGCTGACCGGGGTCTATTACGGAACGCCGGACCCCGCGTACGACTCCGTCGACGCGGCCGCGGAGCCCGCCCTGCGGTAACCCACCGCGGTCCTCCCGGACGCGACCGACCGGCCCTACACGCCCTCGACCACCACCGTCAGCTCCTCGAGTCGACGGCGGACGCGCTCCGGCATGTCGGCCTGATACCGACCCCCCAGATGCCGCGCCAGGAACTCCTCGATCCTGGCGAACAGGGCCTGGTTCGACTCCTCGCTCGCGAATCCATGGCCCTCGTCGGCCGCCACCAGGTACTCCACCTCCCGGCCCAGGTCGCGGAGAGCGCGCACGATCTGCTCCGACTCCGTCTTCTTGACGCGCGGGTCGTTCGCTCCCTGAACCACGAGGAGCGGCGTCCTGATCCTCTCCGCTGCGTAGAGCGGCGACTGGGCGCGCATCCGCTCGAGATCCACGGGATCTTCCGGATCGCCGACTCGGACGTGGAAGGTGCGCCGGACGGGCTCCCAGTATGGGGGGATCGATTCCAGCAGCGTGGGGATACTCGACGGCCCGACGATCGACACCGCGGCGGCATACATATCGGGCGTGAACGCCACGCCGGCGAGCGTCGCGTAGCCGCCGTAGCTGCCGCCCATGATCGCGATCCGCTCGGGGTCAGCGAGCCCGCGTTCGATCAACCAGCGCACGCCGTCCGTCAGGTCGTGCTGCATGGCGCCCGTCCCCCACTCGCGGTTTCCGAGATTCAGGAACCGCTTCCCGAACCCGGTCGAGCCGCGGAAGTTGGGCTGCAGCACGGCATAGCCGCGGTTGGCGAGGAACTGGACGACGTTCTGGAAGCCCCACGTGTCGCGCGCCCACGGCCCTCCGTGAGGGAACATGATCGTCGGCAGGGGCTGCGGCACTCCTACGGGAAGCGTGAGGTAGGCCGGGATGTCCAAGCCGTCCCGCGCCGGGTACCGCACCGGGGTGGTTCGCGCCATGTGCTGACTCGGGACGTCCGGACGGGTGCGATAGAGGAGCTCGAAGCTTCCCGCCTGCCTGTCGAACAGCCAGGACGCACCCGGCTCCACGTCGGAGATGGCCGAGACGAGCATCCGGTTCCCGTCGCGGGTCATGGTGCGAAAGCCCAGGTCGGCATCGGGGAGATGACGCCGGGCGCGCTCGAGATCCGCGGCGAAGCGAGCCTCGCGGGGATACCAGCGAGTGCGATCCCCCATGTACCACGTCGCGATCAGCTCGTGGGTGTCGGCCCCGAACAGCGCGCCGCCGAAATCGACCTCCCCTTCGGGGTCGGACTCCACCTCTTCCAGCTCGCCGGTGGCCGGATCGAGCAGGAGGAGCCGCGAGAGGTCCGGCGCCCCCCGGCTCGTCTCGAGGTAGACTCTCGCGCCGTCGACGTGGAAGCGGATCGGCTCGCAGCTCTCCTCGGGCCCGCATTCGTACACCGGCGTGAGCCCGCCTTCATCGACCCGCAGGATCTGCCAGCCCCCGTCGGTCCGCTGCCGGTGTCCCAGGCGAAGCCGGCCGGCGAGGTCGGCGACCCAGTCGGCGACGTTCTCCTCGTTCGCGAGCAGCAGCTCCCGCGCGCCGGTGCGCAGGTCGAGACGCCAGACGTCGTGGAGGCGCGGGTCGCGGTCGTTGATCCCCACGATCGCGTGTCGGGGATCGTCCTCGGGGAGCTCGTAGATGCGGGCTTGAACCTCGGCCCCCGGCGTCAGGTCGAGAGCGGGCGGCACGCGCGCGCGGTCGGCAGCGGGCGCGGCGGGGTCGACCGCGTAGATGTGGAAGTTCTCGTTCCCGCCCTGGTCCTGGACGAAGAGGATGCGGTTGGAATCCCGGCTCCAGAACGACTGGACGACCGGACGGCTGCGGTCGTCGGTCATCGGCCGCGCGGCATCGAATGGCTCTTCGATCCGCTTCACCCACACGTTGAGGACCCCGTCGAGGGGCTGGACGAACGACAGCCAGCGGCCGTCGGGTGAGAGCTGACCAGCGGCGATCCGCGGGTTGCCGAAGAACACCTCGCGATCGATCAGCGGCGCGGGACTGGATGGTTGCGGGCGGCGCTCGGGCATGAGTCCCTCGGGATGGGATGGCTATCGGACAAGCGTGCCAGTATATCCGGCGCTCCGTCACACGGCTCGCAGGGCTTCCTTCGGCTCGAACACCTCCTCGATCGTGAGCCCGAACAATCGCGCGATGTCGAAGGCCAGCGGAAGACTGGGGTCGTAACGCAGGTTCTCGATCGCGTTGATCGTCTGTCGCGAGACGCCCAGACGCTCGGCCAGCTCGGCCTGCGACCAGCTTCGCTCCGCGCGCAGCACGCGAAGCCGGTTCTTCACCGGTATCTCCAGTGCGCGAAGAGAACCGCGGGCACATAGAGCAGGAACATGGCCGGCCAGACGTCGCCCACCGCGAGGCCCTGTGCGAAACCGGCCTTCTGCAGATACTCGACGAGCATTCCGAGCAGCATGGCCGCCGGGAAGGCGATGGCGAGGGCCTCGAGCTGGATCCGCCGCTGCAGCTCGTCGACCGAGCGTAGCGCGACGACGAGGAACGCGATCGCGCCGGCCCAGAGGGCGACCGGCACCAGGGCGAGCGCGAGCCGCGCGGGCGGGGAGAGGGAGATGTGATCCAGGGTCCACGAGACCCCGATCACGGAGATGAGGGTGAGGCAGCCCGTGAGAGTGAGCCACCGAACGGGCCGCCCTGAGACGGAGCGGACGTGTTCCATGACGACGGCCTCCAGGAGGGAGTGTAGATCGATTCTGCCGATGCCGGAATTGTAAAGTATACTTGCCGTTGTGTCAAGTATATGCGCTATTCAGACAAATCAACTTTCCAGAGAGGTGAAGCATGATTCAACCGCGGGGAAGCACCCACTCGCGCGGCGGGTCAGGTCGCGGCGCCTCCGTCGAAGTCGTCAGGAGAGCGCCCTCGCAGGAAGATCTCGTCCCAGGTCTGGACCTGGAGCACCGCCAGCAGCTGCTCCTGCCGGTTCACGCGACCTGCCCGGTGCGCCGCGCGGATGCGGGCGACCCGCGCGGGATCGAACCACCCCTTGGCCGTCAGGCTCTCGGCCGACAGGAGTTCCTCGGCGAAAAGGGGGAGCTCGCCCCGCAGCCACTTCGCGGACGGGCTGCCGAGCCCGCGCTTCCGGCGCGCGAGGATCTCGGCGGGCAAGTCGTCCGCCAGCGCGCGGCGGAGCACCCGCTTCTCGCGCCGCGCCTGCTTGAGCTCCGGGGGCATCGCCAGGCACCACTCGGCCACTTCGTGATCGAGGAACGGGACCCGGACCTCGAGCGACCAGGCCATCGTGTGGCGATCGAGTGTTTCGACTATGTAGTCGTGCATGCGGGTGGTGAGATCCCAGTACTGGAGCCAGTCGACGGGATGCTTCGTGGCCAGGTCCCCCGGCACCTCCGGCTGGGCCGGCGGATGGGCCGCGATCGCGCGCGCCAGATCGGCGGAATAGAGCTGGCTGCGGTTCTCGGAACCGAGCGGTCCGGCGATCGCGCGAAATCGCTCCGGGCCCGGGCCGACGGGCGCCCGCGCGAGGCGGAGCGCGCGTGCCACGCCTTCGGTCCGCGCCTGAGGCGACCACCAGCGCCGCGTGAACCCGACCAGGCGGGAGACCCCGCGCATCCGCCGGTCGGCCTTGTACCACCAGTAGCCCCCGAGCATCTCGTCGGCGCCCTCGCCCGCGAGGGCGACCTTGACCTTCGCCGACGTCATCTGCGCAATCCTCTGGCGCACGCTTCCGAAGCCCCGTCCCACGAGGTTCTCTCCGCTCCACACGCAGCGGGGGAGGAGGCTGAAGTCGTCGGTGGTGTGGCGCGCGCGGTGGGCGCGCAGGTCGTAGCCGGGAAAGCGGTCGAGCGTGGCCAGCGAGCCTACCTCGTCGAATCCGGGATCGTCGAACTCCAGGCTGAAGGCGTCCACGGTCCGCCCAAGGATCCGCGCGGCCAGCGCCGCCACTCCGCTCGAGTCGACGCCGCCCGAGAGCCACGCGCCGACGGGGACGTCGGAGCGCAGGTGGATGCGGATTGCGTCCTCGAGTCGCGCGAGGAGCCCTTCCGCCCACTCGCCCTCGGTCAGCCGCGGGCGGTCGTTCTCGTCGACGAGCGGCGGAGCCCACCAGCGTCGCACCTCTTCCCGGCCGCCTTCGAAGACGAGCACGTGGCCGGCCCTGAGCCGCTCTACGCCCGCGCACATCGTGCGCGGCTGGAGGACCCAGCCCCAGGCGAACAGGTCCTCGACGGCCGCGGGGTCGAGGCGGGGCTCGACGAGGCCGGCCGCGAGGAGCGCCTTGAACTCCGACGCGAACGCGATCCCCTCGGCCGTCCGCGCCCACGCGAGCGGCTTGATCCCCAGCCGGTCCCGCGCCAGCACGAGCCGCCTTCGGGGCACGTCCCAGAGCGCGAACGCGAACATCCCGCGCAGCCGGTGCACGCAATCGACGCCCAGGTCCTCGTACAGGTGCACGATCGTCTCGACGTCCGACCGCGTGCGGAAGCGGTGACCGGCGCGGGTCAGCTCATCGCGCAGCTCGACGTGGTTGTAGATCTCGCCGTTGCAGACCACGACCACCGAGCCGTCTTCGTTCGCGATCGGCTGATCGCCCGTCTCCAGGTCGACGATCGCCAGTCGGCGAACGCCGAGCCCGACCCCCGCCGCGAGGTGCGCGCCCTGGCCGTCCGGACCGCGATGGGCGAGCGCGGACGCCATCCTCGCGATCGTGGCCTCGTCGACCGGCCGCCCCGGATCGTTCGTCGCGACACCGCAGATCCCGCACATCAGCGAGCGGCCTGCGCGAGGTGGCGGATTCCGCACATCAGCGAGCGGCCTGCGACGTCACGCGTGCGCGGGAGCGCCCTTGAGCTCCTTGACCATCGCCTCGACGACCGCGCGCGCGTCGCCGAAGACCATCATCGTGTTGTCGCGGTAATAGAGCGGGTTGTCGATGCCGGAGAAGCCGGGGTTCAGGCTCCGCTTGACGACGATCACCGTGCCGGCGCGAAACACCTCGAGGATCGGCATGCCGTAGATCGGCGAGCCCGGCTTGTCGAGCGCGTCCGGGTTCACGATGTCGTTGGCGCCGAGGACGAGCACGAGGTCCGTCTCGGGCAGGTCCGGGTTGATGTCGTCCATCTCGAAGACCTGGTCGTACGGCACGTCGGCCTCCGCGAGGAGCACGTTCATGTGGCCGGGCAGACGGCCGGCTACCGGATGGATGGCGAAGCGGACGCGGACGCCCTCGGCCTCGAGGCGCTGCACGAGCTGCCACGTCGGGTGCTGGGCCTGCGCCACCGCCATCCCGTAGCCCGGGACGATGACGACGCTTCGCGACCCGCGCATGATCTCGACGGCAGTCTCGACGTCGCCGACGTTGACGCCTCTGGCCACCGCCTCGGCCAGCGGACTCCCCTCGACCGGACCTCCGGCATCCCCCTCGCCGAAACCGCCCACCAGCACCGATCCGATCGAGCGGTTCATCCCGCGGCTCATGATCGTCGAGAGGATCGCCCCGCTGGCGCCGACCAGGGCGCCGGTGACGATCAGCAGGTCGTTCCCGAGCACGAACCCGGTCGCGGCCGCGGCCCAGCCGGAGGCGGAGTTGAGCACCGAGACGATGACCGGCATGTCGGCGCCGCCGATCGCGAGGATGACGTGCGCGCCGACGAGCCCTGCGACGAGAGCCGCAAGCCACAGCGGCAGCCCGGCGGGCTCGCGCACGTACCAGGCGCCCAGCCCGACCAGCGCCGCCAGGCCCGCGACGTTGAGCGCGTGCCGTCCCGGGAGGAGCAGGGGCTTCCCGCCGATGGTCCCCTTGAGCTTCGCGAACGCGATCAGCGATCCTGTCAGAGTCGGCGCGCCGATCACCACGCCGAGGAAGACCTCGATGCGGGTGACGACCTCGGGGTGCATCCCGTGGTGGTGGGCGGAGAGCCCGACCAGCGTGGCGGCCGCGCCGACGAACGAGTGAAGGAGCGCCACCATCTCGGGCATGGCGGTCATCGGGACGCGGCTCGCCAGGAGCGCGCCGATCGCGCCGCCGGCCAGCGCCGCGACCGCGATCCTGCCGTAGGCGTCGAGTCCCGGCACCGCCAGCGTGGCCGCGATCGCCAGCGTCATGCCGACGATTCCGTATGTGTTGCCGCGCTTCGCGGTCGCCGGTGTGGAGAGGCCCTTGAGCGACAGGATGAAGCACACCGCCGCGGCGAGATAGGCGAGGCGGATCATCGGCGCCGGAAGAGCTTGAGCATCCTGTGCGTCACCAGGAATCCGCCAGCGACGTTGATCGCCGCGAGGAATACCGCGGCGAGCCCCAGCCAGCCGCCCAGATCCAGCACTCCGGTCCCGGCGGCCAGCATCGCGCCCACGAGGATGATGCCGCTGATCGCGTTGGTCACCGACATGAGCGGCGTGTGGAGCGCGGGCGTCACCTTCCACACGACCTGCCACCCCACGAAGCAGGCCAGGACGAAGACCGTGAAGTGCGCGAGGAAGTCGTCCATCACCCCTTCCCCGCGGCCGTGCGCGGAGCTTCGGCCGGGGCCTCGCCTCCAGCGCCGCGTCGCCGCCCTTCGTGGAACACAGTCGCGCCGGCCACGATTTGGTCGTCGAAGTCGAGGGCGAGTCCTTCCTCGCCCCACAGGTGGAGGACGAGATGCTGGACGTTACGGGAGTAGAGCATGCTCCCGTGGACCGGCACCCGCGCCGCGAAGTTCGTCCATCCGATCACCGTGACGCCCTGGACGTTCACGACCTCGTCGGCTCGCGAGCCCTCGCAGTTGCCTCCCTGCTCGACGGCCAGATCGACGACCACCGATCCCGGTCGCATGGTCCGCAGCATCTCGTCGGTGACGAGGACCGGCGCGCGCTGACCGCGCACCAGCGCGGTGGCGATCACTACGTCGACCTCGCCCATCTGGGCGCCGAGGAGCCGGCGTTCGAGCTGCAGGAACTCCTCCGACTGCGAGGCCGCGTACCCTCCGGCGGTCTCTTCCGACCGGAGATCGAGATCGAGGAAGCGGGCGCCCAAAGACTGGACCTGCTCCTTCACCGCGGGCCGCGGATCGAACGCGCGCACGACCGCGCCCAGCCGCCGGGCGGTCACGATGGCGGACAGCCCGGCCACGCCGGCCCCGATGACGAGCACCTGGGCCGGTGGGATCGTGCCCGCCGCCGTCATGAGGAGCGGAAAGAAGCGGCCGAAGGCGTTCGCCGCCTCGAGCACGGCCTTGTAGCCGGCCAGGTTCGCCATCGAGGAGAGCGCGTCCATCTTCTGCGCGCGCGCGATGCGCGGGATCGACTCCATGGCCAGCACCGTCGCGCCCGCGCGTTCGAGGGCGGCGACCGAGGCGGGGTTCGATTCCGGATACAGGAACGAGACGAGCGTGGCGCCGCGCGCGAGCCGCGCGGCCTCGTCGGGCGTAGGAGGCTGGACCTTGAGCACGACGTCCGCCGACCAGGCGGCCTCGCGGCCGCCGATCTCGGCTCCCGCCGAAGCATAGGCCTCGTCGTCGTAGTGCGAGCGGCGCCCGGCGCCGGATTCCACCACGACCGCGGCGCCTTTCTCGACGTACTTGCGGGCGACGTCGGGCGTGGCCGCCACGCGGGTCTCGTCCGCTCGCGTCTCCCTGGGGATACCGATCCGCATAGGGTCCGAGTGTTGGGGCTGTAGTCCGGCGTGGGGAAAACGGCTCCCCAGTATATCGCCGGGAAGTATATTCGGCTCGTTCATGTCCACCCTCCATCGCCATCTCGCGGCCGTCTGGTTCGCCGACATCGCCGGGTACACGAGTCTCTCCGAGCAGAACGAGGGCGAGGCCGTGCGCCTGGCGCACGCGTTCCAGCGCGCCGCGCGGGCCGTCGCGGACCGGTTCGGCGGGCGCATCGTGAAGTCGATGGGGGACGGCGCGCTGGCCGAGTTCTCCTCCACCGAGATGGCGGCCAGGTCTGCCTTCGCCCTCCACGGGGCGTTCGCCGCGGCGGCGGAGGAAGCGGGACTCCGCGCGGGCGGCCTCCGGGTCGGAGTCCACGTAGGGGACGTCGCCGTGACGGGCGACGGCGACCTGTACGGGGACGGCGTGAACGTCGCGTCCCGGATCCAGTCGGCCGCGGTGCCGGGCGAGGTGTGGGTCAGCGAGGATGTCTGGCGCCAGCTGCGGCGACGGCCGGAGCTGGAGTTCGAATCCCGCGGCGAGCACGAGCTCAAGGGCATCGGCCAGCCGATGCAGGCGCACGCGCTGACCGTACTGGACGAAGAGGGGTGGACGCCGCCCGAGCCGAGCGTCGCGCGCGCAGAGGCCACGAAGCCCGGCCGCCTCGCCTCGCTGCGCCGGAGACCGCTGGTGGCCGGCGTCGCGGTGCTGGGCCTCCTTCTCGTGGGGGCGGTTGCCGGTCTCGTTCTCCGCGATCGCGGCACCCTTGCCCCGACCGACGCGTTGGCGGAGAACGCCGCGCCGGGCCTGGCGGTCGTCCCCTTCACCGTGAACGATCCCGAGCTCGAGCGGTGGGAGGAAGGGCTGGTCGATCTGCTGTCGACGAATCTCGACGGCGCGGGAGGCCTGCGGGCGATCGACAGCCGCACCGTCCTCGCGCGATGGCGCGAGCTGGTTCCGGAAGGCGGCGTCGCGGACCTGCCCACGGCGCTCGAGGTCGCGCGGCGCTCGGGAGGGAAGTACGGTCTCGTGGGAAGCGCGGTGTCGAGCGGCGCCTCGATGCGACTCGTCACCGACGTGTACGACCTCGAGAGCGGGGAGACGCTGGGGCAGTCTCAGGTGGAGGGCTCGCCGGACAGCATCTTCGGGCTCGTCGATCGCCTGTCGATCGAGATCCTGGCGCTGATCCTGGAGGAAGAGAGCGGAACCGCTCCCCGTATCGACCTTGCGAGCGTGACGACGTCTTCGCTGCCGGCGCTGAAGTCGTTCCTCGAGGGAGAGGAGCTCTCCCGGCGGGGAGATTTCAACCGGGCCATCCCCGCGTACGAGCAGGCGCTCGAGTCAGACTCCACGTTCGCGCTGGCCCATCTCCGTCTCGGGGACGCCCACGGCTGGACGCAGGGTGTGGTCCCGGTCGTACGTCAGGAATACGCCGCCGCCAAGCGGTTCGCCGAGCGGCTGCCCGCTCGCGAGGCCGACCTGCTCGACGTCGCGCTCGCCTACGCGAACGAGCGCGCCGAGGCAACCAGCCTGGCGCGCGAGGCGAGCCAGCGCTACCCGGACGACCCCGCCGCCTGGTACCTGCTCGGCGAGGCGTACTTCCACCTGCCGCACCAGTCGCTCGCGACGACCGAGACCAAGCGGGAGCCGTTCACCCACGCACTGAATCTCGATCCGACGTACCTGCCGGCCGAGATCCATCTCGTCGATCTCGCGTTCATGGCCGCGGACGAGGCCGCGGCGGATTCGCTGGTGCCGCATTTCCGCGAGGTGGCGCGCGGATCCGCGTACGAGCGCGCGTACTCGGTCGGCCACACGCTGGCGTTCGGCGACTCGGCGACGAGGTCGCGCGCGCTGGCCGGACTGGACACGCTCTCCTTCGACGTGCTGCGCCACATTCCCGTGCTCCTGAACCACCCTCGCTTCGGCGAAGAGAGCAAGGCGGTGAGCGCGGTCTTGCGCTCGAAGCCCGAGCACGCCGCCGTTGCGGCATTCGTGGACTTCTTCTACGGGCAGGCTCTGCTCCGGTGGGGCGACCTGGATACGCTGGTGGGACTGATCGAGCGCGGGGAGATGGCTCCTCCCGCCGTGGCCTCGACGCTGGGGACCGCGGTCTTCGCCGAGGTCCCGCTGCCTGACGGGCTGGCCGACGATCTGTTTCCCGTCGACCCCGCGGACACTCCCCCCGGCCCGGTGATGGCGGCCCACGCCTTCTTCGCCATCGAGAACGGGGACCGCGCGACGGCGATGCAGCTGCTCGGGTCGCTGCGCGGAGGGCAACAGGCAATGCTGGCGGCGGGCGATTCGGCCACCGCGCACGAGATCGGCAGTGTCATTCAGGCGATCGAGGCTCGCGACGCGATGCTCCGCGGCAGCCCGAACGCGCTCGAGCTCGTAGAAGCCTCCTACCGGGACGGCGGATTCCCCCCGGCGGCCATCTGGGCGGCCGAGCTGCTCGACCGCGCCGGCGAGACCGACCGGGCGATCGAGTACTACGAGGTGCTCGGTCCCAGCCCGCTGACGGGCCTCAAGCTGGGGGCGCTCTACGAGAAGGCTGGCCGGCGCGAGGACGCGATGGAGGCGTACGGCTGGGTCGTGCTGTCGTGGCAGGGCGCGGATCCCGCGCTTCGGCCGCAGGTCGCCCGGGCGCGCCAGGCGATCGCGCGGCTCGAGGGCCTCCGCCGCGGCTGATCCCCGCTGTCAGGAATCGACTGGCGCCGGTCGCCCGAAGATCGGATGCTCGGTGGAGCACGCCGACATCGACCCCATGCGGGAGGATCGCAGTGAGCCCCAGTTCGCCGAATCCCGAAACCGAAGCCTTGGAGCGCGCCGCGCGCTCCAAGCAGACCCCTCAGGTGCCGGACCACGATCCCAAGCCGTCCCCCCGACCCGACACGGGGAACAAGATCCCCGCGGGCGCCCAGGGGGCGCGCCCCCGCGACGGGTTGTAGGCGATCAGACCAGGCGGGCGTTCATCCGGATGTCGACACCCGCCAGCGCTCTCGACACGGGGCAATTCCGCTTGGCCCCCTCGGCCTGCTCCAGGAACTCGGCCTCGTCGATCCCGGGGACTTCGGCTTCCGTGTCCAGCGTGATCGTCACGATGCGGGGCCCGTCGCTCATGTCGAGATCGACGTCCGCGGTCGTGCTCACGCGCTTCGGGTCGTGCCCCGCTTTGCCCAGCGCCGCCGCCAGCGCCATCGAGAAGCAGGCCGCGTGGGCGGCCCCGATCAGCTCCTCCGGATTCGTTCCCTTCCCGTCTTCGAAGCGCGAACCGAAGGAATAGCTCCCCTCGTACGCGCCGCTTCCCAG
>DASRVB010000305.1:0-4298 GCA_035687725.1 Gemmatimonadota bacterium
CGGCGGGAGGCCCGAGGGGTCGGTCCGCGGCTCCGGCGTCGTCGTCACCCCGACTCCACCCGGCACGGGCTCGGACGGGTTCCACATGTCGACCTCGATTCGCCACGAACCATCGGGCTGCCGGCGCCAGACCTCGAGGAACTTGTTGGTCGTCTCGACCGTCTGGCCGGACAGTCGTGGAGTTCCGCGCCAGACGTAGCGGCCGCGTCGATACGCCATGTCCCCGTCCACCTCGATCGCCTGCGTCGTGAACGCCAGCTTCGTGTCGAAGCGCTCGAACTCCTGCCGGAAGAGCTCGCGGATCGTCTCGCTTCCCTCGATCACGGGCCCGCCCGGCGGCAGGATCACCGCGTCGGGCGCGTAGATCGCAACCAGCCGGTCGACTTCCGCACGATTGGCCGCCTCCTCCCATTGGCGTCCCATGCTGTCGATTTCCGCGCGCGCGCTCTCGTCCGCTCCATCGTCCCCGCTCCCGCCGCACGCGGCGGCGATCGCCGCCAGCGCGGTCAGGCAGATCCTCGCGACTTCGGTCCTCACGCCTTCCTCCCTTCGTGGTATCGCTCGTTCGCTCGAGGTGCGCCGATCAGCTTCCTTCGAACAGCCGGAAGGCGCGCGTCACGCCGACCGTGATCCCGATCGGCGCGTCGATTTCCGCCAGGCCGATCAGCAGCGCCGCGTCGATGGTCGAGGCGCCCGAGCCGAAGCGGCCCCCCAGCCGCAGCACGCTCGTGTCCTCGGTGCCGGGATGGACCTGTCCGGACAGGTCGACGTGGCCGTCCACTCCCGCAGCGAGGGCGAGCCGCTCCCCGACACCGCGCGACACGGAGAACCCATAGGTCAGCACGTCGTTCTGGCTGGTGACGGCGGTCGGGACCTCGAGGATCCCGAGTCCGACGTTGGCGACCCATCGCAGGCCCCCGGCGTCCTGGCTGGCCAGCAGCGCCAGGAAGAAGTCCGTCGTGTCGAGTCCCAGACCGCTCTGGTTGCTCGCGACGGGCAGTCGGGTCGCGATCTTGAGGCCGAGCGCGGGCGCGCCCTCGCTCTCGTCCCGCACCCTGACCAGCGTCGACACGAGGGGATCCCGGATATCGCTCGAGGACTCGCCGTCGTAATCGAGCTCGGCCGACAGCGGCGCCTCGCTCCTCTCGTGCACGAACAGCACCTCGTAGCCCGTGTCCACCCTGAGCTCGACGCGGCGCGCGACGTTCAGCCGGAGCGTCAGCTCGGGCACGCGCAGCACGTTTCCGCGAAGCCCGACGGCGGGGATCTCGCGGTCGTGGGCGAACGCCGCCCCGATCTCGACCACGAGCCACCCCGGCTCGGCGAGGAGCGGGTCCACCGTCGCCAGCGGCCGCTGGCTCGCGCTCCCATCGGGCCACGCATCGGTGGATTGCGCCCGCGCCGCCGTCGCAGCGAGGCTCCACACCGATATCGCGATGCACGCGACTCTACCCATCCTGTCCTGTATCTTGTGCTCGGGTACTCGTACGCGCCACGGGAAGGGAAAGGGGAACGCATGAGCCGGGACAGCTTCGAAGTCAAGGACACGATCCGGATCGGCGGCAGGGGAGTCGGCTTCCGGAGCCTTGCCCGCTTCGCCGAGCGGGGGTTCGAGGTCGAGCGGCTGCCATGGTCGCTCCGGATCCTGCTCGAGAACCTGCTCCGCAACGAGGACGGCGTCGCGGTCGAGCCCGGCGACATCGAGGCGCTCGCGCGCTGGGATCCGCTGGCCGAGCCTTCCCACGAGATCGCGTTCCGCCCGGCGCGTGTCCTCCTCCAAGACTTCACCGGGGTGCCCGCCCTCGTGGACCTCGCGGCGATGCGGGACGCCATGGGGGAGATGGGAGGCGACCCCGCGGCGATCAACCCGCTGATCCCCGCCGAGCTCGTCATCGACCACAGCGTGCAGGTGGACGCCTACGGCCGCGAGGCGGCGTTCCTCATCAACGCGGAGCGGGAGTACGAACGCAACCGCGAGCGGTACGCCTTCCTCCGCTGGGGCCAGACCGCGTTCGACGACTTCAAGGTCGTTCCCCCCGACACTGGCATCGTCCACCAGGTGAACCTCGAGTACCTGGCACGCGTGGTGTTCGGGCTGAAGGGCGGTGTCGCCTACCCGGACACGCTGGTCGGCACCGACAGCCACACGACGATGATCAACGGCCTCGGCGTACTCGGCTGGGGCGTGGGCGGGATCGAGGCCGAGGCCGCCATGCTGGGACAGCCGATCTCAATGCTCATTCCGCGCGTCGTGGGCTTCCGGCTCCACGGAACACTTCCCGAGGGTGCCACCGCCACCGACCTGGTCCTCAGGGTCACGGAAATGCTGCGCCAGAAAGGGGTGGTCGGAAAGTTCGTGGAGTTCTACGGGCCGGGCATCGCCAGCCTCTCGCTCGCCGACCGCGCCACGATCGGGAACATGTCACCCGAGTACGGCGCCACGTGCGCGATCTTCCCTGTCGACGAGGAGACTCTCGCGTACCTGCGCTTCACCGGCCGCGACGCCGCGCGGGTCGAGCTGGTCGAGGCATACATGAAGGCGCAAGGCCTGTTCCACACGGCGGACTACCCGGAGCCCGAATACTCGGACACGCTGGAGCTGGACCTGGCCACGGTCGAGCCCAGCATCGCGGGCCCCAAGCTCCCGCAGCGCCGGATTCCGCTGACCGAAGCCGGAGAGACCTTCGAGCACGACCTCGTCGAGACGTTCGGGAGGCCGGGGACCGATATGCGGGCGAGCGCCAAGGCGGTCCACCGCTGGGAGGCGGAGGGCGGCGACCCGAACGGCGCCGTATTGACCGCCCCCCCGCCACCGAGCGTCGACATACATCTCGAGTCGGAGACCCCCGACGGCGACCACATCGAATTCACCCTGCGGCACGGGTCGGTCGTCATCGCCGCAATCACGAGCTGCACCAACACGTCGAACCCCTCGGTCATGATCGGGGCCGGGCTGCTCGCTCGGAACGCCGCCGCGAGGGGGCTGACCGCGAAGCCCTGGGTCAAGACGAGCCTCGCGCCCGGCTCGATGGTCGTCACCGAGTACCTGGAGGAGGCCGGCCTCATGGACGACCTCGAGGCGCTCGGGTTCCACCTGGTCGGCTACGGCTGCACGACATGCATCGGGAACAGCGGGCCACTCCGCCCCGAGATCACGCGCGCGATCGAGGAGCATGAGCTGGTGGCGTGCTCGGTGCTGTCGGGGAACCGGAACTTCGAGGGCCGCATCAACCCCGACACGCGGGCCAACTACCTCGCCTCGCCGCCGCTCGTCGTGGCGTACGCGCTCGCCGGTCGAATGGACATCGACTTCCACACCGAGCCGCTGGGTACGGGCAGGGACGGCAAGAACGTCTATCTGCGGGACATATGGCCGTCCTTGGACGAGATCCGGGACACGATCCGCGCCGCGGTCAAGACCGAGCAGTTCACGTCGAAGTACGCGGAGATCTACGCCGGCGACGAGCGCTGGCACGCGCTCTCGATCCCCGAGGGCGACCGCTTCGACTGGCCCACCGACTCGAGCTACATCCGGAGGCCGACGTTCCTTACCGGGATCCTCGTCGATCCGCCCGCGGTGACCGACATCGAAGGGGCGCGGGTCCTCGCGGCTCTCGGAGACTCGGTGACCACCGACCACATCTCGCCGGCGGGCTCAATCAAGAAGGACTCACCGGCCGGAAGATATCTGATCGAGCACGGGGTCGAGCCCAAGGAGTTCAACTCCTACGGATCGCGGCGAGGAAACCACGAGGTCATGGTGCGCGGGACGTTCGCGAACATCCGGCTGCGCAATCAGCTCGCGCCGGGAACCGAGGGCGGCTTCACCCGTCATCTGCCCGACGGGGAGACGATGACGATCTTCGACGCGGCGATGAAGTACGCCGACGAGGGGGTGCCGCTCCTCGTGCTGACCGGCAAGGAGTACGGGTCGGGGTCGTCCCGGGACTGGGCCGCGAAGGGCACGCTCATGCTGGGCGTCCGGGCGGTCGTCGCCGAGAGCTACGAGCGCATCCACCGGTCCAACCTGATCGGGATGGGCGTCCTGCCGCTCCAGTTCGAGTCCGGCGAGACCCGGGAGTCGCTCGGACTCACGGGCGAGGAGACGTACGCGGTGCGGGGGATCGCCGACGGGCTCGGCATCGGGTCCAGCGTCGAGATCGTGGCTCGCGCGGCGGACGGAACGGAAAAGTCGTTCCGCGCCAATGCGAGGATCGACACGCCGGTCGAGCTCGAGTACTACCGCCATGGGGGCATCCTGCCCTACGTGCTGCGGCAGATCCGCGGCCGCTAGGGAT
>DASRVB010000306.1:0-9491 GCA_035687725.1 Gemmatimonadota bacterium
TTCGCGCTCGCGTCGCTCCCGGCCGCCCGCCCCTACGGCATGGGTCCCCGCCAGCATACGATCCTGCCTCGCGGAGCGATCGCGTCTTCCGGCACGGCCCTCGGAGTCACGATCGCGGGAACCGACCCCGTCGGGCGGCTCGTCTGGACGCTGGACGGTCTCGTCGGCACCGAGGACGCATGGCGGGGCGGGGCGGCGAGCGCCGCCTGGCGGAGGTTCCCGCCGGAGGTCCTGGCCACTGCGTTCGCCGCCAGGCAGGAGCCCTCCGAGCAGGACGCCGTGCGGCCCGCCGGGCTCGACGCCGAGTACGCGGGCATCGGCCTCGCAGTCGCCCTCGAGCGCGACCTGCTCTCGCGCTCCGCGCGGATCGAGCTCGGGGCCTCGGGAGGGCGGCTGGACGCGAACCTCGCTCCGGACGGCACGCGCGCGCTCGCGTACGCGGAGACCTCGGCGCGCGCGCTCGCGACGCCGGGGAGATGGCGCCTCGTTGGCGGCGCCGAGATTCATGGCAGCGCGGGGTCGACGCCGGGCGGAGAGGACTGGAAACGCGCGCTCGCGGGCCTGTCGTTCAGCGCCGGCAGGACGCGTGCGGCGCTGCGCGTGGAGTCGGCCCACGGATGGATCAGCGACGACGCGCCCGAGTGGGAGACCTTCGCGGCGGGTGGCGTGCTCTCTCCGCTCGTCGATCCGTCGCTTCTGCCCCAGCGCCTGCCGCTTCCCGCGGTACCGCTGGGCTACGTGGCCGGCGAGCGGATCTGGACGGTCCGGATCGAGGGTCGGACGAGTGCCGGCGTCGTCCCGTTCTGGTGGGCGGGGACCGCCGGCGACGAGCTGGGAGACTGGAAGCGCGTGTGGGGGATCGAGTGGCGGCTCACGCGCGACGCCATCCCCTACCTCGGCCTCCCCGCCTCGCGTCTCGAGGCGGGGATCGCGCGCATCCTCGACGAACCGCTCCGCCACGAGACGCGCGGGTGGCTGTCGCTGTCCTTCCGACCCTGAGCCGTCCGACCCGCGGGGCGAAGCCCGCTAGGTTCGCAGCTCAGGCGCTCCGGTACACGTCCTCGGCGCCGCAGTCCTCCCAGGCCTTCGCGATCCACTCGGCGTCCTCGGCGCTGTGCGGCGTGACCGTCATGACGATTCCGCCCTCTTCGATCGCCGTGTGATAGACGCGGGCTCGCTCCTCGCTCATGCCGGCCCCGACGAACGCCCCGATCAGCCCGCCGGTCACGCCGCCCGCGCCGGCCCCCGCGATCGCCGCCGCCAGCGGCCCGGCGACCACCAGGCCCAGGCCGGGAATCAGGATCGTGGTCCCGATCGCCGCGATCGCGCCCGCCAGCGCGCCCACGGCGGCGCCGATCACCCCGCCGGCGCCGGTTCCCTTGAGCGTCTTGCTCTCCCGCTCCACCACTACATCCTCGCTGGGGAAGTACTCGTCGCGCGCCTGCTCGGACATGAGAACCGTGATCTCCTCCTGCCCGTACCCGCCGTCGCGCGTCTCCCGGTAGGCGCTCTCCGCGTCGTCGGCGTCGCGAAAGATCGCGCTGACGATGCCGTGGCGAGCCGTGCCGAGCTTCGATCCGTGCTCGTGGGTCTTCATCGAAATCCTCCTCGGATGTCGGACGTGTTCGGGTCCCCGCATGTGGGACGCGTCCTCCGTCTCGCCCTCCAGTGTAGGTCCTGCAGGCGGGTCTTTCCGTCAGAAGCGAGACAGACGTCAGGCGGCGGGCGGGGGATCGAGGTCGAGCGCCCCCTTCACCGCGCCCGCCGCGCGCTCGAGGGCCCCGGAGTCGCGCGAGCGGAGGACCAGCTTGCAGCGGTAGCGACCGTCGAGGAACACGGGGTAGGAGCCGATGCCGACCTCCGGGTGCGCGCGCTGGATCGCGCCCAGGGGCTCGGAGAAGTCCCCCTCCTTGCCGCGCACCCAGAGCGTCTCCTTGAAGAACGGCGCCGAGATCAGCTCCTCGGCCGCCATCTCGAAGATGTCCTGCAGGAGAACCGGCACGCCGGGGAAGACGATCACGCAGCCGGCGCGGAAGGCGAACGCGAGCTGCTGCCGGCCGCGCATGACCCGCGATCCTCGCGGCAGCTCGGCCATGGCGGCCTCGGAAGGGGTGAGCCGGTCGCCGTAGTCCGCGGACAGCAGCTCGCGCGCCTCGGCGTGGGGCTCGAGCGGCAGGCCGAGCGCCTCGGCCACGGCCTGCCGGGTCACGTCGTCGTGGGTGGGGCCCATGCCGCCGGTGACGAGCACGAAATCGTGGATCTCCGAGAGCCGCCGGAGCTCCTCGACGATCGCCTCGCGCCGGTCGCCCACGATCACGACCTTGGTCACCAGGATCCCCAGCTCCCACAGCCGGCGTGTCAGGAACGGGGTGTTCTGATCGTCGACCTCGCCCGAGAGGATCTCGTCGCCGACGATCAGGAGCGCCGCCGAGCGCGGGGATAGCGTCTCGCTCACGACTCCTTCCACTTCTCCTCCGTCGAGTGGCCGGGGAACGCGCGCGCGGTCGGGTCGATGCGCGCCTTGGCGAAGTTGACCGCGATCGCCACCTCGCCGAAGCCGGTCGCGATCAGCGCCAGCTTGCCGCCGTGGTGCGCCACGTCGCCGGCGGCGTAGACGCCCGGCAGGTTCGTCTCCATCCGCTCGTTGACGACGATCCCGTTCTTTCGCATCTCGAGGCCCCACCCTTTGACGGGACCGAGATCGGCCTTGAAGCCGATGTTGACGAGCAGCGCGTCGACCTCGAGGGTCTTCTCCTCATCGGTGCGGTTGTCGAAGATCGTCACGCTCTCGACCCCCTCGTCTCCCGTCACCGATCTGACCTCGTGGAAGGTGAGGATCTCCACGCCCGCGCGCATCACCGCCTCGACGGTGCCCTCGTGCGCGCGGAAGCCGTCGCGGCGGTGGATCAGCGTGATCGAATCCGCGATGCCGCGCAGGTTGTCGGCCCAGTCGAACGCGGAGTCGCCGCCACCCACGATGAGAACACGCT
The DNA here is from genome assembly GCA_035687725.1 of Gemmatimonadota bacterium. Classification (GTDB taxonomy): domain Bacteria; phylum Gemmatimonadota; class Gemmatimonadetes; order JACCXV01; family JAHWKZ01; genus JAICNR01. The sequence continues at coordinate 2,991 of DASRVB010000306.1, forward strand.
GTCCGGCCAGCGCCATCTTGTCCTTGACCAGGTACTGCATACCCCGGCCCTCGAAGCGGTCGATTCCATCGACCTTGAGCTTCCGCGGCTCGAACGCGCCGATCCCCGCCGTGACCACGACAGTGCGGGACAGGCGCTCGGCGCGGTCGGTGCCGATCCTCCACACCGTGACGCCCCCGTCCGCGTCACGCTCGGCCGGCTCGAGCTCGGCGGCGGTCTCCGCGACCCCGATCTCCGGATGGAACTGCATCGCCTGCTCGATCAGCCCCTCGGCGAGATCGCGCGCGAGGATCCTGGGAAACCCGCCCACGTCGTAGACGTACTTCTCGGGATAGAGCGCGGTCAGCTGCCCGCCCAGCTCGGGGAGCGCGTCGAGGATGAGCGTCCGCATCTGCCGCATGCCGGCGTAGAAGGCCCCGAACAAGCCCGTCGGGCCGCCTCCGAGGATCGTGACGTCGAAGACACCGTCGTCCGTCACCGGCGCCTGCGCTTCACAGCGAGTCGAGGAGGCGGAGGAGGTTCTGCTGGAGCTGCTGCTGGCCCGCGATGCCGAGGGTCGCGGTGACGCGGTGTCGGAGCCGGGTCACGCCGTCGCCGAGGACCCGTTCCAGCTCCCGCGCGCGCGGCGTCAGCCAGAGCCGCTTGACCCGGTGGTCGGCGGGATCGGACTCCAGCCGCACGAATCCGCCGCGCTCGAGCCCGCGGACGATCGTCGTCATCGAGGACTTGGCCATACCCGCCCGCTGGCCGACCTCGCTGATCGGCAGCCCATCCTTCTCGAAGAGCGGCCACAGGACCTGGCAGGTGGTCGGGGTCACGTCGGCGAAGCCGGCGTGGCGGCACGACTCGACCAGGCGCTCCCGCCAGCGCTCGGCGCCCTCGGCGAGAAGGCTTCCCAGGTGGACCCGGTCGCCGTTCACGTCGGGTCACCGGGGCGGACGCGCGCACTTCGCATGGTTATTTGTACGATATCGAACTATTATTTGTCAATGGCTTCCTCGACGGCCGGTGAACAGCGCGCTCCAGGGCGTCGACGATCGCCGCGTTGGCTTCGGGCATCGGCATCGCGCGGTATTCCTCGGGGGACGTCCAGCGCGCCCAGCGGACCGGCCGGGCGCCTCCCACGGAATCGCACAGATAGGCGTGTATCGCGACCCGGCGATCCGGGTACATGTGACAGAGCGCGACGGCGAGCTCGCCGACCCGAACGGCGACGCCCGTTTCCTCCTCGACCTCGCGCGCGAGCGCCGCGGCGTGGTCCTCGCCGGGACGCACCTTCCCGCCCGGAAGCTCCCACGTCCCGGCGAGCGCGGGATCGCCGGCGCGCGGCTGGACCAGCACGCGTCCGCGAACGTCGACGATCGCCGCCAGCACGATCTCCTCTACGGGAAGATCGCTCACGATCGCGGAGTCGCCGCTCATGATCCCAGACTAGGCCGCGGCCGCCGGCGCTGCCAGCGCGGGCGGTTGACCCGACCGTCGGCGGGCCCTATACATCCCACCGCGATCCTCGTCACCCTCCACGCCAAGCACAGGATGACAGCCGATGAAACTCACGTGTCCGCAGTGCGGGACCGTCTACGACGTCACGCAGTATGCCGAGGGGCACACGTTCCAGTGCCAGTGTGGGAACGAGCTGAGGGTCGGCCCGAAGCCGGCTTCGGTGGCGGCCGCGGGTCCCGGCGGAGCTCCCGGGGCAGGCCCCGGCGGAGTTCCACCGTCGTTCCCCGCCGGTCCCGACCCCGGGCTCCAGCCGATCGTCAAGGTGCTGGTGTTCATCGCGAACCTGTGCTTCTCGCCGCTGGCGGCGATCGCGTCGGTGGTCGTCTACTTCGTGATCAAGGACAAGCAGCCGCGAACGGCGAAGGATCTCTGCCAGATGACGTGGATCCCGTTCGTCGTGTGGGCGGTCCTCGTCGGGCTGTACTTCCTGTTCATGGGCACGATGATCTTCAGCGGCATCATGGGGAGCGCCGGCACGTATTGAGCGCGCCGGCGGGCCTCGCAGGGCGACCCGCGGGCGGGGCGCGGCCCCCCATCCTCGAACATCCCCGCGCGCTCCGGTCGCGCCCCGCGGCGTGGATCGGATGCCACGGGAACCCCGACCGCTGCCTCGCGATCGGCGGCTGGCGCTCGCCGATCTGCGCGCGCTGCGTCGGACTCCTCGCCGGCTACCCGCTGGCGGTGGTGGCGCTCTTCGCCTTCGGTCCGCCGTCTCCGGAGCGGGCCCTGATCGGAGCGCTCTTCCTGGTCCCCGCGGCGGTCGACGGCGGGCTCCAGGCGCTCTCGGCCTACCGGAGCACGTCCGCCCGACGGCTCGTCACGGGCGTTCTGGCGGGCGCCGGCCAGCTCGAGCTCCTGGGCGGGATCACCGCCGCGCTCCTGCGCGCAATCCATGGCTGAGCACCGGGCTCTCGTCCGAAACCTCCTCCTCGGCTCGATCGCGCTCCTGGTCGTCGTCGTGCTCGCGCGCGCGGCGCGCCGCGACGAGGCCGAGGCCTGCCCGCGCGAGTTCCCCCAGACGCGGATGGCGGCCACGCTCCTGTGGAGCCAGCAGACGCACGCGTGGCCACCGCCGGGCTCGGCGGCAACACCCGAGGAGCTGGCGCTCCTCGTCGATCCCGAAGACTCCGAGACCTGCGCGCGCCTCGCCGCCCTCGTGCCCGACACGCTCGCGGTCGGCGGGTCGGTCGCGCCCTTCTTCACCGCCTTCTATCGCGTCGGCGGCGCCTACGTGGTGCCGATCGTCCCGCGCGTGACCCGGGCCGAGATTGAGGCCGAGGCGCGCGGGGAGACGATCCACTGGAAGGAAGGCCTCACGCTCGTCTTCGACGGAGACTTCCAGCCCCTCCTCCAGATCCCCGACTGACGCGTGCCCCCCGTGGGTGCGGGGGATTGACGTCCGCGGATAATTAGATTATCATCGAATAGATTTCCGTCTAACTATTGAACCGGCGCGTTCGTGTCCGCCGGGGAGGCGCGTCTGGACGAAACGATCCGAGCCCTGGCCGATCCGACCCGGCGGGAGATCCTGCGCATGCTGCGGGGCGGCGACCTCGCGGCCGGCGAGATCGCGGCCCGGTTCGACATGACCGCCCCCACGGTCTCCCACCACCTGTCGGTGCTCAAGGACGCCGGGCTCGTCCAGGCCGAGCGCAACGGGCGCAGCGTCGTGTACTCGATCGACACCACGGTGGTCCAGGACTTCCTCGGCGAGATGATGCGCTTCTTCGGAAAGGAAGGTGAGCGATGAGCAGGCGTTGGATCGGTCCCGTTCTGATCGGACTCATGGTGGTGTTCGCGCTGGCCGTCTACGGCCGGCTGCCCGAGCAGGTGCCCACCCACTTCGGGTTCTCGGGCGAACCCGACGGCTGGACGCCGCGCTTCCCCGGCGCGTTCCTGATGCCGCTGATGGCGGCGGGCGTATACCTGCTGCTCTTCGTCCTCCGCCGGATCGACCCGCGCGGCGCGAACTACAGCCGGTTCGAGGAGACGTGGTGGGTGTTCCTCAACGTCATCGCCCTCTTGATGGCGGCCCTGCACGTCCTGACGCTCGGCTTCGCGATAGGCTGGCCGATCGAGATGGACCGCGCGGTCACGGTGACGCTGGGCCTCCTGTTCGTCGGGCTCGGCAACTACATGCCGCGGCTCAGATCCAACTGGTGGATGGGGATCCGCACCCCGTGGACGCTGGAGAGCGAGGAGGTGTGGCGGGAGACCCACCGGGTCGGCGGCTGGGCGTTCGTTGCGGCGGGACTGCTCGTCGTCGTCGCGGGGCTCCTGCTCGAGCCGGGGCCGCGCTCGTGGGCGACCGGGATCGCTTTCGGGACGGCCGTGCTCGTGCCGCTCGTGTACAGCTACGTGGCGTATCGGCGTCTTCGGCGGCGCGCGCTGAACGCCTGACCGCGCGGTCGGAGCCGCTCGCAGCGCGGTGGAGGCGGTTGGCGAACAGGAAGTAGCCGCTCGCCATCGTGGTAGCCTACGATCGAAGCTCGCCAGCGCGACCGCCGTCTTCGACCGTCATTCCGCCCCGGCGCCCGGGAGGCCCCATGCCGCGACGCATTCGCGTTTTCCCGATCCTCCTGTTCCTCGTCGTCATCCCGATCGTGATCCCGCACACGGGCTCCGCGTTCGCCCAGCCGGGTCAGGCCGCGGACTCGCGCTGATTCCCTCGAGCGGCCTCTCGCGCTAGTTTGCCGGCATGGTCCGGTGGAGGGGGCGGACGCGGAGCACGAACGTCGAGGACCGGCGCGGGCGCGGGGTGGGGATCGCGGGCGGCGGGATCGGGATCCTCGTGCTGCTCGTCCTCGGTCTCTGCTTCGGGGTCGATCCGCGCGCTCTCCTGCAGGTCGCCGAGCAGACGCAGACGACCTCCCAGCCTGGAGGACCGCCGCCGGCTCCGGGCGAGGATCCGGCCGCCGACTTCGCAGCGACGATCCTCGGGACGACCGAGGAGGCATGGGGCAGGATCTTCGCCGAGCGCGGCGCCACCTACCAGCCGCCCACGCTCGTCCTCTTCACAGACGTCGTGCGCTCGGGCTGCGGGACGGCCTCGTCCCAGACCGGGCCCTTCTACTGTCCCCTCGACCAGAAGCTCTACCTCGACCTCGGCTTCTTCAACGAGCTCGCGCGCCTGGGCGGGCCCGGCGACTTCGCGGCCGCCTACGTGATCGGCCACGAGGTGGGCCATCACGTCCAGAACCTCGCCGGGACCGCCGACGAGGTGCGGAGCATGCAGCAGCAGGTCGGGGGCGCCGAGGCAAACGCGCTTTCCGTTGCGCTCGAGCTCCAGGCCGACTGCTACGCCGGCGTGTGGGCGAACCACGCGAACCGGACCGGCTCGTTCCTCGAGTCCGGCGACGTCGACGAAGGGCTGGGTGCCGCGGCGGCGATCGGCGACGATCGCCTCCAGCGGAACGCGGGCCGCGCCGTACAACCCGAGTCGTTCACGCACGGCTCGTCGGCCCAGCGCCAGCAATGGCTCCGCACGGGGCTCGAGTCCGGAAACCCGGAGTCCTGCGACACCTTCGCCGGGTAGGTCGACGGTCCGATCGGAGATTCGCCAACTGGCCGGCGTCATCGACGCGAGACGTCTCAGCGGGGAAGCCGAACAACAGCCACGCAACCCGATCCCTCGATCCGGTTGGCGAGCGACAGCGTGCCTCCGTGCGCCTCCGCGATCCGCCGGGCCAGCGCGAGACCGATCCCCGAGCCATCGGCCTTGGTCGTGAAGAACGGCACGAACAGGTTCGCCGTGCCGGCTATCCCGGGCCCCTCATCCTCCACCCGCACCTCCACCATGCCGGGCGGCGTCGACCATGCGATCCTCACGCGCCCGCCCGTCTCCGCGACCGCGTCGCGGGCGTTGTCGAGCAGGTTGATCAGGAGCTGGTCGAGCTGGTCGCCGTCGGCCCGGATCTCGACGTCGGGCCCGCCCCCGACCTCGACCTCGCCATGGTTCGCGAGCCGGACCACCCGCTCGATCCAGCCGGCCACGCGGAGCGGGACGCGGACAGGCGCGGGCAGTCGGGCAAGCCGGGCGTACGAGGAGAGAAACCGGGCCAGCGCCGCCGAGCGCCCGGCGATCACCTCGAGCCCCTCGTCGACCCGCGGGTCGCCGCGCCCGGCGCGGCCGCGGAGGCTCTCGGCGATGGACTGGATCGGGGCCAGCGAGTTGTTGATCTCGTGCGACAAGACGCGCACCAGCCGCTGCCACGCGTTCCGCTCCTCCTCGCGCAGGATGCCCGAGACGTCGGACAGGACGAGGAGCCGGTGCGGCCGTCCCTCCAGTCGAAAGGTCGACCGCCGGGACTCCCAGCGGCCGCCGCCGCCGGGGAACACCAGGTCGAGGATCGAGCCGCTCTCGGCCGCCAGCGGCCGGGCCAGTCCCAGCGCCTCGGCGTGGACGGACAGGATCTCGCCGGCGGCCCGGCCGAGCAGCCGCTCGCCCGAGCGGTTGGCGAGGACGAGCCGGCCATTCTCGTCGAAGGCGAAGATCGCGGCGTCGATCTCGCGCATCACGCGGCCGAGTAGCGCCCCGGCCTCGAGCTCGGAGAGCGTCCGGTCGCGCCGCTGGTCCGCGATCGCGTTGACCTCGCTCGCCAGGAGCCCGAACACGTCGTCGGGGTGGTCGTCCCGGAGCCGCAGCGAGAAGTCGTTTTCGCGGATCGCGCCGAGCGCGTTGGCGGCGATCCGGAGCGGCGACACCGCCCGCTCCCAGAGCCACGACGCGAGTCCGACCCAGAGGAGAACGAGGAGGATCGTCCAGATGGCGACCGCCAAGCGCGGGGCGTCGGTCGCCCACACGAAGGCGACCGCCACGACGACCGGGACGACACCGGGCAGGAGGGCGAGCGCGAACAGCCGGCGCTGGTAGGAGAGGCGGGACATCGTCCTCGAATGATAGCGCGGCGGCGGACAGTCGCGCGCAGCCGCGCGCCCGGGCTCAGGCGCTCAGGCCGTGGCGCTCGATCCGGCGGTAGAGGGCTGCGCGCGAGAGGC
>DASRVB010000307.1:0-4155 GCA_035687725.1 Gemmatimonadota bacterium
CAGCTGTTCCTGAGGCTCGTGCTCCAGTACGACGACTTCGACGAGCAGTTCAACCTCGAGCCGCTGGTCACCTACAAGCTGAACCCGTTCACGCTGTTCTACGTGGGCTCGACCCAGGTCTTTCGCGAGTTCGCCGACCCCCGGGACGAGCTCACCCCCGTCGAGCGCCAGTACTTCGCGAAATTCCAGTATCTGTTCCGGATGTGAGGAGCGATGCGTTCAACGCCCCGTGATGGTGGCGCCGCCTAGGAGACGGTCGGCTTCGTCGTAGAACACGACCGACTGGCCGGGCGCGATGGCGCGCTGCGGCTCGTCGAAGCGAAGCCTGACGGTGCGCGAAGGGCCCGCGATCAGGCGCGCAGGAGCGGCAGGGGACCGGTAGCGGATCTGGGCCAGGACGGCCATCGGTTCCCGCGGCGGCTCGACGAGCCAGTTCGCGTCGTCCGCCTCGAGCCCGTCGGCATAGAGATCCTCATCCCCTCCCGCCACGACCGTGTTCCCGGCGCCGACGCTCGTTACGTACAGCGGCCGCTCGCCGGTCACGCCGATGCCCCGCCGCTGGCCCACTGTCAGGAACGCGCTTCCCGCGTGCGTGCCGAGGAGCTCGCCGCTCGTCGAGAGCACGGGCCCGGGCGCGAAGCGGTCGGCGGCCAGCTCCGGGCGCTCCGCCAGCTGTCGCTCGAGAAAGCCGCGCAGGTCCCCGTCGGGGATGAAGCAGATGTCCTGGCTCTCGGGCTTGTCGGCGACCACGAACCCGAGCTTGGCCGCGCGGGCCCGCACCTCGCGCTTGCATAGCTGCCCGAGGGGGAAGAGCGCGCGCTCGAGCAGCGGCCGTCCGAGGCCCCACAGGTAGAACGTCTGGTCCTTCGCTCGATCGACGGGACGCACGATCGCCACCTCGCTCCCGATGTCGTTGCCGTCCAGGTGGCGGAAATCCGTGACGTCGGCGCGGAAATCCGTCACATCGGCGCGGAAATCGGCACCGGCCCGGCGAATGGCGCGCGCGTAGTGGCCGGTGGCGACGAACTCCGCCCCAAGGAGGCGCGCCTTCCGCCAGAGCTGCGGGAAGCGCACGAACCGGTTGCAGCGGACGCAGGGGTTCGGCGTCCGGCCGGCAGCGTACTCCTCGACGAAGGGGTCGATGACCGCCTCGCGGAACGGGCCCTCGAAGTCGAGCACGTGATGGGGGATGCCGAGCGCCCGCGCCACTCCGCGCGCGTCCTCGATCGCCTCCAGCGAGCAGCAGGCGGCGGCCGACAGCTCCTCCGGGACGTGGCTGTAGCAGAAGTTCTTCATCGTGATCCCGACGACGTCGCATCCGCGCTCGACGAGGAGCGCCGCCGCGACGCTCGAGTCGACGCCACCGCTCATCGCCACGACCACGCGCGTGCCGGGGGCCACGTCCTCCCAGGTGTCTCGCATCATGAGGGAAAGATACCGCCCTAGGAGGCGGAAACCCGCTTATTCCGCTTCGGTGAGGTCTTCGATATCGGCGAGGTCGCGCGCGCGCCCCACGGCGCGCTTGTTCCGGATCAGCTCCGCGCGACCGAGAACCGGTACTTCCATCCCCTCGATATCCACACGAGTGCGGTTCTTCCAGGCTGCTTCGAAGTCCACGCCCGCGATGGAGGTCAGCAGGTCGATCCGGCGCGGGACGATCCCGATCTGGAAGACAACGTCGGGACGAGTGAGATCTTCGGCCGTCAGCTCATGCAGCGGAGCGCCGAACTCGACCAGCGCCCGCCATACGCGCTCCACGTTCGCCGCCGTGGATCGCACCCAGATGTCCAGATCGCCCGTGGCCCGGGGTACGCCGTGCGCCGCAAGAGCGTGCGCGTCGACGACCAGGTACTCAGCGTCGGCCGCGGACAACGCGGCCAACATCTCGACGTAGTCGGGATTCAGCGTCTCCTCCTCCATGGAACGCCCAGGCCTGGAGCGTGAGCGTCCACACCGTCGCGATCCGCTCGGCGGGCGTGCGCTCGTCTCGCTCCCGGGCCTCTCCCCGGCGGAGGAGACGGGTGGGATAACTGGAGCGATCCATGCGAAGAAATCTACACCGTCTCGCCTGCCTCGTCGCACCGTACGACGGTTGAGTTCCGGTCGAAGGACCTGCGGGCTCAGAGGGTGACGCGGGGTGGTGGCGGCAGAGCGCCGGCGGCAGGCTTGGTCACCTCGTCGCGCTCGATCTTGCCGTCCAGGAGGAACACCTCGCGGCGCGCGTGCGCGGCGATGTCGGACTCGTGGGTCACCAGGATGATCGTGTTCCCGTCGGCCTGGAGCTGGTCGAACACGCCCATGATCTCGGCGCTCGTCTTCGAGTCGAGGTTCCCGGTCGGCTCGTCCGCGAGGATGATCGCGGGATCGGTCACGAGCGCCCGGGCGATCGCCACCCGCTGGCGCTGGCCGCCCGAGAGCTCGTTGGGCTTGTGGGTGGCGCGGTCCTCGAGGTCGACCGCCCGAAGCGCCGCCAGTGCCCGCTCCCGCCGCTCCTCGGAGCTCGCTCCCGCGTAGACGAGCGGCAGCTCGACGTTGTGAAGCGCGGTCGCCCGGGGCAGCAGGTTGAACGTCTGGAAGACGAAGCCGATCTCGCGGTTCCGCACGTGGGCCAGCTCGTCGTCGTCCAGGCGGCTCACCTGCCTGTCATTCAGCCAGTAGTCGCCGGCCGTGGGGGAATCCAGGCACCCCAGCAGGTTCATGAGCGTCGACTTGCCCGATCCCGAAGGGCCCATGATGGCCACGTACTCGCCGCGTTCGATGTCGAGATCCACGCCGTCCAGGGCGTGGATCCGCTCCGAGCCCATCTCGTAGATCTTCTCGAGGCCGCGGACATGGATCAGCGGACGACCGTCGGCGCTCTCCCGGATCACGAGCCCTCGCTCAAAGCCGCGGCCTCCTCGATCTTCACCGGCGCGCCGTCGGTGAGGTCGCGCAGCGCCTCGTAGCTTCCGCTGACGACCTGGTCGCCCTCCTCGATCCCGCTCAGCACCTCGAAGTAGCGGTCGCCGCTGATCCCCACGCGGACGGGAACGAACATCGCCTCCCCGTCGCGCACGACGAAGACGCCCTCCTTCTCGACGACTCCTTCGGCGCTGGCAGAATCGTCGGAGACCGAGCGCACGACGAGCGACTGGATCGGGATCGCCAGCACGTTCTCGCGGCGAGCGGTGACGATCTCGGTAGAGGCCGAGAGCCCGGAGCGGGCAGACGGAAAGTCGTCGGTCAACGTGATCTTCACTTCGTAATCGGTGGCTCCGGGGGCCGGCCCGCCGGCGGTGGGAACGATGATCGGGCTCGTGGCCACCTCGGTCACCTCACCGGTGAACGTCGTATCGGGGAAGGCGTCGACCGTCACGCGCGCCTCCTGTCCCGTCTCGATGTTGACGACGTCGGTCTCGTCGACCTCGACGGTGGCCTCCATGACACCCAGGTCCGAGATGACGACCAGCACCGTCCCGGGCTGGTTCATGGTGCCGATCATCGCCACCTCGCCCTCCTCGACGTTGACGCGCGTGACGACGCCGTCGATGGGACTCGTGTAGGTAACGCGGTTCAGCTCGTGGCGCGCACTGGTGGCGGAGGCCTGGAGCTGGCCGACCCTGGAGCGGGCCGCGGCCACGTTCGCCTCGCGCGAGCGCAGCTCGGCGCGCGCCTGGTCGAGCTCGGCGCGCGGGATCAGGTCCGCCTCCGCGAGCTCGAGCGTCCGCTCGTAGTTCTCGCGCGCGAGCTCGAGCTGCGCCTCGAAGAGGGCCCGCTGCTCGGCCTTCCGGTCGGCGCCGTAGTGGTAGTCGAGCCCGGCCTCGCCGACGGCGACGACGTTCGGCTCGGCGAGCAGCTCGCGCAGCTCGTCCAGCCGCTCCGCTTCCTCCGTTCCCGCATGGTGCGGGTCGATCCCGAGCGCCGCGTGGACGCCGTCGGCGGCGGCGAGCTCGAGGGCGCGGCGGCAGGAGTCGATCCCCGTCCCGATCGTGATCACACGCGTGACGCCGGCCGCGCGGGCGCGTTGGAGCGCCGCGTCGGGGTCCTCGAGCGCGTCGAGGTGCGCGTGCGTGTCGATCACGAGATGGTCGATCGGTGGTCACCGCGCTCGCGGGGGCGATCCAGACCAAGCCGGCAGCCGCACTCGGACGCAGCCAAGGCAGGTTGCCTTGGCAA
>DASRVB010000308.1:0-27635 GCA_035687725.1 Gemmatimonadota bacterium
ATCCTCATCCTAGTACCGCCAGCGGAGGCCGAGCTCCCCCCATGTCTCGTAGAACTCTTCCTGGATCGGCCGCTCCGGAATCCCCTGGTACGTCACGAACGGCTCGTTGTTCAGGTTCACGAGCTCGAGGAAGATCGTCGCCTGCCGGTTCACCTGATAGCTCGCCGACAGGTCGAACTGCAGGTGCTCCTCGACGATCAGGTCCGATTCGCGCTCCTCCGATTCTCCGGTGTCGCCGCCGAACTCCAGGATGAAGTCGTCGCGGTAGTTCATGCTGACCTGCCCCGAGAACCCCGCGCGCTCGTAGCTGAGGGCCGCGTTGGCGACGTGCTTGGACTGGCCGCCGAGCCGGGTCTCCCGGCCGCCGGGCAGGGTGGCGTCGGAATCGGTGAAGGTGTAGTTGCCGTAGATCCCGATCCCGTCCAGCGGCGCCGGTAGCCACGTGAGCAGCTGCTGGAGCGCGAACTCGACGCCGCGGATCTCCCCCGAGTCGATGTTCCTCGGCTGAACCGTATTGCCACCGAGCTCGTTCTCCTCGGTGAACGGGAAGATCGGGTCGTTGAGAGACTTGTAGAAGACCCCCGCCGACATGACCCCGATCCGGCTGTCGTAGTGCTCGAACAGGAGGTCGACGTTCGTGGATGTCGTGGGATCGAGATCCGGGTTCCCGATCACGATGTCCTCCTCGTCGACGACCCGGAACGGAACCAGGTCGACGAAGTTCGGCCGGGCGATCGCCGTCGTAACCGCAGCCCGCAGGTTGGTCAGCGGACCCAGCTCGTACTTGAGGTGGAGCATCGGGAAGATGCGACCGTAGTCGTTCTCGGCCGAGACCGGCTCCAGCGTCTCCTCCTCGGCGTTGAAGTCGAACCCGTCGCTGGTCACCTTGGTGTGCTCGTACCGGACGCCCGGCAGGACCATGAACGCGGGGGTCAGGTTGATCTCCGTCATCGCGTAGACCGCCGCGGTCGTCTCGCCGACCTCGAAGTCCTGGGTCTCGGCCTCGAGGTCCAGCTCCCCTTCGAGGACGTCGCCGAAGTTGTCCAGGAACGCCTCGTTCTCGTCCTCGCTGGTTGCGAACGGGGAGAACGGGTAGTCGCCGGGGTTGAAGTCCTCGAGCTCGAACGGCTCCCCGACATCCTCGCCGAGGATGATGTCGGGACCGTCGTCGATCAGCTCGAACGCCTCCTCGTTGACCGACTGGTCCTTGTCCTTGTCACGAAGCTTGAAGCCTACCTTGAAGTTTCCCGCGCCCTCGGAGCCGAAGCCGTAGGGGATCGTCAGGTCGACCGCCCCCACCAGGTCGAGGTTCGTCGTCTCGTCGTTCGCGGGCTCGAAGGCGTCGAAGAGATACGTTCCCGCCGTGCCGCCCACCGGATCGGCCCGGATGTCGTCGGGATCCGAGATGTCGGTTTCGAACTCGACGTCCTCCCGGAGGAAGATGAGCTCCCAGTCGTTGGGGGTCTCCTGCCGGCCGCGGGCGACCGTCCCGCGGTACTCGAGCTCCATGCCGCCGCCGATCAGGTGCTCGCCGCCCGCGGTGACGTTGAGGTTCGAGGTCTTCTCGTAGCGGTTCCGGTGCGCGAACTCGAGCTCGCCGTCGGCTACGTTGTTCAGAAACGCCAGGCGCTGCTCGTTGTCGTTGAGCTGGCTGTAGAGGCTGTTCAGGAACAGGTTGGATCCCTCACCAAGGCGGTAGTCCAGCGCGGCCGTCAAGCCGAAGCGGTCGCGATACATCGAGTAGTGCCTGACGCCCACCTCTTCGATCTCGTCGTCGTCGGGGCCGACGTCGCCGAGGTCGTAGGCCGGCTCCAGGTCGTCGGAGCCGAAGTCGCGCCGGCTGAACGAGCCCGAGGCGAGGAATCCGACGCGGCCGTCGCTGGAGCGCGTTCCCCAGGTCAGCGAGCCGCTACCCGAGGGCTCGTCGCGAATGGGGGCGTATCCGCCGGAGGCCTCGACCGCGAAGAGCATGTCCTCAGGCGCCTGCTTGGTGACCAGGTCGACCGACCCGCCGATCGCCTCGGCGTCCATGTCGGGGGTGATCGCCTTGGAGACCGCGATCGATTCCAGAACTTCGACCGGCACGGCGTCGAGTCCGATCTGGCGGATCTCGGCCTCCGGAGAAGGAAGCTGCTCGCCATTCACCGTCACCTGCGTGTTGGCGGCCGAGCCGCCGCGGATCTGGATGTAGCGCCCCTCGCCCTGATCGCGCTCGAGCGCGACGCCCGGGACCCGCTGGATCGCCTCCGGCGCGGAGGCGTCGGGGAAGCGGCCCATCTGATCCGAGGCTACGATGTTCTTGATGTTGGGGGCGGCCTTCTGCTGCGACAGTGCTTCGGCCTGGCCCGATGCCCGGATGCCTACCACGAGCTCGGGCTGCGCGATCGCCGAGACCTCGAGCGTGAAGTTCGCGCTCGCCAGCTGGTCGTCGGCGACCTCGACGGTCGTGCTCGCCTCGGTGTAGCCCAGATACGTGGCCTCGAGGGTCTGGGAGCCCGCGGGGACGCGGGGTAGGAGGTAGCGCCCGTTCTCGTCGGTGACGGCGCCGATCGAGGTGCCGCTCACCACCACCTGGGCCCCCGTCAGGGCCTCGCCCGTCCCGGCCTCGACCACCCGGCCGGCGACCTGTCCATGCTGGGCCTCGGCCATGCTCGGGATCGCCGCGACGCCGAGCGTCGCGATCGCCAGCAGGCACACGAGCCTCGCTGCGTTCATGTGCTCTCCTCTCTGGCGGACTCGCTTTCTGTCCGCCGGCTGACTGCCTGGTCGTGAACTCTCGTGAAACGCCGTCGTCGAACCGTCAACCCGTTGTCCCTCATTCCGTCACCAGCTCGATGCCGACCGGCTGCTCGGCGGGCACCGAATCCCCCTGAAGGATGCTCCATGCGCTCTCGATCGCGATGCGCCCCATCTCTCGAGGGTGCTGGGCGATCGTCGCGTCCATCCGCCCGTCCCGGATCGCCTGCCTGGCTTCATCGAGGGCGTCGAAGCCGACGACGATCAGCTCGCCCGTCCGCCCGGCGGCCGCGATCGCCTCCACTGCGCCCAGGGCCATCATGTCGTTGGCGGCGAAGATCGCCTGCAGCTCGGGATGGGATTGCAGCATGTTCTGGGTCACGTTGAAGGCCTGATCGCGCTCCCAGTTCGCGGTCTGCGAGGCGACGATCGAGATGCCGGGGTGCTCGGCGATGACCTCGCGGAACCCCTGCAGCCGGGAGTCGCCCGTCTCGTGTCCCGGTATCCCCTCGACGATCGCCACCCGCCCCTGCCCGCCCAGTGCCTCGGCCACGAAGCGGCCCGCCATGCGTCCTCCGTCCACGTTGTCCGAGCCGATGAAGGTGGAGATTCTGGCTCCGGCAGCCGTGAGGGCTTCCTCGTCCGCGCGTGTGTCCACGATCACGACGGGGACCTCGGCCCGATTGGCTTCGGCGATCGCGCTGACGATCTCGCGCGAGCCGCTGGGTGTGAGGAGAAGCACCTCGATGCCGGTCTGGAGCAGGTTCTCGATGATCTGCATCTGTCGCTCGACGTCGATCTCCCGGTCCGGGGCCTGGACGACGAGCTCGATCCCGAGGCTGTCGGCTGCCTGCTGGGCGCCGGCCTCGAGCTCGATGAAGAACGGGCTGTTCAGGGTCTTGAGGACCAGGGCGACGGTGGGTGCGTCCGCCGCCCCATCCCCGCGATTGCAGCCCCAGGCAAGACCCGCGACCATCGCCGCGACCCACCTCGTGCCCCGTGGGTTTCTCATGGCCCTCACTCGATTGGAAGTCGGGCGCGCCGCCGCAACGCCATGTCCATCAGCACCGCCACGATGATCACGCCGCCGATCGCCACCTGCTGGAGGTACGACGAGACGCCGAGCAGGTTGAGCCCATTCCTCAGGACGCCCATGATCAGCGCGCCGATCAAGGTGCCGATGACGGAGCCCGAGCCTCCCAGGAGACTCGTCCCGCCGATGACGACCGCGGCGATGGCATCCAGCTCGTACATGATGCCGGCGATCGGCTGGGCCGAATCGAGCCGCGCCACGAGCAGGAGAGCCGTCACCGCGCTGAGCGCGCCCGCAATCCCATAGGCGGCCGACTTGTAGGCCCGTACGCCGATGCCGGACAGCTCCGCCGCCTCCTCGTTGCCACCGATGGCGTAGGTGTACCGCCCGAGTGTCGTGCGCGTGAGAACGAAGTGTGCGATTCCGTAAATCGCCAGCATGGCCAGGACCGGAACCGGGATCCCCAGGAGGTCGCCGGTCGCGATCTCGCGGAAGCCGGCCGGGTAGCCCGAGATCGGCCGTCCGTCCGAGAGCATGAGCGCGCCGCCCCGCGCGATGCTCATCATGCCGAGCGTGGCGATGAACGGGGGGAGACGGCCCAGCGTGATGAGCGCCCCATTGGCGAGCCCGCAGGCGAGGCCCACGGCGAGCCCGGTCAGCGCGGCAGCGAAGATCGGCAACCCCGCGCGGAACGCCGTTCCCATGGCGACGCCGGACAGGGCGACGATCGAGCCGACCGACAGGTCGATCCCCGCGGTGAGGATCACGAACGTCATCCCCACTGCGATGATGCCGATGAGCGTGCTCTGCTCGACGACGTTCAGCAGGTTGGCCGTGGTCAGGAAGTGGGGCGTCGCGATCCAGAGCGCGACGCAGAGAGCCAGGAGGCCGGCCAGCGTTCCGAATTCGCGCCTCACGTGGCCATTCCCACGGCGCTGGCCAGGATGTCCTCCTGGGAGATCCCGCGCTCGAAGGTGGCGACCACCTCGCCGCCCCGCATGACCAGCACCCGGTCGGAGAGCCCCACGATCTCGGGAAGCTCGGAGGAGATGAGCAGGATCCCGACGCCCTCGGCCACCAGCCGGTTCATGAGGCCGTAGATCTCCTGCTTGGCCCCGACGTCGATCCCGCGGGTCGGCTCGTCGAGCACCAGCACGTCCACCCGGCAGGCCAGCCACTTCGCCAGCACCACCTTTTGCTGGTTGCCGCCGCTCAGGTTGAGCGTCGTCTGCTCGATGGAGGGCGTGCGTATCCGCAGGTCGGTCGCGTACCGGGAGGCCAGCTCGCGCTCGCGGCGCGCATCGATCAGACCGAGGCGCGAGACCGATCCCAGGACCGGCAGCGAGATGTTCTCCCGCACGGAGAGGGAGAGGACGAGGCCCTGGCGCTTGCGGTCCTCGGTCACCAGGCCGATCCCCGCGCGGATGGCGTCGCGCGGCGAGCGGATCGCGAGCGGCCGGCCGTGGACGAGGATGCGACCCGCGTCCAGCGGGTCGAGGCCGAAGATCGCGCGGGCGACGGCCGTTCGGCCCGAGCCCAGCAGCCCCGCGAAGCCCACGATCTCGCCCTCGTGCAGCGTGAAGCTCACGTCCCGGAGATCGCTCGCCCGCGTGAGACCTTCGACCTCGAGGAGCTCGCCGCCGCGCGGGGAAGGGAGCCGCGTGACCAGCTCGTCGACCTCGCGGTTCGCCATGAGCCGGACGAGCTCGCGCCGGTCGGCGGCCGCCACATCCAGGGTGGCCACGCGGCGGCCGTCGCGCAGCACCGTGACCCGGTCGCCGATCTCGTAGATCTCCTGCAGGCGATGGGAGATGTAGACGATCGCCACGCCCCGTGCGGTCAGGCGGCGCATCGTCTCGAAGAGGGCCCGGGTCTCGGGCTCGGTGAGCGCCGATGTCGGCTCGTCCATGACGAGGATCCTGGCGTCGAGCGAGAGCGCGCGCGCGATCTCGACCAGCTGTCGCTCCGCTAGGCTCAGCTCGCGGATGGGCCGGCGGACGTCGAACCGCGCGCCGAGACCGTCCAGGATCGCGTGCGCCCGCCGCTCCATGGCGGCCCGGTCCACCAGTCCCGGCAGCCGGCGCGGCTCGCGCCCCAGGAAGACGTTCTCGGCCGCCGACAGAGTGGGGGCGAGGCTCAGCTCCTGGTAGATGATCGCGACGCCCAGCTCACGCGCGCGGCGAGGCCCGTCGATCTCCACCTCGCGCCCGGCCAGGAAGATCTTCCCCGCGTCCTTGCCGTGCGCCCCGCTCAAGATCTTCATCAGCGTGGACTTGCCGGCTCCGTTTTCTCCGAGGATCACGTGCACCTCACCGGGGAGCACCGCGAAATCCACGTCGTCGAGGGCCAGGACGCCGGGGAATTCCTTGCGGATCCCTTCCATGCGCAGAACCGCCTCGCCCGCCAAAGTCCTCCCCTGTTGGAACGTTCCAGTCAATCTTGCGATCCCGAGACCCGACTGTCAACGGGGATGGACCAGGGGCCGGCGCCCCGTCGCTGGACACGGGCCTCCTCGGCCATCGCGAGGGCTCCGAGCACGCCGGCTCGATCCCCGAGCCCCGCCTCGACCACGTACGAATCCACGTTCTCCAGCACGATCGGCGAGCGCACGTATCCATTCAATCGCCGGGTGAACTCCTCGCGTACGATCGGGAGCAACGAGCGGTTCTCGGTAACCCCGCCGCCGATGACGATCCGCTGCGGGGAGAGGGTCAGCGAAAGATTGATGAGGGCGAGCGCGATGTAGCTCGCCTCGAGTCGCCAACCCGGGTGGTCCAGTGGGAGGTCCTCGGCCGGACATCCCCATCGTTTGCGCATGGCCGTCCCCGAGGCCAGGCCTTCCAGGCAGTCTCCGTGAAAGGGGCAGACTCCTTCGAAAGCATCACCCGGGACCCGCGGCAACATCAAGTGGCCCATCTCGGGGTGAATGAGTCCATGAAGCCGGCGGCCCCGAACGAGTGCTCCTCCACCGATCCCGGTCCCGATCGTCATATAGATGAAGGAGTCGACGTCGCGGGCGGCGCCCCACCGGTGCTCACCCGTCGCCGCCGCGTTGACGTCGGTGTCGAAGACGAACGGTACGCCAAGCGCAACCGCGATGCGGGGTCCAAGGGGAAACTCTCTCCATCCCGTCTTGGGAGTGTTGGTGATGGTTCCGTACGTCGGCGAGCCGGCATCCGGATCCAGCGGCCCGAAGGAGCCGATGCCGACGACGGCCGGTCGTTCCTCATGCCGCAGAAAGAACTCGACGATCTCCTCGACCGTGCGGTCGGGATCGGTGGTCGGGATGCGCGCGAGCGCGACGATGGCGTCCGGCGCCGAGCCGAGCGCGCACATGATTTTCGTGCCACCGGCCTCGACGCCCCCCAGAATCACGTCGGGGTTCATGTGACAACGTTTGCAGGATTTGCGGTGAGAGTCAAGGGTAATGCCACTTGACACAAGGAGCGCATCATGACAACGTTTTCATCATGTCGACCCTCCAGGAAGTCGCCTCTCGCGCGAGCGTTTCGATCAGCACGGTTTCCCGCGTGCTCAACACCCCGGCAAAGGTGCGGGCCGGTACGCGGACGCGTGTGGAGGAGGCCATTCGGGAGCTTCGCTACAAGCCGAACCGCGTGGCGCGACGACTACGCTCCCGTGACGGTCGCTCGCATCTCCTCGGATTGATCATTCCCGACATCCAGAATGCGTTCTTTTCCAACGTGGTACGCGGCGTCGAGGACGTGGCGAGAGCCCACGATTACGCCGTGATCCTCTGCAATTCGGACGAGGAGCTCGATCGAGAGCGGTTCTATCTCGAGATTCTCGCTGCAGAATCGGCCGATGGAGTCATCCTGCCTCCCATTCGAGGAGACGAAAGAACGGCACGTCGCCTGGCGGATCTCGATCTCCCCGTGGTATGCATCGATCGCCGACTGACCCGGACCGCTATCGATACCGTCGTAGCCGAGAACCGCGAGGGAGCCAGGGCCGCAATCAGTCACCTCGTGCGCCTCGGTCACAGGCGAATAGGTGCGATCATCGGACCCCTCAATCTCTCGACCAGCGTGGAACGTCGAGCCGGCTATCGACAAGCGCTGGAGGAGGCCGGAATACCGCCGGACGACGCTCTCGTGCGTAGCGGAGAACCGCGGCGTGAGGAGGGTCGTCGCATCGCGGAAGAGCTCCTCGCGGAACAGCCATCGGTGACCGCGCTCTTCGCCGGGAACGCCCTTCTGACCCTGGGGGTCCTCCAGGCCCTGCGAGAGCGCGGCTTGAAGGTTCCCGGGGACCTGGCGGTCGTCGGATACGACGACGAACCCTGGGCCGGTTTGCTCGACCCACCGCTTACGACCGTTCGCCAGCCGAGTTACGAAATGGGTCGCCACGCCGCCGAGCTTCTGCTCAAGCGGATTGCCGCCCCCGGTCGGCCCCCGGCACTCGTCGTGCTAGAGCCCGAACTCGTCGTGCGCCGGTCCTGCGGATCGGAAGGCCGCCAGGAGTCGGCTACATCGGAGAATCAGGCTTGAGCACGTCGGCAGCCTCGTTCATCGCGGGACTGATCGTCGCCCTCGCCGGGACGGGTCACGGACTGGAGCGAACCGACGAGGCGGCGCGGTCGGCAGACTTCGATCCGCTGCACCGCGCCGATCAGCCGCGTCTCGTCCTCGTGATCGTGCTCGACCAGTTTCCGTACGACTATCTGCGCCGGTTCCGCTCTCATTTCGGTGCGGGGGGTTTCGAGCTCCTGCTCGAGCGCGGCGCCGTTCTGACGAGCGGCCGCTACGAGCACGCGACCACTCGCACCTGCCCGGGACATGCGGTCATCCTGAGCGGGACACACGCAGACATCAACGGAATCATCTCCAACCAGTGGTTCTCGGCCGCCGAGGACAGCGTGGTGAGCTGTGTAACCGATGCGGCGTTCCACCTGATCGGTGCCGAGGGATACGGACGCTCACCCCAGCGCTTTCTCGGTTCGACCGTCGGTGACGCGCTCAAGCGAGCGACCAACGGCCGCGCGCGCGTCGTGTCGATGTCGTTCAAGGACACATCGGCGATCATGATGGGCGGCCGACTGGCCGACGAAGCCTACTGGGTCGAGGATTCGCTCTTCGTCACGTCCGCGTATTACATGGACCGCCTGCCCGACTGGGTTCGGGGCTTCAATGGCGCGGCGCGCTTCAGTTCCCACTTCGGATCGACCTGGGACCGCCTCCTCCCAGCCGAGGCCTATGCACTGCAAGGTCCCGACGACGCCCCGGGCGAAGATGGCGGCGACGGTCTGGGCCGAGTCTTCCCCCATCCTGTCGACGGCGGGAGCTCCACGATGTCGAGCGCGTTCCTGGACGCATTCGGCAAAACGCCCTTCGCCAACGAGGTACTGGAAGCCTTCGCCGAGGAGGTCATCGTCAACGAGGGACTCGGTCAGGACGAGATCACCGATCTCCTCGCGGTGAGCTTCTCCGCCAACGACAAGGCCGGCCACGCGTATGGACCGGACAGTCACGAGGTCATGGATCTGACTGTGCGAACGGACAGACTGCTGGCTCGTCTCTTCGCCTTCCTCGAGGACCGAGTGGGGCTCGAGAGCACCGTCATCGTTCTGACCGCCGATCACGGGATCGCGCCGTTGCCGGAGGCGCTGCGGCGCCTGCACTCGGAGGTCCACACCGGAAGGATCCACCCCGACCGTTTGCGGGAGGCCGCCGAGGCCGCCCTGGTAGAGGCGTATGGGTCCGCTCCGGGCAGCCGTTCGTGGCTGCGGGCGTACGTCGAGCACCACTTCTACCTCGACCATTCCCTGCTTGCCGAGCGAGACATCCCGCGCGAGGCTGCCGCGAGGGTTCTGGCTCTTGCGCTCTCCCGCCTGGAAGGGATCCATGAGGCGTTCACCCATGCCGATCTCGTGCGGGCCGCGGTCCGTGGAGAGCCCGGCATTCAAGCGCTGCTCAGTTTTCATCCGCATCGCAGCGGCGACGTCTTCGTCCACTTCGATCCCTTCTGGTTCGAGTACGATGAGATCTACGGCACGACGCATGGATCGCCCTGGGAGTACGATGCCCGTGTGCCGATCATCCTGTTCGGACCCGGAGTGCGTCCCGGCTTCTACCGCGAGAAGTCCAGTGTCGCCCAGATCGCGCCTACCCTGGCGGCCCTGCTCGACGTCGATGTCCCCACCGGATCCCAGAGAGCCGCCCTGAATGCGGTCCTGGAATAGTCCGCGCGCGCCAGATTCCTGGCTGAGCTGTCGAGCGATACTCGCCGCTCTGGCCCTGTCTTCCGGGCTGGGCGCTTGTGGCGGGGACGAATCGATTCGGCTTACGGTCGCCACGGTCAGCAACCCCGACATGCGGGTCATGGAGCAGCTGGACGAAGAGTTCGAGCGCATCCACCCAGGTATTCGGGTCGAGTGGGTCATCCTGCCGGAAAACGAGCTGCGAACCAGGATCACCGCCGATATCGCCACCGGCGCCGGCTCCTTCGACGTGGTGACAGTGGGGAACTACGAGGTGCCGATCTGGGCCGAGAACGGTTGGATCGCCTCGATCGATTCCCTGATGGAGGCCCATCCCCAGTCGGTCCAGGCGGACTACGACAGGGAAGACCTGCTGACACCCGTCCGAACGGCCCTGACGGCCGACGGCGAGCTTCGTGCGCTTCCGTTCTACGCCGAGTCCAGCATGTTGTACTACAACCGGGACCTGCTGAAGGACGCGGGTCTCTCGCTGTCGGCGCAGCCCACCTGGTCGGAGGTGCGTGAGATCGCGTGCCGGCTCCATTCTCCGGAGGAGGGTCGATACGGGATCGTCCTGCGCGGCTTGCCGGGCTGGGGCGAGGTGATGGCGCCCCTGACGACGGTAGTGAACACCTTCGGAGGTCGCTGGTTCGATCTCCAGTGGCAGCCTCAGCTGACGTCGGAGGAGTGGCGCGAGGCGGTCGGGTTCTATGTCGGCCTGCTACGGGAATGCGGTCCCCCGGGCGCGACGGGGATAGGCTTCACGGAGGCTCTGACTCTCATGGCGCAGGGGAGGGCAGCCATGTGGGTCGATGCGACCGTGGCCGCCGGGTTCCTGAGCGACCCTGCGGAATCGCGGGTGGCGGGGTCGATCGGGTTCGCCCCGGCTCCCGTCGGACCCGTTCCGAAGGGGAACCACTGGCTATGGGTATGGTCGCTGGCGATCCCCGTGACAAGCGAGCGTCAATCCGAGGCGCTGGCCTTCATCACGTGGGCGACCAGCCGCGACTATATCACCCTGGTAGGGGAACGAGAGGGATGGGATCGCGTGCCACCCGGCACGCGAACCTCGACGTACGAACGGCCGGAGTACGTTTCGGCGGCACCGTTCGCCCCTCTCGTCTTCGAGGCGATCCGCACCGCCGATCCCACCGATCCGACCCGCGACCCGGTGCCCTATCAGGGCATCCAGTTCGTGGGAATCCCCGAGTTCCAGGGACTGGGAACCGATGTCTCGCAGCACATCGCGGATGCCCTCGCCGGAAACATTTCCGTAGACGAGGCGCTCGTCCGGGGACAGCGTGCGGTTCGGGAGACGCTGACGCGGGCGGGGTACTACGAGCCACGGGTGCGATGAGAAACGAGGGAGGCGTGATCGGCCGCCGGCGCTTCCTGGTCGCTCCGGCCGTTGCCTATCTCGTGATCCTGACCCAGGTCCCGCTCGTCTTGACGCTCTATTACAGCCTGCGGAGCTGGAACCTGTTGCGGCCGGAGAGCGACCGGTTCGTGGGTCTGGGATCGTTCAGCGCCGTTCTGCGCGATCCGCAGTTCTGGCCGGTGATCCAGACGACGACCGTGCTGACTCTGTCCGTAGTTATCGTGACGCATGCTCTAGGTCTCCTGTTCGCCCTGCTCCTCAACCGTTCCTTTCCCGGCCGGGGACTGGCGCGAACTCTGCTGATCACACCGTTTCTGATCATGCCGACGGTGTCCGCGGTCCTGTGGAAGAACATGCTCCTCAATCCCGCCTTCGGACTCTTCAACACGGTCCTCGTCGGGCTGGGGCTCGATCGTATCGATGCGCTCGCGCATTATCCGCTCGTGGCGGTCGTGGCCATCCTGAGCTGGCAGTGGACACCCTTCACGATGTTGATTCTGCTGGCCGGGCTTCAGTCGTTCCCCGACGAGCTCCGGGATGCTGCGAGCATGGACGGCGCAGGTCCTCTGGCGATTTTCCGCCACCTCGTGATTCCGCATCTCGCCCGGTACGTGGAGATCGCGGTCCTGCTGGAGGTCCTCTTCGTGCTGAGCGCATTCGGCGAGATCTTCGTCGCCACCTCGGGTGGTCCGGGAATCTCCACGACCAATCTGACGTATCAGATCTACCGGGAAGCCTTCGAGCGGTGGAACATAGGCCGCGCCAGCGCGTTGGGGGTCTTCGCGATCCTGCTGGCGAACATGGTTCTCTTGCTGTTCCTGCGGCTGGTTCGGCGTGACGACCGCGGTCAGGCGACAGCGTGATGGGCCGGCGGGGCGCCGACATTCTGCTGGGTATCCTGACCCACCTCCTGGCGGTGATCGTCTTCGCTCCGATCCTCTGGATGATCGTGACCTCTTTCCGGACCGAAGCAGCGGCATTCACGATACCGACGACTCCTTTCTTCGATGCGACTCTCGAGAACTGGCGGCTCGTTCTCCTCCGGTCTTCATTCCTCGATCGGCTCGAGAGCACGCTGGTCGTAACGATCTCCTCGACGACGCTCGCGCTACTTCTCGGCGTACCGGCGGCTTACGGGATCGCCTTTCAGGAAACTCGCCGGAGCGATTCGTTGCTCCTGTGGATGATCTCTACCCGCATGCTGCCACCGGTCGGTGTCATAATTCCCCTCTACGTGATTTTCCGGGATCTCCGCCTGCTCGACTCCCACCTCGGCCTGATCCTGGTCTTCACCGCCATGAACTTGCCGCTCGTGGTGTGGATGATGCGCTCATTCTTCCTGGATCTTCCCCGTGAGGTGGTGGAAGCGACGCGGTTGGAGGGCGCCACGTTCCTTCAGGAGATGCGTCACGTGGTCCTGCCGATGACTCTGCCGGGTTTGTCAGCCACGGCGCTCCTGTGCTTCATCTTCGCATGGAATGAATTCTTCTTCGCCTTCAACCTGACCGTCAGCGATGCAGCGCCGCTCTCGGTCTCGATAGCCTCCTTCAAGACATCGGAAGGGCTGTTCTGGGCGAAGATGTCCGCGGCTTCGACGGCCGCTGTTCTCCCTGTGGTGGTCGCGGGCTGGGCAACCCAAAGGGCGCTGGTTCGAGGACTCACGATGGGGGCGATTCAATGACGATCATGGAAGCATTCGGTCTGCAGGGGCGAGTCGCGGTCGTGACCGGAGGCGGTCGCGGAATCGGCCTCGCGGCTTGTCATCTGCTGGCTCGCGCCGGAGCGCGGGTCGTCGTGGCGGAGCTCGTCCCGGAGATGGCCGATGCCGCTGTCCGGGAGCTGCAGCGGTACGATGCGGTTGAAGCGCTCGCCGTGCCGACGGACACACGCAGCACGGAGAGCGTCGACGCCATGGTCGATCGAGTGCGCAGCGCTTTCGGGCAGTGTGACGTGCTGATCAATAATGCCGGGGTCGCGAAGAACACCCCTGCCGAGGAGACGACCGACGCCGAATGGAGCGAGATCTTCGAGGTCAACGTGATGGGCGTGTTCCGTTGCTGCCGCAGCGTCGGCCGCCTCATGCTGAGCCGTGGTCGCGGTGCGATCGTCAACGTGGCATCGATGTCGGGCACGATCGTCAACAAACCACAGCCCCAGGCTGCCTACAATTCTTCCAAGGCGGCGGTGATCCAACTGACCAAATCGCTGGCCGTGGAGTGGGCTGGCCGCGGGGTACGCGTCAACTCGGTGTCGCCGGGCTACATCGAAACCGAGATGACACGGAGCGGATTGGAGACGCCGGAGTGGCGGCGGATGTGGACCGAGATGACGCCGATGGGTCGCATAGGCCAGCCAGGCGAGATCGCTATGGCGATTCTCTACCTGGCGTCCGACGCTTCGGCTTTCGCTACCGGGACCGACCTCATGGTCGATGGGGGCTATACATGCTGGTGATCGACGTCCGTGCATGCATCATCCGGTCTCCGGTCATTCGCTGATCTTCTGAGCGGACATGGCCAGCGTACGATTGGAGAATGTTCGTAAGGTCTACTCGAGTGACGGCCGCGAGCTGGTCGCAGTGCACTCTGCCGATCTCGAAGTGAAGGACGGCGAGCTGCTCGTCCTGGTTGGGCCCTCCGGGTGTGGCAAGAGCACTCTGCTGCGGATGATCGCGGGGCTGGAAACGGTTTCCGCCGGGCGCGTTTACATTGGCGAGCGGTGCGTCAACGATGTCCCGTCGAAGGGGAGGGATATCGCGATGGTATTCCAGAGCTACGCCCTCTATCCCCATATGACGGTCTACGAGAATCTGTCCTTCGGACTGAGACTCCAGAAGCTGCCCCGGAACGAAATCGAGCTCCGGGTCCGGGAAGCGGCTCGTGTACTCGGCCTGTCCGAGACCCTCGAACGGAAGCCGCGACAACTTTCCGGCGGTCAGCGACAGAGGGTTGCGCTCGGCCGGGCCATCGTTCGACAGCCGCAGGTCTTCCTGTTCGACGAACCGCTTTCGAACCTGGATGCCAGATTGCGGGTTCAGATGCGCGGCGAGATCGCACGCCTTCATCGCCGGCTCGCCGCGACGATGATCTACGTGACCCACGATCAGGTCGAGGCGATGACCCTGGGCGAGCGGATCGTCGTCCTTCGTGAAGGTCGCGTGCAGCAGGTCGGCCCACCGCTCGAGCTGTATGGACGTCCGGAGAACCGCTTCGTCGCGGGGTTTCTCGGGACTCCCGCAATGAACTTTCTGGAGGGCGAGGTTACGAGAGGCGAAGCGGTCGAGTTCCATTCGCACGACCGTGCAATGACCCTCGATCTGCGCCGCGCGAATGTACCCCGAACGGTATTGGGACGATCCGTGACCCTGGGGTTGCGGCCGGAGGACATAACCATAGCGGAGCCCGGCTCAGCCGACAGGCCGGGGGGAGCGCACGCTCCAGGCCTGAATGAGCTGGCCGACGCATTCCTGCAGCTGGAATTCGTCGAGTCGCTGGGAAACGAGATGCTCGTGCATGCGCGAGCCGGCGAGCACTCGATCGTGGTGCGCGCCTCGCCGCGACCGCTTCCCGAGCCCGGCGAGTCGATCCACGCCGTCTTCGACGTCGGCAAGCTTCACTTCTTCGCCCCCGAGACCGGGGATCGGATAGGCGGCACAGCCTCGCGATAAGTCGCTGGCTCGACTAGCGAACGACGGCCTCCAGCGGGGCGCCGTCGAGATCGTCGGGGAACGGGATGCCGAGCATGCGGGCGAGCGTGGGTGCGAAATCCACCGTCGAAGCGCGCATGGAGTCCCGCCCCGCAGGCACGTCCGGACCGTAAAAGAGCAGCGGCACGTTCCGGTCGTACCAGTAGGGAGTCCCGTGGCCGGAGCCGAGCTCGCGGTCGAGGAAGTGGGACTCGAACCGCATCTCGACGCCCCAGCGGCTGACCCCCTCGCGCGCCCGGCCCGGATATAGCGAGCGCCGCTCGAGCTCGGCGAAGCTGTCCGCAGGAGCTCCGCTCGAGAGCTCTTCGTGGGTCCAGGCCTCGGCCACGAAGTCCAGTTCCTCGAGCGCCGCGGCGACGTCCGCGGGCGTGCCGCTACCGTCCCGCTCGGCCGCCGTCAGGATCTCCGCGAGCGCCACCTTCTCCTCCTCCGTCCAGCGACGGGCGCGCTCGGTCTCCCCCACGCGCATGTCGTGCCCGGTGACGAGCACGCCGTGGTCGGCCGACATGCCGAGGATCCATCGTCCCGCGCCCACCACGGAGTCGAGGTGCGCGAAGAAAGCCCCCAGCTCGGCGTCCAGCCGGAGTAGGTTGTCGAGCTGCTCGCGGCTCAGCGGTCCGAAGTCGTGCCCCACGCGGTCGGTCTGGGAGAGGGACACCCCGAGGAAGTCGGGAACCGAGTCGCGGCCGAGCCCCTCCTCCGCGATCACCACGCGGGCCAGCCCGAGCGTGGCTTCGTCGAGCATCGGGGTCCGCTCGAACCATTCCCAGAAGTGAGTGCGCTCTCCGGGTCCCGCGAAGCGATGAGGGAAGACAGGACCGGCGTCGTCGCCTTCGTAGTCGGCGGTGTCCGGATCGCTGCGCTCGACGAGCGCCGTCGGGACCCGGCTCGTCCACACGCTATCGGCCGCGAGGGAGGCCAGGACCTCCTCGTGGAAGCGGTCGATCCACACGGGATTGGCGTCGCGGTAGTAGGTCGAGGTCACGAACCGGCCGACAGAGGACTCGAACCACCAGACCTGCCCCTTTGCGTGCGCGGCGGGCAGGACCGCGCCCCGGTCCTTGGGCGATACCGAGGCGACCTTGGCGCCCGGCTGGGCGGCCAGGAGCCAGTCCGCCAGACCGGTACGCTCGAGGCTGTGCGGCGAGACTCCGGCGAGTTCCGGATAGCCGACGATCTGAACGGTGGAGTCGCCCACGTTCGAGATCTCGATCCATTCGCCGTCCACGTTCTCTAACCACTCGTTCGCCACGATCCCGTGGTGGGATGGCCAGGTTCCGGTCGAGAGCGTGGCATGGCCTGCGGCGGTCACGGTCCCGGCGTGGTCGTGCGTCGCATTGACGTACCAGCGGCCGCCCTCGATCAGGCGCCGGAACCCACCGGTGAACGCTGTGTCGTACCGGGCCAGAAGCTCCTGGCTCAGTTGGTCGACGACGAGCATGACCACGAGCGCGGGGCGGTCCGAGGCGACCGGCGCGGCAGGCGGGGTGGGCTCCCGGTCCAGCGCATGGGTGCAGGCCGCGAATGCGACGCATGCCAGTGCGAGGCGACCGCAGAGAGTCCATCGAGTCATGTCAGCCACCGTCCTCGTGAGAGTTCCTTCTCGTAGCGGGCGCGCGCCTCCTGCACCGGCGCCTGCTCGCTGGTCTCCGCCACCGGCACGTCCCACCACGTCTCGAACGAGCCCAGGCGGTCCTCCGGATCCGTCTCGATCGTGATCACGACCGTGCGTTCGATTCCCTTCGCCTCCGCCAGGGCCGCGCGCAGATCGGCGATCGTGCGGGCGCGGATCGCGTGTGCTCCCAGCGACGCGGCGTTGGCGGCGAAATCCACCGGCAGAAGCTCGCCGTCGAGATCGATCCCGGCACCCTCCCGGTAGCGGTAGCGGGTCCCGAACCCGCCCGACCCCACCGCCTCGGACAGACCGCCGATCGATGCGAACCCATGGTTGTCGACGAGCACCACGATCAGCTTCGCGCGCTCCTGGATCGAGGTCACGATCTCCGACGACATCATGAGCCAGGAGCCGTCGCCGACCATGACGTATACCTCGCGGTCGGGCGCGGCCAGCTTGACGCCCAGGCCACCCGCGATCTCGTACCCCATGCACGAATAGCCGTACTCCACGTGGAAGCCCTTGGGATCGCGGCAGCGCCACAGCTTGTGGAGATCGCCCGGCAGGCTGCCGGCGGCGCAGACGACGACGTCGCGCGGCCCGGCGGCCTCGTTCACCGCGCCGATCACCTCCACCTGGCTCGGCAGCGGCGAGTGGCCGGCCGCGTACAGCGCCGCGACGCGCGCATCCCAGTCGCGCGCCAGCTCTCCCGCCCGCGAGCGATACTCCGCCTCGACCGACCATCCTTCGAGGGCGCTCGCCACCGCTTCGAGCGCGGCATGTGCATCGGCCACGATCGGCAGCCCGCCGAGCTTGTGGGTGTCGAACCGTGCGACGTTGACGTTGAGGAAGCGGACATTGGGATCTTGGAAGGCGGTGCGCGAGGCGGTGCTGAAATCGGTCCAGCGCGTGCCGATCCCGATCACGAGATCGGCGTCGCGGGCTAGCAGGTTCGCCGCAGCCGTGCCGGTCACGCCCATGGCACCGACGGCCGACGGGTGATCGAAGG
This sequence comes from Gemmatimonadota bacterium, assembly GCA_035687725.1. Lineage (GTDB taxonomy): Bacteria > Gemmatimonadota > Gemmatimonadetes > JACCXV01 > JAHWKZ01 > JAICNR01. Next base: position 17,698 of record DASRVB010000308.1, read on the forward strand.
CGAGCGCGCCCTTTCCGGCCATCGTCTCGGCCACGGGAATGCCGGTCGCATCGACGAGCGCCTTTAACGCGGCGGTCGCCTCGGAGTAGATGACCCCGCCCCCGGCCACGAGGAGCGGCCGCCGGGCCGCGCGGATCCGCGCCGCCGCCTCGGCCAGGACCGCGGGCTCCGGCGGCTCGCGCGGAATCCGCCACGTGCGCGGCTCGAAGAAGCTCTCCGGGTAATCGTACGCCTCGGCCTGCACGTCCTCGGGCAGCGCCAGCGTCGCGACTCCCGTCGCGGCCTGATCGGTCAGGATGCGCATCGCCTCCGGGGCCGCCGCGACGAGCTGCTCGGGGCGGGTCAGCCGGCTGAAGAACCGCGACACCGGCCGCAGCGTGTCGTTCACCGTTACGTCGGGCGCGCCGGGGATCTCGATCTGCTGGAGGACGGGGTCGGGCCGCCGGCTCGCGAACGTGTCGCCCGGCAGGAGGAGAACCGGCAGGCGGTTGATCGTCGCGCCCGCGGCGGCCGTGACCATGTTCGTCGCTCCGGGGCCGATCGAGGAAGTGCACGCCCACGTCTGAAGGCGGTTCGTCATCCGCGCGTAAGCCGCCGCGGCGTGGACCTGCGCCTGCTCGTTGCGCGAGAGCACGTACGGAAGGACTCCGAGCTGGTGGAGCGCCTGGCCGATTCCCGCCACGTTCCCGTGCCCGAAGATCCCCCACACGCCGGCGAAGAACGGACGCTCGACGCCGTCCCGCTCGACGCTCTGCACAGCCATCCAGCGGACGAGCGCCTGGGCCATCGTCAGCCGCACCGTGCTCACGGCTCGCACCTCGGGCCGGAGTGCCGCGGTCACGGCAGGCGACGTCCCGCGGCGGTCGTCATCGGCACACGCGGATCGGGCGCTTCGGATTGCCACGTGGGACGCACCCATGCATGGACCGGATCATCGCTGAACGCCAGCGACCGCTCGGCGCCCGGACCGGCCAGGACGTTCAGGTAGTACATGGAGTAGCCGGGAAGCGCGACGCATGGCCCGTGGTAGCCGCGCGGCACCAGGAACACGTCCCCGTCGGCCACTGCGACCGCGACGTCGAAATCGGCGGTGTAGGTGCGATGGAAACCGAAGGCGTCCGGTCGGTCGAAGCGGAAGTAGTAGATCTCCTCGAGCTCGGCCTCGCCTCCCGGCGACGCCGTGTCGTGCTTGTGCGGCGGCCAGGAAGAAACGTTTCCGGCGGGTGTCAGCACCTCGACGGCGACCAGCCTGTGAGCGCGCCCCACCTCGGGCGCGAAGAAGTTCGTGAGCTGCCGCGTCGCCGGACCCGCGCCCCGCACCTCGATGGGGATGGCATCGGCGGGGAAGTACTCCGGCTCGTGGCGCCTCTCCGCGCGCGCCGAGGGCAGCGCGATCGTCGCGCCCTCGGCGCTCGACAAGCGGGCCTCGGCGCCGGCCGGCAGGTACGCGAAGTCGCTGACGCCGTCGAAGACGCTTCGCCGGCCGGCGAGCGGGAACCGCGCTCCGTCGATCTCGACCTGGCAGCCCCCCTCGAGCGGAAGCGCGAGCATCTCGTCGGATCCCGTCGCCAGCGTCCGCGAAGCGCCCGGCTCGAGCTCGATCACCCGAAGCCCGGTGAAGCGCCACCCCGCGGTCTCCGGGGTGACCACGACGGAATCGCCATCCGCGCTGGCGGCCCCGGCTGGGAGGTGGAGCGCGATCATCGCCCGTGCACGATGGCGGCCGCCTCGGCCACCGCGCGCGCGACGTCGTCGTCGGAAGGGAAGAGGAGCGTTCGGCCGGCGACGAGCCCGCGGACCTGCGGGATCGCGAGCGCCTTCCGCCAGCCGGCGAACACCTCGGCCGCGCGATCGCCGGGGTCGCCCCCCAGCAGGAGCGTGGGGAGCGTCGTCGAGGCCATGACGCGCTCCATCTCGGGGAGGACCGGCACCTTGAGCCACGTCCAGGCGGACGAGGAGCCGAGCGAGGCGCCCACGCTCATGGCGGCGATCAACGCGTCGGGCTCCTTCGGGATGCGCAATGTGCCGCCGGCGTCCCGCATGGCGGGCAGGACCTCGACCAGCGCGACGAGCCGCCGGCGCGCTAGCGCGGAGACCGCCGCCGCGGCGGACTCGATCGTCGCGATCGTGCCGGGATCGGCATAGTCGAAGCGGATCAGCATCTTGCCGCCGTCGAGTCCCATCGCTTCGATCGACTCGGCGTCGTACGCGGTGAAGCGGTCGTCCAGCTCCCACGCCGACCCCGACAGACCGCCGCGGTTCATCGATCCGATGACGATCCTGTCGTGGAGGGCGCCCAGGAGGAGGAGGTCCTCGACGACGTCGGGACTCCCGAGGATGCCGTCGACCCCCGGATCGGCGAGCGCGATCAGGATGCGCTCGAGGAGCGAGCGCCGGTCGGCCATCGCGAGCGGCCGGTCGCCGGCCTTGAGGACCCCCCGCGCCGGATGGTCGGCGGCGACGAGGAAGAGCGTCCCCTCCTTCCCCAGCATCGGCCGGCGGCGCCGCGCCTGCGCGAGCTCCGCGACGCGCTCGGGATGCCGCGCGCGAGTGTCGACCAGCATGCGGAAGCGGGCGTCATCCAGCATGCGTCGGATCCTCCGTTCGGCTAAGGAGCTCCAGGACCTCGTCCACGGTCGGCATGGCGTCCGCGCAGGCGAGCCGCGAAGCGACGATCGCGCCGGCCGCGTTGGCGAAGGGCGCGATCCGGGAAAGCTCCCACCCGGCGAGGAGACCGTGGCACACGGCCCCGCCGAAGGCGTCGCCGGCGCCGAGGCCGTTGACGACCTCCACGCGCACAGGCTCCACGTGGACCATTTCACCGGCGCGGACGGCGAGCGTACCGTCGGGGCCGAGCTTCAAGAACGCGGTCTCGAGACCCAGATCGAGAAGCCGCTGCGCCTGCACCTCCGGATCGCCCTCGCCCACGACCAGCGCGACCTCGTCGCGGTTGCCGACGGCGACGGTCGCCCGGCCCAACGCTTCCAGCTGCCAGCGCCGCGCCTCGGCCTGCGAATCCCAGAACATCGGCCGCCAGTCGAGATCGTGCACGGTGTGCGCGCGGCGTCCGCGCGCATCCAAGGCGGTCAGCGTGGTCGAGCGGCTCGGCTCCTCGCAGAGACCCGTGCCGGTCGTCCAGAAGACGCCCGCCTCACGGACAGCGTCCAGATCGACGTCACCGGGGACGATCTCGAGGTCCGGGGCCTTTGGCTCGCGGTAGAAGATGAGCGGGAACCGGTCCGGAGGATACAGCTCGCAGAAGACGATCGGCGTCAGGAGCTCGGAATGGGTGCCCACGTAGCGGTCGTCGACGCCGAACGATCGCAGCGCCGTCCGGACGTACGGTCCGAAGCCCTCGTCCCCGACCTTCGTGATTACCGCCGATCGGCGGCCGTACCTGGCCGCGGCTACCGCCACGTTCGTGGGCCCGCCTCCCAGGAAGCGGTGGAACGCCCGCACCTCGGCGAGGGGAACGCCGCTTTCCGCCGGATAGAGGTCGACCGAGACGCGGCCGATCGTGAGCACATCGAAAGCCGTCACGGCGCCCCGGTCCGCGTCACGGCGTCCCGGCCCGCGGCGACACGGCGGCCAGTCCGCGCAGGAAGCCCACGCTCCCACGCACGTTGGCGAGCGGGCGGCCGGGGTCGTCGTCGGGCGCGAGCACCAGGTCTTGCTCGAGAACGTGCCACCCGTCGTAGCCCTGACCGCGGAGGATCTCGAGGAGCCCACCCAGGTCCAGATCGCCCTCGCCGAGCGGCCGGTAGAGTCCCGCGCGTACCGCTTCGCGGTAGCCGATCTCTCGGGCCCGCACGCGCGCGGCCAGACCCGCGTCGACGTCCTTGAGGTGGACGTGCGCGATACGCGCGCCGGCCTCGGACGCGATCGCCAGCGGATCGGCGCCCGCGACGAGCAGATGGCCGGTGTCGAGGCACAGGGGCACATCCGTGCTCTCGAGCAGCAGCCGGACGTCCGCCTCGCGCTCGACCACCGTGCCGTAGTGGGGGTGAAAGGCGAGGGTCAGCCCGCGTCCCGCGGCGATCTGCCGCGCCGCGCCGAGTCCGCCGCGGAGGACTTCCCACTCGACCGCATCCGGCCGATAGGGGGCGTCGTAGCCCGTTTCCCCCGTCGCGGCCGCCAGCACGAGCACGTTCGCGCCGGCATCGGCCAGGAGCGCCGCGCTTTCCCGTATCCGGTCGAGCCCCGCGACGCGTTCGGCGGTGTGGTGGAGCACCGCTGGCACGAACCCGCCGACGAGGGCGAGGCCGCGGATCGCTAGCCGCTCTCGGATCGCGAGGGGATCGGCCGGGAGGAATCCGGCAGGCCCCAGCTCGGTCGCGTCGAGGCCGGCGGCGGCGATCTCCGCCAGAACCTGGTCGGGGTCCAGCTGAACGCCCCAGCCGGGAACCTCGGAGATACCCCACGAGATGGGCGCTGCGGCGAGCTTCACGTCAGCCGGTCACTTCGTTCACGCGCACCGGACGGTGCTCGCGGCGCGACAGATCGCAGGCCAGGGCGACCCGCAGCGCGACCTCGGCGTCCTCGACCGTGCAGGGGCTCGGGCCTCCGTTCCGCGCGAGCTCGACGAAGGCCGCCAGCTCGCGGCGGTAGGCGGCGTCGAAGCGGTCGAGGAACAGGGAATACGGGTTCTCGGGAGCGGGGGGCATCCCTGGCTCGAGCGAGTGGAGCGGCGTGCGCGCGTCCCAGCCCACCGAGACGCTGTCGCCGCTGCCGAAGATCTCGAGGCGCACGTCGCAGCCCAGCGGATCGTGCCGCGCGCCGGTCATCACGCCGAGCGAGCCGCCGTCGAACGACAGCGTCGCGGCCACCGTGTCGACGTCGCCGTGGCGCGCGAACATGGGATCGGCGAGCACGGCGCCCTCCGCGTAGACCTCCACGACGTCCTGCCCCAGCACCCAGCGGGCGATGTCGAAGTCGTGGATGTGCATGTCCCGGAAGATTCCGCCTGATCCCGGCAGGTAGCTCTCGTGGGGAGGGTAGGGGTCGTGGCTCCCGATCCGGACGACGTAGACGCGACCCAGATCGCCCGCCAAGACCGCGCTCCTGGCCGCCTGATACCCGGCGTCGAACCGGCGCTGGAAGCCGATCTGGACGACGGCGCCCGCCGCCCGCACGTGCGCGACGACCGCCATCGTGGAGGCGAGATCGAGCGCGATCGGCTTTTCGCAGAAGACCGGCAGGCCGGCGTCGACGCCGGCGTGGATAAGGCCCGCGTGCGTGTCCGTGGACGTGGCGACCGCGATCGCGTCGACGCTCCCGAGCAGCTCCTGCACGCTGGCGGCGGAGCTCGCCTCCAGTTCCTCGGCGGCCGCGCGCGCGCGCTCGGGATCGACGTCGACCACCACCATCGAGTCGACGTGGGGGTGCGCCCGGAGGATCCGCGCGTGGTACAGGCCGATGCGTCCCAGTCCGATGACGCCGAAGCGCATGCCGCTCTCTCCGCGGAGGAAGTTCTACGGCCCGAAGAACCCGGAAAGGCGGGGCGGACCGGAAAAATGTGGAACGTTCCACTTTCCGCAAGGATGCGCTATAGTCACGGCATGTGTCAACCGCTTTCCGAGCAAGGTATGCCGTGACCCGACCGACGATCGTCGACGTCGCGAAGCGCGCGGGGGTGTCGAAGTCGCTGGTGTCCCTGGTCATGCGCGGCGCCCCCAACGTCAGCGACGAGAAGCGCGAGCGGGTGCTGCGCGTCGCAGCTGCCGTGGGATACCGGCCCAACGCCGTCGCGCGTAGCCTCGTCCGCCAGCGCACCAACCTGCTCGGCGTCCTCCTCTCCGATCTCCACAATCCCTTCTTCGCCGAGGTCATCGACGGGATCCAGGCCGAGGCCGCCGCGCGAGGATACCGGACGATCATCGGAACGGGGGACCGCGTGGAGCTTTCCGAGGCGCGAGCGCTCGACACGATGCTCGAGTTGCGCACCGAGGGACTCATCCTCGCGAGCCCGATTCTGCCGATGCGCAGAATCGCGGAGGCGAGCCGGGAAGTGCCGACGGTGCTCGTCGCGCGCGGGTCGCGGAGCTCCTGGGTCGACAGCGTGGCCAACGACGACACGGCAGGTGCGGCGCTCGCGGTCGGACATCTCTCCTCGCTCGGCCACCGCCGAATCGTCCACATCGACGGCGGCGACGGCGCCGGAGCCCGAGAGCGCCGCCGGGGATACGAGCGCGCCATGGACCGCCACGGGCTCGCGGGCGAGGCGCGCATCGTGGCCGGCAGCTACACCGAGGAGGGTGGCTGGCGGGGCGTCCGGGCGCTGTTCTCCCGCGGGCAGGCGCCGACCGCGGTCTTCGCGGCCAACGATCTGGCCGCGATCGGGACGCTGAGCGCGCTGGCCGAGCAGGGGATCCGCGTTCCCGAGGACGTCTCGGTCGTGGGATACGACAACACCGCGCTGGCGGCGGTCCATCACATCCACCTGACGACCGTCGATCAGCCGCGCCCCGAGATGGGCCGCACCGCCGTGTCCCTGATCCTCGAGCGCCTGGACGGCGAGCGCCGGTCTGTGCGGCATCTCCTCATGCCGCCCTCGCTGGTGGTGCGCGGAACGACCGGCCCGCCGGCGACGACGGGCCCGCCGACGACGAAGAAGGTCCGGCGATGAGACGCCTCGCCCACTGGATCGACGGCCGCCTGGACGCCGGCGACGGGGAGCGAATGGGCACGGTGTTCGATCCAGCCGCCGGATCTCCCAGCGCCGAAGTTCCGCTCGCCGGCAGCGCGGACGTGGATCGCGCCGTGGAGGCCGCCGCGCGCGCCTTCCCTGCCTGGAGCCGGACGCCCCTGGGCTCGCGCGCGAACGTCCTGTTTCGATTCCGGGAACTGATCCGCGACCGGGCCGAAGACCTCGCCCGTACGATCGTGCAGGAGCACGGCAAGGTGCTCGCCGACGCGAAGGGAGAGGTGCAGCGCGGCCTCGAAGTGGTCGAGTTCGCGTGCGGCATCCCGCAACTCCTCAAGGGGGAGTTCTCGGAGAACGTGTCGACCAACGTCGACAGCTGGTCGATCCGCCAGCCGCTGGGAGTCGTGGCCGGCATCACGCCCTTCAATTTCCCCGTGATGGTCCCCATGTGGATGTACCCGATTGCGATCGCGGCGGGGAACGCGTTCGTGCTCAAACCCTCCGAGAAGGATCCGTCGGTTTCCATTCAGGTTGCCGAACTCTGGAGCGCGGCGGGCCTGCCGGACGGTGTCTTCAACGTCGTGCACGGCGACAAGTCGGCGGTGGACAGAATCCTCGAGCACCCGGAGATCGCGGCGGTGAGCTTCGTGGGCTCCACCCCGGTCGCCCGCTTCATCTACGAGACCGGAACCCGCCACGGCAAGCGCGTGCAGGCCCTGGGTGGGGCGAAGAACCACATGCTGGTCCTGCCCGATGCCGACATGGACCTCGCCGCCGACGCGGCGGTGAACGCGGCCTTCGGATCGGCGGGAGAGCGGTGCATGGCGATCTCGGTCCTCGTCGCCGTCGGCGACGCGGGGGACGAGCTCCTCCCGCGGGTCGAAGAGCGGATGCGGGCGATCCGTGTGGGCGACGGAATGGAGCCCGGCGCCGACATGGGTCCGCTCGTAACCGCCCAGCATCTCGATCGCGTCACGCGGTACCTCGACGAGGGCGTTTCGGAGGGCGCGGAGCTCGTGATCGATGGACGAGCCGTGGCGGTGGAGGGCAGACAGGACGGCTTCTTCCTGGGGCCCTGCCTGTTCGATCGGGTGCGGCCGGGAATGTCGATCTACCGCGACGAGATCTTCGGCCCCGTCCTGTCGGTCGTCCGCGCGGAGACGTACGAGGACGCCGTCGCGCTCGTCGACGCCAACCCCTACGCCAACGGCGTCGCGATCTTCACCCGCGACGGAGGCGTCGCGCGGACGTTCCAGAGCGAGGTCCAGGTCGGCATGGTGGGGATCAACCTCCCTATCCCGGTGCCGATGGCGTACTACTCCTTCGGCGGATGGAAGAGCTCGCTGTTCGGGGACGCCCACGTGCACGGCATGGAAGGCGTGCGGTTCTGCACGCGCGGGAAGGTCGTCACCGCGCGCTGGCCGGAGCCCCGGCTGCGCGGCAAAGACCTCGGATTCCCTACGGTGTAGGCCGTCGCGGAGGCGGATCCGCAACTCGACCCATCCGGGTCGCGATCCACCAGGTCGTCCCGCCCGCATCCCGCACGCCGCCCCGCTTGTCCTCGTCGCCCTTCTGAACAGGTTCCTGCACCGAGATCGCGCCCGCTGCCAGCGCCCTCCGGTACGTCGCGTCGACGTCCGGGACGTAGACGTGCACGTTGGCGGGGATCGGCGGCCACTCCGCGGTGGAATCGGCGAGCATGACGACGGAGTCGTCGATCCGCACCTCGGCGTGCATGAGCTTTCCGTCCGGCGCCGCGAAGCGGCGCAGCTCGACCGCGCCGAGCACGTTCGCGAGGAACGAAATCGTCCCGTCCGCGCCGTCGACGATCAGGTACGGCGATACGGTGGTGTAGCCGCCGGGCTTGGGGCGTTGGGCCATGACTCCTCCTTCGACCGCCGAGTTCTCGCCGGTCCTCAGAAAGGCGGGACGAACAAGGCGTGGCCGAGATCGCTCGCCATGCCGGCCTCGATCCCGGCCCGAAGGAGCTCCATCTCGCCGCCGTCGAGCCACATCCCCCCGCAGCTCGGGCAGCGATCCACCACGATGTTGTAGACGATCTCCTTGGACATCGCCGAGCTGTCCATAGGACAGGTCCTGCGGTCCTCGGTCTCCGCCCGGAGCCTGGCTTTCAGGTTCTGCTGGCAATCCTCGCAGGTCGGCAGGCCTTCGTACGTGTCGCGTGTGCGCCGCTCCCCGCAGCGCACGCACTTCTCGCCCCACATGGACATCGGCGGCTCCCAGGCTGTGGTCCGGTCCTCTTCGCGGCTGAACGTCAAGCTTACGCCCCCGGGCCCGGTTCGCCAGATCACCGGCGGCGTGGCAGGTCGCAGCCGTTGCGTCGATCGGCGCGTTCGCCCTAATGTCCATGACAAGAGATGCGGTAACAGTCCGACAAGCCGGCGATGCCGGAGGAGGTCTGCGATGGTCCCGATCCTGTCGCTCTGGGCTCCGATTCTGGTGGCCGCGGTGATCGTGTTCGTGGCGAGCTCGATCCTGCACATGGTGCTTCCCTATCACCGCTCGGACTTCCGCAGGGTCGAGTCGGAGGACGCGCTGATGGAGTCCCTTCGGAAGCTCGGCGTGGCCCCCGGCAATTACATGATGCCGTACGCGCCCAGCCCGTCCGCGATGAAGGACCCGGCGTTCATCGAGAAGAAGAAGAGGGGACCTGTGGCCGTGCTGACCGTCATGCGGGACCCCTCGATGGGGGTGAGCCTGGCCCAGTGGTTCGTCTACTGCGTGGTCGTGAGCGTCTTCGCCGCGTACATCTCGGGCCGCGCGCTGGGACCGGGGGCCGACTATCTGTCGGTGTTCCGCTTCGCCGGCGCAACGGCGTTCGTGGGCTACGGCCTGGCGCTCTGGCAGAATTCCATCTGGTACAAGATCGCCTGGAGCACGACGCTCAAGTCGAACATCGATTCGCTGATCTACGGGCTCCTTACGGGCGGCGTATTCGGCTGGTTGTGGCCCGCCTGAGTGGCTGCGCGGTGCGGGCGCACTGAACGGGTGTTAGGTTTTCCGTTCGCAGGCCCCAGCATCACCGGACAAGAAAACTTCTCCCGATCGGAGTCGGATCATGAGGATCGCTTCGGTTCCGGCCCTCGGCTCGGGCTTTCCGCGTCGCTGATCTCCGCGACGGCCGCGCGGGCATGAAGTTCCTCTTCGTCTCCTACGACGCGCTGATCACCGACATCGCGTGGCAGGTCGTCAAGGAAGGTCACGACGTCCGCTACTGGATCCGCGAGAAGAAGGCCAAGTCCGTGGGCGAGGGGTTCGTCCCCATGTCGAAGGA
>DASRVB010000309.1:0-2948 GCA_035687725.1 Gemmatimonadota bacterium
GAGGCGGTCCCGGCCGGCACCGGGGTTCCCGCCGGACCCGCGGTCGCCGCCACCGAGCCCGAGGCCGACGTGCCCGTCCCCGCGCGGGCTCCCGCAGAGGCGATCTACCACACGGCCCTCGGCCTCGCGCGGCGCATCTTCCGCGCGCGCGACCCGCTGGCCGAGATCGACGTGGGGCAGATCCGCTACGCGCTCTACGACCTGCTCGAGCGCCTGCGCGCCGACCCCGGATCGCTCCTGCCGGAGACGTTTCGCTCCACGCCCGAGGAGTGGTTCGAGCGGCACCACGTCAACGTGGCGATCCTGACGCTCCTGACCGCCGATACCAGGCGCGGAGCGCTCAGCGACGTCATCGACCTCGGCACCGTCGCCTTCCTCCACGACATCGGGATGCTCGACACGCGCGAGACCTGGGACGTCTCGATGCGTCTCCCACCCAAGACGTTCGAGCGCGTGATCCGGCCCCACGCGGACGCCGGCTATCGCCTGATGCAGCAGATCACGGGCGTCTCGTCGGGGATGGCGCGGATCGCGCTCCAGGAGCACGAGCGGATCGACGGCACGGGCTACCCGGCGGGTCTCGTCGGCGAGAGCATCGATCCCGACGCGCGCCTGCTCGCGGTCTGCGACACGCTGGAGGCGCTGAGCCACCCGCGCCCATACCGCGAGGGACTGTCGCCGCGCGACGCCCTGGGGCGGATCCGCGTGCTGGGTCGCTACACGCTGGACGGCGACATCATCGACACGCTCGCCGACGAGCTCGAGGTCCTGCTGGAAGACGAGATCCTCTCATCTCGATCCGCCTGATCGCGACAGGTTAGATGGCGGAAGCGCGATCGGGCCCGGTCTTCATCGCCGTAGGCGGCGGGAAGGGCGGGGTCGGGAAGTCGTTCGTCGCCGCCAGCCTCGCGCTTTCGCTGGCGCAGGGAGGCGCCCGATCGGGTACGCGCGTGGTCGCGGTGGATCTCGATCTTGGCGGCTCCAACCTCAACCTGCTCCTGGGCGAGCCGCATCCCGAGCGGGAGCTCGCCGACTTCATCGACGGACGGGTCGAGTCGCTGGGCGAGATCCTCCAGCCGACCCGGCTTCCGAACCTGCGCTACGCCGCGGGGTCGTTCGACATGGTCACCGCGCTGGACCCGCTGCGCGATCGGAAGCTCGATCTGATCCGCGGCCTCGTCGGGCTCGACGCCAACTACGTTCTGCTCGACCTCCAGGCCGGGGCCACGCCCGTGACGCTCGACTTCTTCTTCCTCGGGGACGTCAAGCTGGTGGTGACGAACCCCGAGTCGACCGCGTTCCACAACGCCTACGGCTTCCTCAAGAACTACGTCCTGCGACGGCTCCTGACCGAGCTCCGCGATCGCCGCGAGGCGCTCCATTTCGTGCTCGAGTACTACCGCGGCACGGGAGACGAGCCGGTGCCCGACCGGACGATCACGGCACTGATCGCCGGGCTCAGGAACGAGTTCCCGGATCTCGAGCCCGAGGTCGACGGGATCCTGGAGTACGACGCGCCGCTCCTCGTCCTGAACCGCGTCCGCGACCGCGAAGAGCGGCAGTACCTCGACAGGTTTCGCGCGGTCGTGGAGCAGAACCTGGCGCTGCGCTGCCCCGAGCTGGGGACGATCCCCGAAGACAGGAGGGTGGGGCGCGCGACGCGCGAGGGCGCCCCGTTCGTTCTGGCCCATCCGCGCCACCCGATCTCGCGACGATTCGCGGACTGGGCCGTCCGGCTGTCGCGCGCCCGGAATTGAATCGCCGGGACACGATCGCCTGGAAGGTCTACGCGATCGTCCGGTCGGCGGGGTGTTGGGCGCTGCTCTCCCTGTTCACGCTGATCGTCGGGGCGCTCCACATGCCCGGCTCGCTGATCGCCCCCGAGGGCCGCTTCCCCCGGGCGGTCGAGATGGCGTACATGTGGGCCATCCTCCGAGCGTCGAACGTCAAGCTGACGGCCGACGGCCTGGAGCACGTGGAGCCCGGGAGGTCGTACATCGTGATGGCCAACCACCGCTCGATGTACGACATCCCGGTGCTCCACTATCTTCTCGGGCGGGCACGCGACCTGCGCTGGATCGCGAAGCAGGAGCTCCTGCGCGTCCCCGTGTTCGGTTGGGCCTATCGGTTGAGTCGTCACGTGGCGATCGACCGCGAGAACCGCGTGGCCGCCATCGAGACGCTGAAGCGCGCGGCAGAGGAGAGTCGGGCGGGCGTCTCGTTCGTGATCATGCCCGAGGGCACGCGGAGCACTACGGGCGAGCTGTTGCCGTTCAAGCGGGGCGGCTTCCATCTCGCGCTGGACACGGTGCTGCCGATCTTGCCGGTGGCGATACTGGGAAGCGACGCGCTGATGCGGAAGGGCTCCTGGTTCATCCTGCCGGGCGCCATCCACGTGAGCGTCCGGCCCGTCGTGGAGACGCGCGATCTGGATCGCGAGCACATCGACGAGCTGATGGAGCAGGTGCGGTTCGCCATCTCCGCGGGACTCGCGGAGTCGTCTCATCGGTCGCAGAGGAGGGTTCCGTGAGCGCACGCCAAGAGGTCGACCCCGAGGTCTACTCCGAAGCCCGCTCGGCGATCCGCGGCCAGCTCGAGGCGTCGGTCAACGAGATCGACGCGCAGGAGCTCGTATGCGCGGAGCTCTACCAGCGGTTCGAACACTACTCGTGGGTGGGCATCTACGTGATCGAGGGCGACGAGCTCGTGCTCTCCGCCTGGGCCGGGGAAGAGGAAACCGAGCACACGACGATCAAGGTCGGGGAGGGGATCTGCGGCCTGGCGGCCGCCACCGGTCGCACGGAGATCGTTCCCGACGTATCGGAGCGCGAGGAGTTCATCGCCTGCTTCCCGTCGACGCGCTCGGAGATCGTGGTGCCGATCGTCGGCCTCGACGGCGTGCTGGGGGAGATCGACATCGACTCCGACGAGCTGGATGCGTTCGACGA
>DASRVB010000310.1:0-14355 GCA_035687725.1 Gemmatimonadota bacterium
GAGCCGCTGGCGGCGCGGCTGGCGGAGCGCCGCGCCACGCTCGTCGCCGTCTGGTTGGGCGGCGACCCGTCGCTCGCCGGGCCGCCCCGGCGTTACACGATCCTGACGCCCGATTCGGCCGAGGCGGCCCGGCGTCTCCCCGTGGATTCCCTGCCGCTCCTCGCGGTCGTGGACGCGAAGGGCCTGATTCGATACCGTCATGCCGGCCGACGGGCGGTTCCACCCCCGATAGAAGACATACTCGTGCAAATCGATTTTCTGGGTTCCGGACGATGAAAATGGCCCATTTTGAACTGCGACTCTTCTTCGAGGAGTGTCCATGAAGGTGTACGAAAGCCAGAACATCCGGAACCTGGCCGTGATCGGACACGGCGGCTCCGGCAAGACGACGCTCGTCAACGCGATGGCCTGGCTGGCCGGATCCTGCACACGCATGGGCTCGGTCGAGGACGGGAACGCGCTCACCGATTTCACGCCCGACGAGATAGAGCACCAGATCTCGATCAACCTGGCGCTCGCCTACGCCGAGTACATGGACACGCGCATCAACCTGATCGACACGCCGGGCTACCTCGACTTCGTCGGGGAGGTGAAGGCCGGCCTTCGCGTGGCCGACGCAGCGTGCCTGGTCGTCAACGCCGTGGCCGGAGTCGAAGTGGGGACCGAACGCGTGTGGGAATACGCCGCCGCGGAGAACCTCCCGCGGCTGATCTTCGTCAGCATGATGGACAAGGAGCACGCCGACTTCCAGAGCGTCTACCGGCAGATCCGCGAGACCCTCTCCGATCGGGCGATTCCCGTCGAGATCCCGATCGGACAGGGCGCCGACTTCCGTGGGCTGTGCAATCTGTTCAGCGAGAAGGCCCACCTCTACAAGCCGGGAATGAAGGGAGAGCGCGAGGAGGGCGAGATCCCCGACGAGGTCCGCGGCGACTACGATCGCTATCGCCAGGAGCTGATCGAAACCGTCGCCGAGACCGACGACACGTTGATCGAGCGCTATCTCGAGGGCGAGCAGCTCTCGCGCGACGAAGTGCTCGCCGCCATGAAGGCCGGGATGATGCAGCGCGAGCTGTTCCCCGTGTTCTGCGGCTCGGCGTTCGAGCTCCACGGCGTGCGGTCGCTCCTCCAGAAGATCGTCGAGCTCGTCCCCAACCCTACCGAGCGGCCCGAGATCCGCGCGATCCGCCCCGGCTCGGACGAGAAGGTGTTCATCTCTCCCAGCGTCGACTCGCCGACGAGCGCGCTCATCTTCAAGACCACGACCGAGCCGCATGTCGGCGAGCTCTCGTACTTCCGGGTCTTCAGCGGCAAGGTCGCGAGTGGGGCGGATCTCGCGAACGCGACCCGCAATCACGACGAGCGACTCGCACACATCGGGATCATGCAGGGGAAGGATCGAACCGAGGTCCCGTATCTCCTGAGCGGAGACATCGGGGTGGTTCCCAAGCTCAAGGGTACGCACACCGGAGATACGCTCTGCGCGAGGGAGAGCCGGGTCGTCCTGCGCGGAGTGGATTTCCCGACGCCCGTGATCTCGGTGGCGATCGAGCCCGACAAGGAGGGCGAGGAGGAAAAGATCGGCAACGCGCTCTCCAAGCTCCACGAGGAAGACCCGACCTTCGTTCACGCCTACAATCCGGAGCTCGGGCAGACGATCATCCGGGGAATGGGCGAGCTGCATCTCCAGGTCGTCCTCGAGCGCATGGAGCGGAAGTTCAACGTCAAGGCGCACATGAAGCAGCCGAAGATCGCCTACCGCGAAACGATCCGGCGGCGCGCGGAGGCGCAGGGGAGGTACAAGAAGCAGACCGGCGGGCGCGGCCAGTTCGGCGATTGCTGGATCCGGCTCATTCCACAGGGCCGCGGCGAGGGCTATGCGTTCGTCAACCAGATCACGGGCGGCGCCATCCCGCAGAAGTTCATTCCCGCCGTCGACAAGGGTATCCAGGAGGCGCTCGACAAGGGTGTCCTGGCGGGGTATCCGGTGGTGGATTGCAGGGTGGAGCTGTACGACGGCTCCTATCACACCGTCGACTCCAGCGAGATGGCGTTCAAGATCGCCGGCTCGATGGCGTTCCAGAACGCCAGCGAGCGCGCCGACCCGGTGATACTCGAGCCCGTCATGGAGGTGACCGTGATCACGCCCGACGAGTACCTCGGGGACGTCATCGGCGACCTCAACCAGCGCCGGGGACGGATCCTGGGGATGGAGCCCGCCGGAGGCGGCAAGCAGAAGATCCACGCGCAGGTCCCGCAGGCGGAGCTCTACCGCTATTCGACGAACCTCCGATCGCTGACCCAGGGCCGCGGGGACCACGTGCGTGCGTTCCACGGATACGAGGAGGTCCCCAACCACATCGCCGAGAAGATCATCGCCGAGGCGGAGGAGGAACGCGCCGGGGCCGGGATCCGGCACTAGCCGAAATTCCAACCCGGAGGGGCGGCCGGCGGCCCCAAGCTTGCACTTGGTGCCCGACATGGAGCAGCCGCCACAAGACGAAGCTTCGCCGCCCCCTCCCGCCGGGGACTGGAACCCGACCTCGGAAGAGGATTGGCCCGCGGCGCCGGTCACGAAGTTCCGCTGTCCTGTCCATCTGGTTCCCGAAGAGTGGCAGGTCGTTTCCCAGGACGGGCAGCGGATGATCCGCTATGCCTGCCCTGTCGACGGGTGCGGTCACGAGTGGACGGTCAAGCGCCTCCGCGCATAACGCCCTAGCGAATCGCCACGTACGCGACGTTCCACCTTCCGTTGGAGTACCACTTCCCCTAGGTTATATCTTTCCTGTCGATCCACGCGAATTCAGGAACGATCGATCTCGAGGGAATCCATGTCCGGTCACAGCAAGTGGTCCACGATCAAGCGCAAGAAGGGCGCGGCCGACGCCAAGCGCGGGCAGATCTTCACGCGGCTGATCAAGGAGATCACGGTCGCGGCCCGCGAGGGCGGCGGCGACCCCGAGGCGAACCCGCGGCTGCGGACGGCGGTCGACAATGCCAAGGCGCAGAACATGCCCTCCGACAACATCGACAAGGCGATCAAGCGGGGAACCGGCGAGCTCGAGGGCGTGAGCTACGTGCGCGTCACGTACGAGGGATACGGTCCCGGCGGAGTGGCGCTGTTCATCGAATGCCTGACCGACAACGAAAACCGGACGGTGGCGGTCATCCGACACATTCTATCCAAGCACGGCGGCAACCTCGGCAAGGACGGCTCGGTCGCGTGGATGTTCGACCAGAAGGGGCAGATCCTCGTCGACGCCTCGCGCCACGATCCCGAGAGCGTCATGCTCGCCGCCATCGACGCCGGGGCCGAGGACGTGATCGAGGAAGAGGGATTCGTTCGCGTCATGACGCCGTTCACCGCGTTCCAGGCGGTCCAGGACGCGCTTCACGCGGCTGGAATCGAGCCCGAGGAGGCGGAGCTCGCGATGATCCCCAGGAGCACGGTATCGGTTCAGGGCTCGACGGCAGGGCAGGTCCTCAAGCTCGTCGACGCGCTCGAGGAGGAGGACGACGTGCAGAAGGTCGCGGCCAACTTCGACATCGACGAGAAGATCCTCGCCGAGGTGGGGTAGCGCGCGCGTGCGCGTGCTCGGTGTCGATCCGGGCAGCGCGATCACCGGCTACGGGGTGATCGATTCCACCGCCGGCGTCGTCGAATGCGTGGACTGCGGAACGATTCCCGGAGGCGACGGGAGCGTTGTGGACCGGCTCGTGTCGGTGTTCGACGGGCTGACCGACGTCATCGAGACCTACCATCCCGCCGAAGTCGTCATCGAGAATGCGTTCCTCGGAAAGAACGTGCGCACGCTGGCGGTCATGAGCCAGACGCGCGGCGTGCTGCTCCTGGCCGCGCGGAAGGCGGGATTGCCGGTGCACGAGTACTCGCCGCGCGAGGTCAAGCAGTCGGTCGTCGGCACCGGCCGGGCCTCCAAGACCCAGATCGCGTGGATGGTCTCGACCCTGCTCCACATGCCCGCCGGCCGCGTGCCGAGGGATGCCACCGACAGCCTGGCGGTGGCGCTCTGCCACCTGAATCGCGGCGCGAGGACTGCCGGCGATCGTCCCCGGGCAACGCCGGGCCTCTCGAACGGGGCGCGGCCGTGATCGGCTCGCTCCGCGGGCGCCTGGCGCGGAAGTCCATCGACGAGGTGACCGTCGAGGTCGGCGGCATCGGCTGGCGGGTTTCGATCCCGCTCTCGACGTACGAGGCGCTGCCGGCGGAGGGCGAGGAGGCGGCGCTCGTCACCCACCTTCACGTCCGCGAGGACGAGCTGACGCTCTACGGCTTCGCGTCGACGCGCGAGCGGCGGCTCTTCGAGACCTTGATCGGCGTGAGCGGGGTCGGCCCGCGCCTCGCGCTCCACGTGCTCTCGCGCCTGACGCCCGAGCGGTTCGTCGCGGCGATCCGCCGCCAGGACCTGGCCACACTGACGGGGATCAGCGGTGTAGGAAGGAAGACCGCCGAGCGGCTCGTGCTGGAGCTCAAGGACAAAATCGGCGAATTCGCCGAGATGGACGTGGAGGAGGGCGAACCCGTGCGCCTGACGACCAACGGCGAGGACGCGGTCAAGGCGCTGATCGCGCTCGGCATCGGCCGGACCGCCGCCGAGCGCGCCGTACAGGCCTCACTGGCCGACGCGCCGGACGCGCCCGCCGCCGATCTCACCCGCCGCGCCCTGTCGGCGATCCGTGAGTGAGATCAGTGCGATGAGTACCGTGCACTGGTGAGCGAGCCTCGTGGCCCGCGCTTCAAGTCGTCCCTGAGCGGCCGGCAGGCCACGCGACCCGAGGCCGTCGCGCCCGAAGAGGAGGCGTTCGAGGAGACGCTGAGGCCGCGGACGCTCGAGGAGTTCGCGGGGCAGGAGAAGCTCAAGCAGAACCTGAGGATCTCCATCGAGGCCGCGCGCCAGCGCGGCGAGCCGCTCGGCCACTGCCTGTTCTCCGGGCCGCCGGGTCTCGGCAAGACGACCCTCGCGCACATCCTCGCCCGCGAGATGGGCGGGAAGATCCGCGTCACGAGCGGTCCGGTGCTCGAGAAGCCGGGCGACCTGGCGGGGCTCCTGACCGGGCTCGAGGCGGGCGACGTCCTCTTCATCGACGAGATCCATCGCCTGCGGACGGTGGTCGAGGAGTACCTCTATCCGGCGATGGAGGAGTTCCAGCTCGACATCCTGATCGACTCGGGTCCTGCGGCGCGCTCGGTCACGCTGCCGCTCGAGCGCTTCACGCTGGTCGGCGCGACGACCAAGCGCGGGCTCCTCACGAGCCCGCTGCGCTCCCGGTTCGAGCATGCCGGCCGGCTCGATTTCTATACGCCCGAGGAGCTGGCGGCGATCGTCCGGCGCTCGGCGCGGATCCTGGGCGTCGAGATCGAAGGGGACGCGGTGGAGGTGATCGCGCGCCGCTCCCGCGGCACGGCGCGGGTCGCCAACCGGCTCCTCAAGTGGGCCCGCGACTACGCGCAGGTCAAGGGAAAGGGGCGGATCACCGGGGCCCTGGCCGGCGACGCGCTCGAGGCCCTGGAGGTCGACGAGGCGGGGCTCGACGAGATGGACACTCGCATTCTGACCACGCTGATCGAGAAGTTCGGGGGAGGCCCCGTGGGGGTGGGATCCCTGGCCGTGGCGGTCGGGGAGGACGCCGACACGCTCGAGGAGGTCCACGAGCCGTTCCTCATCCAGAGCGGCTTCCTCCACCGCACGCATCGCGGCCGCGTGGCGACCGCCCGCGCCTACGCGCATCTCGGTGTGGCCGGCCGGGCCCCCGAGGTCTCCGGTCTGGACCAGCCGGGGCTCTTCGGGAGCGATCCCCCGGTCGATTGAGCCGGATCTGGACAGGCGCGACGGCGGCCGTCTTCGGCGGTCTGGCGGCGCTGGCCGGGACAGCGCTCCTGCCGATCCACGCCGGTGGCGGGCTGGGAGGGTGGATCGCGGGGCTGTTCCTCGTGGCGGGCCTCGCGCTCGCGCTGGCCTCGATCGCGCTTGCCTCACGAGGGTCGCGGAACGCCGGCGAGCGACCAGGCCTCCGATCCTGGGCCGCGCTGGGAGCCGCGGGCTTCCTGGTCGGTGGTGCGGGCCTCCTCGCCGATGTGATCGAGCAGCCGATCGTCGCGGCCGAGATCGCCGGCGTCGTCGCCGTCGCAGCGTGGTGGGTCAGGGCCGGAACTGCGCTTCGCCGGGGGCCGGCCTTCGGACTGGGGACGTTCTCGCTGATCGTCGCCGCGCTCGCCCTCGTCGCGCTGGCTCTCCATGTCGCCTGGGACGCGCCCGCCGGCGCGGTTCCCGCGAGATTTGCCTACACCCTTTGGGGGCCTTGGGGTCTGTGGCTGGGAGCGGTGCTCTTCCGTCACGCCGCCCCGCTCGGCGCGGCCTAGCTTTCGCGTCCGCGTTGCGCTCGGTGCCTCCCGTCCCAATATTCCGCTCGACCATGCAGCTCATCGTGCTCACCCGCGAACAGGCCGAGACGGCCGCACAACGATTCGAGAGCCACGGCAACTCGGCGCTTCGGATCGCGCGCCACTTCCGCCGCGTGGAGGACGTCCGCAAGCTCGGCATCTGCAGGGCGCTGCGGCGCATCGAGCGGCAGTTCGCGATCAACCTCGGAACCGTCTGCTTCAAGTTCCTGGAGAAGGAGACCCGGCCGACGCCGACCGTGCAGCAGCGCGTGATGGACTACGTGGCGTGCTGGAGGGAGCTCGACGACGGAACCCAGGACCTCGTGGTGTCGGTCGACCGGGTGCGCGAGATCGACCGGCTGGCCGAAGGAGACCCGGCGTGGGCGAGCTCGGGCGGGTACTGATCGTCCTCGGGATCGCGCTCGTGGTCATCGGGGGGTTTTTCCTGTTCGGCCCGCGGATCCCAGTCGTCGGCAGACTGCCGGGGGACTTCCTGATCGAGCGCGGACGCGGAACGCTCTACATCCCGCTTGCAACCTGCCTGGTGCTCTCACTGGTAATCAGCATCCTGCTGAACATCTTCTGGCGCTGAGCGTCTTCCCGCCCCGTGCGGATGGACGATTTCGACTACGATCTCCCGCGGGAGAGGATCGCGCAGCGTCCGGCCGAGCGACGCGACGCGAGCCGGCTCCTGGTCGTCGATCGCGCGGCGGGCTCGTGGCGGGACGCCCGCTTCGGGGAGATCGGCGATCACCTCCGACCGGGTGACCTCCTCGTCGTCAACGAGACCGCGGTCTTCCCGGCGCGACTGAGGGCGCGCCGGCCGGGCGGGGCCGAGGTCGAGATCCTCCTCGTCCGTCCGGCGGACCGGTCGCACCCCGAGGACGTCGCGGGCGGGGAGTGGGAGGCGCTGGCCGGACCTGCCCGGAAGGCACGGCCCGGAGAGCGGCTCGAGCTCCTCGACAGGAAGGGATCGCCCGTCCCCGAAGCCTCCGTAGAGATACTCGAGGGCCTTCCTTCCGGCGGCCGCCGGGTGCGGCTCCTCGTCGCGGGCGATCCCCGGGAATGGATCGCGGCGCATGGCCACGTGCCCCTACCTCCGTATATCGATCGGCCGGACGAAGCGCTCGACCGCGAGCGCTACCAGACCGTCTACGCGCGCCGCCCGGGCGCGGTGGCCGCTCCAACGGCGGGCCTCCACTTCACGCCCGAGCTGCTCGATCAGCTGGCCGGTCGGGGGATCCACCGCGCCGCCGTCACCCTCCACGTGGGGCCGGGGACGTTCCGGCCGGTGACCGCCGAGCGCGCCGAGGATCACGTCATGGAAGAGGAGTGGTACAGGATCGACGCCGGCGCCGCGCGCGCGATCGGGGAAACGACGAATGCCGGCGGGCGAGTCGTGGCGGTGGGTACGACGGTCGTCCGGGCGCTGGAATCGGCCGCGCGCGCGTGGGAGACGGGCCCGACTCCCGCCGAGGGATGGACGGACCTCTTCCTCCTGCCCGGCGCGGAGTTCCGCATCGTCGATGCGCTCCTCACGAACTTCCACCTCCCCCGCTCCACGCTGCTCCTCCTCGTCTCGGCGTTCGCCGGACGCGACCTCATCTTCGATGCGTATCGCCACGCCGTACGCGCGGGGTACCGGTTCTACTCCTACGGGGACGCGATGCTGATCGTGTGAGCCGACGCCGCACCCGGCGCGGGGGCAGCCGATTTGTACGATCTCATCGTGCGGAACAGCGGGAATGCGAGGTATGCTCGCGGCATGGAGATCACTCTCGACCGCAAGGAGTTTCGCGACCCCCTCTCGCGAAGGAAGCCCGGGGTCCAGAAGGTCGTCGACGCGCTCGGCTCCGCGACGGACTGAGAGTGCCGACGGCAGACGAGAAGAAGTCGTCCACAGGGCGAGTTCGTGACCTTCCCGACGATCGTCGCATCACCACGCTCGCCGACGGCGTGTTTGCGATCGTCATGACGCTCCTGGTTCTCGGGATAGACGTTCCCGAGGTCGCCGAGGAGGAGATCGCGGATCGGCTGGTCGACGAGGTGTTCTGGCTATGGCCGCTGATCGCCGCCTACGTCGTCAGCTTCCTCTATCTCGGCATCTACTGGATCGGCCACCACACGCAGTTCCACTACATGCGCGTCGTGAACACCAACGCGCTGTGGCTCAACATCGTGTTCTTCATGTTCGTGTGCCTGATCCCGTTCACGACCCGACTGGTCGGAATGTACGACCGGCAGGAGATCGCCCTCACTCTCTACGGCGCCAACCTGATCGCGATCAGTCTCGCCGCGCTGGCCCATTGGCGATACGCCGGGAGCGCGGGGCTGCTCGAGCCCGAGACGGGGAATGCGGAGATGCGAAAGGCGACCCGGCGTCTTCTGATCGGAGCCGCACTCTTCGGAATAGCGATTGCGCTCGCGTTCGTCGATCCTCGGTGGAGCCTGGCGGTCTTCCTGATCGTGCCGGTGCTGCATATCCTACCGGGGCCGGTCCATGTCGACTGGACGCGGTAGCCCGGTTCAGGGAAGCGCGTTCGCCACCTCGCGTCCGGGGTCGGTCACGCGGCGCGCGATCCATCGCGCGAGCGCGGGGTGGGGGAGAATCGGCTCGCCGGTGTAGACGACATCGAGACCCGACAGATCGGCGGGGATCGTCTCGCGGCTGACCTTGCCCTCACTGACGAGGATCGGCACCACGACGACCGGCCGGCCGGTGAGCTCGCGCTGGAGGGCGATGGTCTCGCGGATGCCGCGCACCGCTTCGGCGCGAACCGCCGCCGGCGCGTCGTCGCGGACGAGACCGACTTTCACGTCGCGGAATCCGGCGACGCTCCTCACGCGCTCGGCCACGGGACGCAGGTTCGCCATCCACACGGCGTAGTCCTCCGCCGAGTTCGGTCCGTGGCCGATCAGGAACAGCGCCTGTTCCGACGGCGACTCCGCGAGCGCGAGCGCGCGGTCGACGAGGACCTCCGCCAGCTCGGGCGCGTCGTCTAGCGCGGCCGCGAGCCGGACGCGCGAGGAATCGGCGGGACGGGTGATGCCCGCCATCTCGAGATGGTGCGCCATGTACCCGCTCAGCGAGTCGATCTCGCCCGCGAGCCAGCGCAGCTGATCGTAGTGACCGCTGTGGCTCGACACCAGGAGCGGCACGACCACGATCTCGGACGCCCCGCCCTCGACGAGCCCCGCCACCACGTCCTGGAAGGGCCGCGCCTTTGCCTCGGGCCCCATCAGGAACGCGACCTCCACCGGGCTGCCCGTCTCGGCGAGGCCCGCGATCTCGCGGACCCGGTCGTTCCACTCGGCTTCCGCTCCGTGGGCGACGACGATCGCCGCGGGATCGTGAGCGGTCTGCGCGTCGAGGGCCGAAGCGCACAGCACGACGCCGAGGAGCGCGAACGCGGTTCTCACCGCGACCCCCGATCGCCGAAACCGGCTTCCAGCGACAGGACGAGGTTCCGGCCCGGCGCGACCGCCGCGCCGTAGGGTTCCTCGTAGGCGCGATCGAGCAGGTTCTCCACGCCCGCCCGCAGGATGAGCGGCCGACCGGTGAGGGACGAGAGGTCGGCGGCCGCATGCAGATCGAAGACCGCGAAGCCGGAGGTCGGCTCGAAGCCCTCCGGCACTTCGCTCTGGCCGTCGACGAATCGCCCCGTGACCAGGCCGGAGACGCGGCCCGAGCCCTCCGTCCAGCCCAGCCCGACGGCGAGCTTGAGCGGCGGCACGAACAGCGGCTCGTCCTCCGTGAGGTCGTCGCCGTCGTTCCAGCCGAAGGCCGCGAACGCGGTCCGCGTGCCGCCCAGCCACTCGCCGCGGTGCTCGATCTCGGCTTCGAGCCCCCGGATCCGCGCCTCGCCGACGTTCCCGACGGTCGTCACCGGCTGCCCTCCAATCTCGGACTCACCCATGAACGTGCCGGGCACGAACGTGATGAAGTCGTCGATCCGGTTGTGGAAGTACGTGGCCTCGACGCCCAGGCCGGCCGCGCGCGCCTTGAATCCGAGATCGACGTTGACGCTCGTCTCGTTCTCCAGGTTGGGGTTGGGGACCGACAGGCCGCCCTGCGATCCGGGGCCGAAGAAGAACCGCTCGATCACGTTGGGGGTGCGGAAGGCGCGGCTCACGGAGCCGGTCAGGTGCAGCCAGTCCGCGGCGCGGAAGAGCGCGGCGAAGCTGCCGCTGAGCGCGCTCTCGGTCCGGTCCTCCGCCGGGACGGCGCCCTCCTCGCGCTCCAGGCCCTCGGCTTCGATGTCGAAGCGGTCGAGCCGGGCGCCGGGAATCAGCGTCCAGCGCCCGGCGGAGATCTCGTCCTGGAGATAGATGCCCATACCCTGGTAGCTGGACTCGGGCGTCGTGGGAGTGCCGTCGGTCACCGTTTCGGTGCTGCCGGGGGGTCCAGGGGACCGCGGCACGAGCACATGCACGCTCTCCTCCAGCCGCCGCTCGTCGACCTCGTCGCGGAAGAGATCGATTCCATACGTCAGGTAATGGCCGCCATCGATCGGGGAGCCGGCCTGTACGTCGAGCCCCGCCGTGCGCACGTCGCCGGTCCGCTCGGTCTGCGTGTCGATCAGGAGGTCGAACGGCCCGGCGGGGATGGGCGGCAGGTCGAGGACGGTGGCGAAGACCTCGGTCTGGTCCTGCCCGTAGACGCGCGCGTCGAGACGCGACAGCCATGGCGCGAGGTCGCGGCCCGCGTACCCCAGCGAGAGCTTGGTGCGGTCGGTGCGCGGATAGAATCCCGTGAAGACGCCACCGGACCCCGGCACCCCGATGTCATCTCCGTGCAGCGTCGACCACTGCAATGTCAGCGCGTGGTCGTCGGACGGCCGCCACTCGAGGTCGGCGGCGCCGGACCTGGTCTCCGCCCCCGAATGCGCGACGACTCCGAGCGCGCTGGAGTAGTCCCCCGCGTCCCGCGCGCTTCCACGCACGGCGAGACCGACCGTTGGCGTTCCGACGTGCAACGCCATCGCCCCCGTGCGCTGCCGATCGACGGTGCTGTAGCGCGTGGTGGCGGAACCGGAAAGCGACAGCCCCTCGGCGGGGAGCACCGGTCTCCGCGTCACGATGTTGACGATGCCGCCGATCGCGTCGCTGCCGTAGAGAACCGAGGCCGGACCCCGAACGATCTCGATCGAGGCGATGCTCGAGACGTCGACGAGGCCCGGCTGCACGCCGCCGAAGTTGATCGCCTCGCGGCTATTGTTGAGCCGCTGCCCGTCGACGAGGACGAGCACGCGATTGCCGCTGAGGCCCCGCAACACCGGCAGGCCGAGGAACGGCCCTTCGCCCTCGACCTCGAGGCCGGCCTCCAGCGGGAAGAGATCCGCTACCACGTTGTCCGCCTGGAGCCGATCGATTCGCTCGCCGTCGAGCACGTCGACGGGGACGGGGACGTCGAACGTCGCCCGCTCCGTGCGGGTGGCGACCGCCTGGATTCGCTCCATGAGGACCGTGTCCGGCTGGAGTTCACCCTCCTGCGCGGCCAGGGGAGTCGCGAGGGCAGCGAGGAGCGGGATCGAAAGGAGCGCGTGTTTCGGCATGGAGTTCCTGCGTCCTGAGAAAAGCGATCGGACGCGGCTCGCGTCCGGGAATGATTGTCGAAAGAGAACGGTTCCCATTCGTTGAGACCGAGTCTCAACGAATAGTGGACGCATCCTATCCGGATTTGGTCCTCTCGTCAACCTCGTCTGACAGGAATCGTTCCGGGGCATATCTTCCGGCGATGCACTGGACAGCGAGCGCGACCGACGGGGCCGCGAGGGCGGGCATCCTAGCGACCGATCACGGCGACGTCCCCACCCCCGCCTTCATGCCCGTCGGGACTCAGGCCACCGTCAAGGGCCTGACCCCCGCGGAGCTGGCGGAGCTCGGCGCCGGCATCGTGCTCGCCAACGCGTATCACCTGCATCTCAGGCCGGGCTCCGACGTCGTGCGCCGGCTGGGCGGCCTGCACGCGTTCATGGGCTGGGGCGGCCCGATCCTGACCGACAGCGGAGGGTTCCAGGTGTTCAGCCTCGCCAAGCTCGCCGCGATCGACGAGGACGGGGTGACCTTCCGATCGCACCTCGACGGCTCGACGCATCGCTTCACGCCCGAGCTCGTCATGGAGATCGAGGCAGCGCTCGGCGCGGACATCGTCATGGCGTTCGACGACTGTGCTCCGTATCCGTGCGACCAGATCTCTGCGCGAGGGGCGCTGGAGAGGACGGCGCGCTGGGCCGAGCGCTGCGCGGCCGCCCACTCCCGGATCCAGGGCGATGCACCGTGGCCGTGGCGGCAGCGCCTGTACGGGATCGTGCAGGGTTCGGTCTACCCGGCGCTCCGGCGCGAGAGCGCGCGGCGGCTCGCCGAGCTGGATCTGCCGGGCTACGCGATCGGCGGGCTGTCGGTTGGGGAGGAGAAGCCGCTCATGCTCGACATGCTGGAGGTCACGGTGCCGGAGATGCCGGCAGACCGGCCGCGCTACCTCATGGGAGTGGGCTTTCCCGAGGACGTCGTGGCGGCGATCGCGCGAGGGGTCGACATGTTCGACTGCGTGGCTCCGACGCGGCAGGGCCGGACCGGCGCCGCGTTCACCCGGGATGGCCGCGTGAACGTCGAGAACGCGCGCTTCGCCGAGGACGACCGGCCGCTGGACCTCGAGTGCGGCTGCATGGTCTGCGCTAGCTGGAGCCGCGCGTACCTGCGGCACCTGTTCAAGAGCGGCGAGATGCTGGGTCCCCGGCTTCTCTCGCACCACAATGTCGCGTTCCTCACCGACCTCACCGCGGAGGCGCGCGCGGCGATCGCGGCCGGCGAGTTCGACGCGTGGTCCGCGCGCTGGACGCATCGCTATGCGAACGCCCCACAAGCGGAGGTGTCATGCACGAGTTGATTCCGATTCTGGCGATGGGCTCGCCGGGACAGGGCGGCGGAGCGAGTGGCATGATCGCTTCGATCCTCCCCATCGCGGCCATGATCGCGATCCTGTGGTTCCTGCTGATCCGGCCGCAGAAGAAGGAGCAGCAGCGGCATCTGGAGATGGTGAGGAACCTCAAGAAGGGCGACGAAGTCGTGACGGTGGGCGGGGTCTACGGGCGCATCATGTCGCTCGACGCCGAGAAGGTTGCGCTCAAGGTGTCCGACAACGTGAAGATCGACGTCGAGAGGTCGAAGGTCGTGCGGGTCGTCACGCCGAAGATCGAGGAGGTCGAATCGAAGTGATCCGGGAGATCCGCCTGCTCGGTGATCCGGTCCTGCGTCGGAGCACGGATACCGTCGAGCGCTTCGACGAAGAGCTCGCGACGTTTCTGGACGATCTGGTCGAGACGATGTACCAAGCCGAAGGCGTGGGCCTCGCTGCACCGCAGGTCGGCGATCCACGGCGCGCGACCGTGATCGACGTCAGCGAGGAGCGGGACGGGAGCCTCGTGCTCGAGCTCGTGAACCCGCGCATCCTGCGCTCGGAGGGAACGATCCCCAGCGAGGAGGGATGCCTGTCGATCCCCGGGCTGACCGAGACGATCGAGCGCGCAGCCGAAGTGGAAGTGGAGTATCAGGACCGGCACGGGGCGCGTCACGTGGTGACCGGTACGGAGCTGCTGTCGCGGGCGCTCCAGCACGAGATCGATCACCTGAACGGCATCCTGTTCATCGACTACCTGGGCCCGCTCAAGCGCCGGCTGGTGGTGCGCGAGTGGCGCCGCTCGATGGCCGAGCAGGGAATCCAGGTGGCCGACTAGCCTCCGGTTACGAGAAATGCGCGTCGTCTTCTGGGGGAGCCCCGAGTTCGCGGTCGCCGTGCTCGAGGCAGTGCTGGCGAGCGCGCACGAGGTGGCGGGCGTCGTGACCCGGCCGCCGGAGCCCGGCGGGCGCGGCAGGCGACCGCAACCGACTCCTGTGGCGCGGCTCGCGGAGTCCGCCGGCCTAGAGACGCTGACCCCCAGGCGCCTCCGCGGGCA
>DASRVB010000311.1:0-6770 GCA_035687725.1 Gemmatimonadota bacterium
CATCGAGCCCGGATCGGGCGCGGCGGCGCGCCTCCGCCCCCGGCGGGTCCTCTTCCCGGACGGCGAGGAATCCGCGTGACGTCCGAGCTTCCCGGGACGCGCCGGACGACGATCACGGTCGGGACGTTCGACGGGATCCACCGCGGGCATCAGGCCGTGCTCGCCGAGATCGTCCGCCGCGCGCGCGAGGCCGGTCGCGCGGCCGTGCTCGTCACGTTCGACCCGCATCCCCTGGAGATCGTGGCGCCGGGGCGCGCGCCCGCGCTTCTCACCGTGGCCGACGAGCGGCGGCTCCTGTGGCCGCTCTTCGGTCTCGACTACGTGCACGTCGTGCGATTCACGGAGGCGGTAAGGGAGATGCCGCCCGAGGTCTTCGTGCGCGACATCCTCGTCCGGCGCCTTCGCGTCGGCGAGCTCGTGATCGGCTACGACCACGGCTTCGGCAAGGACCGGTCGGGGAACGTCGACGTGCTGCGCCGCCTGGGAGCGGAGATCGGCTTCGCCGTCGACGTCGTGGGCCCCGTGGAGGTCGATTCGGAGCCCGTCTCGAGCAGCAGGGTGCGCCGGTCGGTGGAGGCCGCCGACTTCGCGTCCGCGGAGCGGGGACTCGGGCGGCCGTACTCCGCCCTCGGCCGCGTCGAGCGCGGCGCCGGTCGTGGCCGGGGCCTGGGCTTTCCGACGGCGAACGTCCACCTCGAGGACGCGCGCAAGTGCCTGCCGCCGGACGGCGTGTACGCGGTGCGGGTGGAGCTCGACGGCGTGCTCCACGACGGGATGGCGAACCTCGGCGCCCGCCCGACATTCGGCGACACCGCGCGGGGCCTGGAGGCGCACCTGTTCGATTGGAACGGGGACGCGCTCTACGGGGCCAGGCCCCTGGTCGAGTTCGTGGCCCGCCTGCGCTCGACGGTCCGCTTCGAGGGGCCGGAGCAGCTCGCCGAGCAGCTGGAGAGGGATCGACGAGCCGCGCTGGAGACTCTGGAAGGCTCGCGAAAAACCTCCGGCGGGGTGGTCTAAGGGCTCAACGGGCGCTATTTTATACGACTGCATCCATATTTCGCGGTAAAGCCGCATCATCGTGAACATCCACAACCAGGCGCAGATGAGTCTCGGCACGACCGAAAAGAGCAAGGTCATCGAGCGGTTCCAGGTGAGCGAGGGAGACACCGGCTCCTCCCGCGTCCAGATCGCCCTCCTGACGCGACGCATCAACGATCTCACCGAGCACTTCCGCACTCATGCGAAGGACCATCACGGACGGCGCGGGCTGCTGAAGATGGTGGGGCGTCGACGCCGCCTGCTGGATTACCTGAGGCGGAAGGACGTCGACGAGTATCGCCGCATCCTGGAGGAGCTGAACCTCCGCAAGTAGCGGCACGGCGCTCCGGCCCATCGCCGGCGCGCGAGCAGCTGTTTCACCCCCGGACGGTACCCTTCCGGGATCCAGGTGGGTCAAGGCGATTGCTTCGGCGTGAGATGTCCGCGGTGCGCAGGCTCCGTGCGCGCCCCGAATATCTTACGCGGAACACCTGTCGCCTGCCCTTCCGCTTCCCCTGAAGGCTCCGTTCCACGACAAGCGAACGCGGGTCGTCCTCCGAGGCCGACCTCACTTCAGGGAGAAGGCAATGCCCAAGACGACAACGAAATCCATCCGTGTCGGTGGCGAGGATCTCGTCATCGAGACCGGGAAGATGGCGCGCCTCGCCAACGGCGCCGTCACCGTCCGCTACGGCGAGACGATCGTCCTCTGTACCGCCACGGCGAGCCCCAAGGCCGATCACTCCAAGGGCTGGTTCCCGCTCTTCGTCGAGTACCGCGAGCAGATGTACTCGGCCGGCAAGATCCCCGGCGGGTTTTTCCGCCGTGAGGGTCGCCCGGGCGAGAAGGAAGTCCTGTCGGCCCGCCTCATCGATCGCCCCTGCCGTCCGATGTTCCCCGAAGGCTTCATGCACGAGACCCAGCTCGTCTGCAACGTCCTGTCCTACGACGCGACGTACGATCCCGACGTGCTCGGCATCGTGGGATGCGGCGCGGCGCTGGCCGTGAGCGGAATCCCGTTCGACGGGCCGGTCGCGGGTGTGCGCGTCGGCATGGTCGACGGCGAGTACGTGATAAACCCGTCGTTCGAAGCGCTGGAGAAGAGCGATCTGGACCTGGTGATCGCCGGCACCGCGGATTCGGTGGTCATGGTCGAGGGAGCCGG
This sequence comes from Gemmatimonadota bacterium, assembly GCA_035687725.1. Classification (GTDB taxonomy): domain Bacteria; phylum Gemmatimonadota; class Gemmatimonadetes; order JACCXV01; family JAHWKZ01; genus JAICNR01. The sequence continues at coordinate 2,204 of DASRVB010000311.1, forward strand.
CGAGGAGGTCTCCGAGGAGACGCTGCTGGGCGCCATGGAAGCCGGCCAGCGGGCGATCGCCGAGATCTGCGGCGCGATCGCCGAGCTTGCGCGCGAGGTCCGCGCGCCAACGATGGAGTGGCAGCCGCTGCTCGAGGACGAAGCGCTCGAGCGCCGCGTCCGCGAGAGGGTCGATGCCCGGGTCCGCGAAGCGATGCGGATCGCCGACAAGGAGGAGCGGAACCGCACGCTGGACCGGATCCGCGACGAGGCGACCAAGGCATTCGAGGCCGAGCTCGGGGATGCGTACGGCGAGCGCTCGAGCCTGATCAAGAACGCCCTCAAGGGAGCCGAGAAGTCGATCATGCGGGGGCAGATCGTGGACGAGAGCGTGCGCGCGGACGGCCGCGGGCCGAAGGACATCCGGCCCATCCAGATCGAGGTCGGGGTCCTGCCGCGCACCCACGGGTCGGCGCTGTTCACCCGCGGCAGCACGCAGTCGCTGGGCACGGTCACGCTGGGCACCAGGCAGGACCAGCAGATGATCGACGACCTGGATCCGAAATGGGACAAGAAGTTCATGTTGCATTACAACTTCCCGCCGTTCTCGGTGGGCGAGGTGGGCCGCTTCTTCACAGGCCGGCGCGAGATCGGCCACGGCGCGCTCGCCGAGCGCTCCCTCAAGAGCGTGCTCCCGCCCCACGAGGAGTTCCCCTACACGATCCGGATCGTCTCCGACATCCTGGAGTCCAACGGGTCGTCTTCGATGGCATCGGTGTGCTCCGGATCGCTGGCGATGATGGACGCGGGCGTTCCGATCCGGAAGGCGTGCGCCGGGATCGCCATGGGCCTGGTCAAAGAGGGAGAGAAGGTCGTCGTGCTGTCCGACATCATGGGCATCGAGGACTTCCTCGGCGACATGGACTTCAAGGTGGCGGGCACACGCGAGGGCATAACCGGCTTCCAGATGGACATCAAGATCAAGGGAGTGGCGTTCGATGTGCTCCAGAGCGCTGTCCAGCAGGCGCGCGTGGGCCGGATGCACATCCTCGACGAGATGGACAAGGTCCTCGCGACTCCGCGCCGGACCCTCAGCCGCTGGGCTCCGCGCATCCTGTCGATCACGGTGCCCAAGAACAAGATTCGCGACATCATCGGCACCGGCGGCAAGATCATCCGCGCCATGCAGGAGGAGACAGGGGCCAAGATCGACATCGACGACTCCGGCGTCGTCACGATCGCGTCGATCGAGGGCGCGGGGGGTGAGGAGGCGTTGCGCAGGATCGAGGCGATCATCGAGGAGCCCGAGATCGGGAGGGTCTACGAGGGTCCGGTCAAGAGCATCACGCCGTTCGGCGCTTTCGTGGAGATCCTGCCCGGCCGCGACGGCCTGGTGCACATCTCCGAGCTCGAGTATCGCCGCGTCGAGAAGGTCGAAGACGTGGTGCAGGAGGGCGAGATCATGCGCGTCAAGCTGATCGGCATCGACAATCAGGGACGCGTGAAGCTGAGCCGCAAGGCGCTGCTGGAGAAGCCCGAGGGGTACGTGGAGCCCGAGCCGCGCGAGGACCGGGGAGACGGCGAGCGGAGGGGCGGCCGGGACCGGGGTGGACGGGACCGGAGCCGCGGCGGCCGTAGCGGCGGGCGGGGCAACCGCTAGTACCGTCCCACAGACCCGCTTCTTCTTTACGGAGGCCAGGATGCGGATAGGGGTGCCGCGGGAGATCAAGACGAACGAGAATCGGGTCGCCCTCAGGCCGGCCGGGGCGGAGATCCTCGTCAAGGACGGCCACGAGGTGCGGGTCGAGCACAGCGCCGGCGAAGGCTCGGGGTATGCGGACGGTGCCTACGAGGAGGCGGGAGCCCGAATCGCCGACGGGCCCGACGAGGTCTTCGCGGAGAGCGACATGATCCTCAAGGTGAAGGAGCCGCTGCCGAACGAAGTGGCGCGGATCGGCGAGGATCAGATCGTGTTCACGTACTTCCACTTCGCGGCCAGCCGCGAGCTGACCGAGGGGATGATCGAATCGAAGGCGATCGCCATCGCCTACGAAACGGTGGAGGAAGCGGACGGCACGCTGCCCCTGCTCGTGCCGATGAGCGAAGTGGCGGGGCGGATGGCGGTGCAGGAGGGAGCCAAGTACCTCGAGAAGCTGATGGGCGGGCGCGGCATCCTCCTGGGTGGCGTTCCCGGCACCCCTCCGGCCGAAGTCGTCATCCTGGGCGGAGGCGTGGTCGGCATCAACGCGGCCAAGATGGCCGCCGGGCTGGGTGCCAGGGTTACGATCCTGGACGTGTCTCTCCCGCGCCTCCGGTACCTCGACGACGTCATGCCCGCCAACGTCGACCTGCTGTTCAGCGACCCCGTCACGATCCGCGAGATGATCTCCCGCGCCGATCTGCTGGTCGGCGCCGTTCTGCTGCCGGGCGCGAAGGCGCCCAATCTCGTTTCCCGCGAGGATCTCAAGCGGATGAAGGAAGGGGCGGTCATCGTGGACGTCGCGGTGGATCAGGGCGGTTGCATCGAGACCTGCCGTCCGACCACCCACGAAGATCCGGTCTACGTGGTGGACGGCGTCGTCCATTACTGCGTGGCGAACATGCCCGGCGCCGTGCCCCGCACATCGACCATCGCGCTTACCAGCGCCACGCTTCCGTACGCCCGCAAGATCGCTTCCAGGGGATGGACCGCCGCCTGCCGCGAGAGCCCGGCACTCTCCCTGGGGCTCAACGTCGTCCGCGGCGACGTCACGTACCCCGGGGTTGCCGAGGCGTTCGGCTTGCCTCTAAGGAACGTGGCGGAGATCCTGTCGTGATCGCGGACCTGCAATTCCTGAGAGTGGGCGATCACGATCTGTCGTTGCCGTCCTACGCCACCACCGGCTCCGCCGGGCTCGACCTCTGCGCGGCGCACCCGCACCGCATCGAGCCGGGCGAGCGCAAGCTGGTCGGCACCGGCTTCGCGATCGCTCTGCCGTCGAACTGCGAGGGCCAGATCCGGCCCCGGTCGGGATTGGCGGCCCGCAGCGGCCTCACGGTCCTCAACGCTCCCGGGACGATCGACGCCGACTATCGCGGCGAGGTGAAGGTGCTGCTCATCAACCTGGGTCTGGAGCCGGTGGAGATCGCTTCCGGCGACCGCATCGCGCAGCTCGTGGTGGCTCCCGTATCGAGGCTTCGTCTGGTCGAGGTCGAAGACCTGCCGTCCACCGCTCGCGGTGCGGGCGGATTCGGATCGACGGGCAGGTAGGGGTGCTGGGCTTCCTCCGATCGAGCACCGGCCCGTTCCTGTCGAGCGAGATCGCGGTCGACCTGGGCACCGCCAACACGCTCATCTACGTGAAGGGCCGCGGCATCGTGCTGAACGAGCCGTCGGTCGTCGCGCTGGACGCCGGGACGCGCGAGATCCTCGCCGTCGGCCTTGAGGCCAAGAAGATGCTCGGCCGGACCCCCGGCGGGATCATCGCCGTGCGGCCGCTCAAGGACGGCGTCATCGCCGACTTCGAGGTGACGGAGAAGATGCTGCGCGACTTCCTCGAGCGGGTCCTCAAGAACAGGTTCATGCCGGTCCGGCCGAAGGTCCTGATCTCCGTTCCGAGCGGCATCACCGAGGTGGAGAAGCGAGCCGTGCGCGACAGCGCGGAGTCGGCGGGCGCCAAGGAGGTATACCTCGTGGCGGAGCCGATGGCTGCTGCGATCGGCGTCGGCCTGCCGGTGGAGACCCCGACCGGCAACATGGTCATCGACATCGGCGGCGGGACTACGGAGATCGCGGTCATCGCGCTGTCGGGCATCGTCAGCGACACTTCCATCCGCGTGGGCGGCGACGAGTTCGACGAGGCGATCCTCCAGTTCCTGCGCAAGACCTACAACATCCTGATCGGCGAGCCGACCGCCGAGCTCGTGAAGATGACGATCGGCTCGGCCTACCCGTCGGATCGTGGGGAAGAGGTGATGGAGGTCAAGGGGCGGGACATCGTCTCGGGCATCCCCAAGACCGTCAAGGTCGGCTCGGCCGAGGTGCGGGAATCGATCCAGGAACCGGTCGCCGCCGTCGTCGACACCGTCCGCATGGCGCTCGAGCGGACGCCCCCCGAGCTGGCGAGCGACATCGTCGACCGCGGCATCGTCATGACGGGAGGCGGCGCGCTCCTCAAGGGACTGGACTCGCTGCTGCGCGAGAACACGAGCCTGCCGATCAACGTGGACGAGGAACCGCTCACGTGTGTGGTGAGAGGCACCGGCCGCATCCTCGACGACCCCGAGAAATACCGCGGAGTGCTGACTCTCTCCCGCCACTGATCTAAGGCCACTCAGAATGGTCGAGATGCAAGGCGCGCGACGAGTGGATTCCGAGGCGTACGACTGTACGCCGCAGGAAGACACGAGGAGCGCAACGCCGCAGATCGGCCATTCTCAGTGGCCGGAGGCATAGGTGGCGCTGTTTCGGTCGGCATATAGGGCGGAGATCGTCGCGGGGGGCCTGGTTGTAACGTCGCTGGTGCTGCTCGCACTGCCCGAGAGCCGCCAGGACTCGATCGCCCGCGCCGCGAACCACGTCGTGCTGCTGCCTCTCGCCAACGCGCGA
>DASRVB010000312.1:0-2857 GCA_035687725.1 Gemmatimonadota bacterium
CGGATCGGCGCCCAGGCCCAGCCTCCATCGATGGCCGCCGACCCCGGCGCGGCCGCCGGGGCGCGCCTGCCGGCGCCCGAGGTGGACCAGCAGCTGACCCGCGCCGAGGCGGGCTCGGCGTTCTCGCTCAACACGACCGCCTGGGAATGGGCCCCCTACATGCAGCGGCTCAAGGCGCGGATCGAGGAGCACATCGCGCCGCCCGCGGCCTTCTACTATGGCACCGCTGCCTGGATCAGCCGCGTTCGATTCCGGATCGGGCCGGACGGACGGCTCATGGACTTCCGGCTCATCGACCACCGCGGCGTCGAGAACCTCCAGTACGTGGCGCTCGACGCGATCACGGGAGCCGCCGACTACGAGCCGCTCCCGCCCGGGTTCCCGGAGCCGTACCTGGAGATCACCGGCAACTTCTACTTCAACGTCTTTCCATCGGACAGCCCCTGATGTGGGACACGATCGTATCGGGCGGAGTACTGATGATCCCACTCGGCGCATGCTCGATCCTGGGTGTATGGGTCCTCGTCGATCGCGCGTTCCATCTGCGCGCCTCGCGCGTGCTCGAGCCCGAGATCGTGGGCGTCATCGACTCGCTCGAGGAGCCGGGCGACATACCGCTGGCGCGGGCGATCTGCGACAAGCATCCGGGACCGTTCGCGGCCATCGTGCGGGTGGCGCTGGACAACCGCGACCGGCCGCGCGACGAGCTCAGGGAGCTGATCGAGGACCAGGGCCGCCAGGAGGTGGCGCGCCTCGAGCGCGGACTGGGTCTGCTCGAGACCGTGGCCGGGATCGGGCCGCTGCTCGGCCTTCTCGGCACCGTCTTCGGGATGATCCAGGTATTCGAGGTGGTTTCGAATCAGGGGGCCGGGCAGGCGCAGAGCCTCTCGGGCGGGATCGCCCAGGCCCTGATCACCACCGCTGCAGGTCTCTCGATCGGGATCCCCGCGCTGGTCGGGTACAACTATTTCACGAGCAAGGCGGAGCGCCTCGTCCTCGACATGGAGGCTCACACTAGCCGCCTCGTTCAGAAGATCCTCCGCTTCCAGCGTGGCGTTTCGCTGTCCCCCGAGGTGCCGGTCAGGAGATCCGAGCGGTGAAGTTCAGCGCCACCCCCCGGAGGAAGGCCCTCATCAACATCACGTCGCTGATCGACGTCGTGTTCCTGCTGCTCCTGTTCTACGTCGTGACCTCCACATTCCTCGAGCGGTCCGGCCTCGACCTCACGTTGCCCGCCGCGTCGACGACCGGAGTCGCACGACGAGACGAGGTGACGCTCGAGCTCGATGAGCGGGGCGGCACGTGGCTGGACGGCCGGCCCGTGGATCAGGCGAGTCTCGAAAGCGCCCTCGAGGAGGCCCTCACCGCCGGCGGGACTGAGCGGGTCGTGCTCGAGGCGGACGAGCGGGTTTCCCACGGCCGGGTGGTGGAGGCGATGGACGCCGCCCGCCGCGCTGGGGCGAGCGGCCTCGTCGTGGGCACGCGCCCGAGAGAGGACGCGGCACCCGCCCCGTGAACCGAACCACGTGGCTGTTCGCCGCGGCCACGGCGGCGGCCGCGGTCGCGCTCGTCCCGAGCGACGCGGCGGGCTGGATCCCGTTCGCCGCGGCGGCCGCGCTCGGGGCGGGGGCGCTCGCCCGCGGCCTTCCACCCGGCTGGGGTCTCCGCTCGGCATTTCTCCTCCTCGGCGCATACCTCGCGCTCCTGGGCTGGTTCCGATTGGAGTCCTGGAACCTCGCGCGCGGCGGCGGCGAGGCGGCGGCCGAGCTCGAGGAGTCGAAACGGCAGCGGGTTGCCGAGGTGTTCGCCCGGCGCCTCGAGGACGATCGCGCCCTGCTCGAGGCCACTGTCTCGGCCCTCGAGCGCCTCGACGTGGCCGCGTCCGGACCCGACGCCGACGCCGATCTCTTCCGCGCCCTCGACCGGGCCTCGCCGCCCGCGCTCCCCGCGGGAATCGGCTTCGAGATCTACGACCACGAGGGACGCCTTCGCGCCTGGTGGGGCGATCCGCGCGGCGATCGCCTGCCGCCGGACTCGGTCGTCACGTCGACGCTGCGCCCCCTCGTGCGCGCGCCGTCCGGCTATCGGATGGCGTACGTCGCGGCGCCCTGGATCGCAGTCGGCGACACGTTCGTCTTCGCACTCAAGGACCTCTGGGCGGCGGAGTCGCCGCTGCGGCGTGAGGTTGCCGAGCCCGAATTGCTCGTGCCGCGGCTGGAGGCGATCCATGACCTTGCGTTCCACGTCGCGCCCCCCGGATTCGAGGACCGCCGATCGTTCGAGCCGGCGAGCTACGTGTCGGCTCCGGAGGGAACGATCGTGGCGGAGATCCACGCCGAGCGATTCCTGATCGACCGCTACATCGAGGACCGGCGGGAGGACGTTGTGCGGCTCCTCGCGCTCCTCCTCGCGTGGCCCTTCGCGGTTGCGCTGGCGGGCACGTGGCAGTGGGCTCGGCAGGCGGCGATCGCACGCCGCGAACCCGGCTCCCTCGCCGGATGGGCGCTCGCGATCTGCGCGCAGGCCGCCATCGTGGCCGCCGTCTGGGCGTTCCTCTTCGAGTCGCGCGTGCTGGCCCTCTTCTCTCCCGGGACGTGGTTCAGCCCGCTCGCCTTCGCGGTGACGCGACTGGGTCCGGTGGGGAGATCGGCGGGAGATTTCGCCCTGACTGCCGCGTGCGTGGCGTTCTTCTGCGTGACCACCATCGGCCTGCTTCCCGATCGCCCCCGACGAATCCGGTGGCCCGCGATGTCGCTCCTCGTCGCGGGCGAGCTCCTGCTCGCCGTGGGCGTCCTCCGCTATCTGATCGAGGGGCTGGAGGGCGCGATGGCCGGCATGAGCCCGCCGGTCTTCTTCA
>DASRVB010000313.1:0-16403 GCA_035687725.1 Gemmatimonadota bacterium
ACGGGGATGGCGGAGGGGGTGGGATTCGAACCCACGATACGCTGTTAACGTATACCGGTTTTCGAGACCGGCGCCTTCAACCACTCGGCCACCCCTCCGGGGAAGGGGCATGAATATCGCCCCGGAAGGGCCGTGTTTCAACCGCGGCGGGCGCGGAAGAAGTCCGTCAGGAGCGAGCCGCATTCGGCGGCGAGGATGCCGCCGACGACCACCACGCGATGGTTGAGGCGGGGATCGGTGGGGATGGAGGCGAGGCTTCCACTCATGCCGGCCTTGGGATCGGCGGCGCCGTAGACGAGCCTGTCGATCCGCGCGAGGATGCAGGCCCCCGAGCACATCGCGCACGGCTCGAGCGTCACGTACAGGGACACGCCGGTGAGGCGCCATGACCCGAGCGCTCTCGCGGCCGCGCGAAGGGTGACCATCTCCGCGTGCGCGGTCGGGTCCTGGAGCTCCTCGGTCCGGTTGCGCCCGCGACCGATGATCGCGCCGTCCCGAACGGCAACGGCGCCCACCGGAACCTCGCCACCGGCGAGCGCGGCGCGCGCCTCCTCGAGCGCGAGCTCCAGCCATGCTCCGTCCTCGGCGCCCATCTCAGCCCAACGTCACACGCACGCGATGCTGACGGCCGTCGTCGACGAGCAGGATGCGGGCCCCTCTGCCCGGCTCCAGCGAATCCTCCGCGCCGTCGCGCGGAACGGACGCGTCCGCTCCCACGGCTCGCGGCGCGGTGTGCTCGGGCGCCAGGCGAGGGACCTCATGCCCGTCGACCTCCACGCGCTGGATGCCCCGCATCACGCCGAACGGGTTTCCGACGTCGATGTCGTAGCGCGACGAATGGTAGGCGAAGGAGATCCGGAATCCCGGCCAGTCGCGCGGGATGCAGGGATCGAGGTGCAGGCTCTCACCCCGCAGGCGGAAGCCCAGGATCCATTCGATCCCCGCCCGATACATCCACCCGGCAGATCCCGTGTACCAGGTCCAGCCGCCGCGCCCGAGATGCGGCGGCTCGGCGTATACATCCGCCACCGCGGCGTAGGGCTCGACCTTGTAGCGGTAGATACCCGCCCTGGTTGACGTCTGGTTGATCGGATTGAGGATCGAGAACAGTTCCGCGGCCTTGTCGCCCTCTCCGAGCTTCGCGAAGGCGATCACGGACCACAGCGCGGCGTGCGTATACTGCCCGCCATTCTCCCGCACGCCCGGCAGATAGCCCTTGATGTAGCCGGGGTCGACGTCCCAATTGTCGAAGGGCGGGGTGAAGAGGAGCACGAGGCCGTCGCCGCGCCGGATCAGGTACTGCTCGACCGCCCGCATCGCCTGCTCGGCCCGTCCCGACGGGGCCCCGCCGGAGATCACGCCCCAGGACTGCGCGATCGAATCGATCTTGCACTCCTGGCTGGCGTTCGACCCGAGCGGCGTGCCGTCGTCGAAGAATGCGCGCCGATACCAATTCCCGTCCCACCCGTGAGCTTCGATGGCGGCGTCCAGGTCGCCAAGCCACTCGCGCCACCGGGCAACGCGCTCGGAGTCACCGCGCCGTTCGGCCAGCGGCACGAAGCGGCCAATCGTCAGATGGAGGAACCACGCGAGCCATACGCTCTCCCCCTGACCCTCGTCCCCGACCCGATTCATGCCGTCGTTCCAGTCTCCGGATCCCATGAGCGGGAGCCCGTGCGGGCCAAGCCCCAGACTGACGTCGATCGCGCGGGCGCAATGCTCGTACAGGGTCGCGGTCTCGGTCGATGTCTCGGGCTCGAAATACCGCTCGCTCTCTCCTTCATCCAGCGGCGGTCCCTGAAGGAACGGGGTTTCCTCTTCCAGGATCTCGACGTCTCCGGTCACGTCGAGGTAGTGAACCAGCGCGAAGGGCAGCCATGCGCGATCGTCGCTGAAGCGGGTTCGAACTCCACGCCCGGACGGGGTATGCCACCAGTGCTGGACGTCGCCTTCGGGGAACTGACGGCCGGCGCATCGGAGCAGGTGCTCGCGCGCGATCTCGCGCCGCGATACGATCAGCGCGGTCACGTCCTGAAGCTGGTCGCGGAAGCCGTACGCTCCGCCGGACTGGTAGAACGCGGAACGCGCCCAGACCCGGCAGCTCAGAGTCTGGTAGAGCAGCCAGCGATTGAGCATGATCGTCATGGATTCGTCCGGAGTGCTCACCTTGACGGCGTCGAGCACGTCGTCCCACTTCGTCCTGACACGGTCGAGAAGCTGGTCCAGGTTCACGCCCCGGTATGCCTCGACCAGCTCTCTCGCCTCCTCGGAGTCCGTTCCCTGGCCGAGCAGCAGAACGACCTCCGCCGAACCACCGGCCGGCACGGTGATCGGCGCGCGTAACGCGGCGCATGGATCGAACCCACCGCCAACCGAGCCGGAGAGCTCGACGTCGGGCTCCATCCCAGCGGGATAGGACAGGTTTCCGTTACGGCCGATGAACTCGCAACGATCGGATGTCCAGGAGCGGTGCTTTCCTTTCATGTCCACGAAGGCCACGCGTTCGCCGAACTCCTCCGACCAGCGATTGTGAACGAAGAGAGCCTGCGTCGTCTCGTCGACTTCGGTCCAGACGAATGGTGCGGAAGTCTCCCGGAGAACGCCGAGGACCCATTCGACGTATGCGGTTACCGTCAGCCGTCGCGGACTTTCCGACAGGTTCCTGATGATCAGCCGCGAGATCTTGACCGGGTCTTCGGGAGGAACGAACAGAACCAGGTCGAGCGCGATGTCATGGCTCTGGTGCTCGAAGCGCGAATAGCCCTGGCCATGGCGTATTACGTACGGAGTCGTCTCCCGAATCGGCAGCGGCGTGGGGGTCCATACGACTCCCGAGTCCTCATCCCGCACGTAGAGCACCTCTCCGGGGGGATCGTTCACCGGATCGTTGGACCACGGCGTGAGGCGGTTCTCGCGGCTGTTGCGCGCCCAGGTGAAGCCCGATCCCGACTCCGACACGGTGAACCCGAAATCCTGATTGGCGATCACGTTGATCCATGGCACCGGCGTCCACTGGCCCTCCCCGAGCACGGTGACGTATTCGCGCCCGCCCTCGGCGAAGCCTCCCAAGCCGTTGAAGAACGACAGCTTGAGGCGCGGCGGAGGCGCCTCGGGCTCCTGCTGAACCGGGGGTTGCGCGTGAGCGGCGATGCATTGTTTTTCGGGGACGGCGGCCTCCATCTGCTCGGCCAGGGATCCGTGGTGGCTGAGCAGGACGGCGCGAGCCGTCGAGCGTATCAGGTCGCGGTCCTCCTCGGGCAGCTGGTCGCTGCGGAGGATGAATACCCCGCCGTGACTCGCATGCGCTTGGTGGGACACGTGGGATCGAGATACCCGCACCACGCGCTCCAGCCAGTCCTGCAATTCGTCGGTGTACGAGAACTCGTGTTCGTTGAGGATGACCAGGTCGACCGCGACCCCCTTCCAGCCCCAGTACTCGTGGGCCCGAAGGAGTTGCCTGACGATCTCGCGATCCCGGATCTGATCGATGCGTGCGAGGAGGATCGGCAGGTCCCCCGAGATCCCGTATCGCCAGAGCGCGCGCTGGCCGCGGGTCATCCGCGCCAGAACGGTGATCGGCGGACGAAGCGTGTGATCGAGGTAGAGGATGCGGCCGGCCAGCCGCTGGAAGAGATGCGCCTCGTTCGCGGAGATGCCGAGGTGATGCAGCAGCACCTGCGCCTGGGTCCACGCGAGCGCCGCCTCGCGCTCGAAGATCGCCGGGTCGTGATATTTGTCTGCCAACGCGAGTGCCTTTTCACGCGAATCCGAGACCAGCGTCGAGAAGGTCACGATCGCGGTCTCTCCCGGGCGAACCCGTACCGTGCGGCGCAGGCTGAATATGGGGTCGAGCACCGCGCCGGTCGTATTGGACAGAGGGCGCCCGTCGACGATCGTGCTCGGGGCGCGCACTCCTCGCCCGCGATCCAGGAAACGGGCGCGATCCGTCTCGTATTGCACGGAATCCATCGACCTGCCCTCCACGGCCGCCACGTGAGCCGCCCAGATCGGTGGATCTTCGGGGCTACGGGGGCGACGCGTGGCGAGGAGGGCGCCGTAGGTGGGAACGAACTCCGTCTGGACGAAGAGATTCTGGAACGCCGGGTGCGCGGTGTCCGCTGCCGGGAGCGCGAGCACGGTCTCCGCATAGCTCGTGAGCTCGAGCGTTCGCTCACGTGAGCTCAGGTTCTTGATCGAGACACGCCTCAGCTCGCCGTCGTCCTCGGGGGAGACGATGACGTCGAGGGTCGTGGCGATCGACGAATCCCGACGCCGGATCTCCACGCGGTCCTCCATGAACGCCGCCTCGTAGCTCTCGGCCGGGACGGTGGTGGGCTGGTGGCCGGCAGACCACGTCGAGCCCGTGGATGCGTCGCGCACGTAGATGAACGTCCCCCAATGATCCCGCGTGGTGTCCTCGCGCCAACGGGTGACCGCCATATTGCGCCAGCGGCTGTACCCGGCTCCGGCGTTGGTCACCATGACGCTGTAGCGGCCGTTGGACAGGACATGCGTGCGGGGCGTGCCCTCATGAGGTGTGTAGAATCGCCGCTCGACAGGCGGCACCACCTCGCGGACATGGCGCACGGCGCGGACTTCCTCGGCGCGCGGTCGTTGCACGGCCACGTCCCGCGGCACCCGCTCCTGAAGAAGCAGGTCGTGCGCGCCGATGACCGGCACCCTGTGGAACCTGCGCCGCATGATCCCGCCGAGCAGCGTGTTCGTCAGCGCGAGGATCGTCATGCCCTGGTGATGGGCCATGTACGCCTTGACGACCGCGGCCCTGCTTCCCTGCGGCAGTCGCTCCGGGGTGTAATCGATGGCCTCGTAGAAACCCATGGAACCGCGCGCGCCTTCTTCGGCGAGGCGCCTGAAGTTCCGGGCGGCCGATCGCGGCGTGATCATGGCGGCGAGGGCGGTGGCGTATGGGGCGACGACCAGGTCCTCGGACAGGCCGCGCGTCAGGCCGAGGCCCGGGACGCCGAAGTGGGAATACTGATAGGTGAGCTCCAGGTCGCGCGCGTTGTACGCCGACTCGGAGATGCCCCACGGCACTCCGCGCTCCGCCCCGTAGCGTATCTGACGCTGGACCACCAGCACCTTGGTGCGCTCGAGCATCGTCTCCGGAGCGCCCTGCATGAGGAGGTGAGGCATCAGGTACTCGAACATCGATCCCGACCACGACAGCAGCGCCGCGTCGCGCCCGACGGGCGTGACGGGCCGGCCCAGGCGGAACCAGTGCTCCACCGGCACGTCGCCTTTGGCGATCGCGATCAGGCTCGCCTGGCGGGCCTCCGACGCGAGCAGGTCGTAGTAGCTGTTGTCGTAGTGGCCGTCGGAGACCCGGTAGCCGATCGGGAAGAGCTTGTGCGAGGCGTCATACAGGAAGCCGAAATCCATGGCGTCGACCAGCCGCTCGATCCGGGTGGCGAGAGACAGGGCGCGCTGGCGCACGTCGCGCGCGCCGCGCTCCTGCTCGGCCACCGCGTCGGTCATCCTGTCGAGCCAGATCAGGAGCGTCTGATCGACGCCGCCGCTCTTCTCGGCGGCCGCGCGGATCGCCGACAGCTCGTCGAGGGCAGCGGGGTTCCCGACCGGGCCCGGCAGGAGAAGCGCTTTCTGGAGCTCCGAGAGCCGCTGGGCGTAGGCGTCGGCCCCCTCCGGAGGCGGGGGGGGCACGGCCAGCAGGGAGGCCCACGGCGCGAGCGCATCCAGGTCGCGAAGATGGCTCTGCACCGCGCGCAGGACGGCATCCGCCCAGTGCGCGAAGTCACGCGCGGACGGATCCGCCGATCCTTCGGCGACCACACGGGCGACGTCGACCAGGTCCTCGGCCGCCGCCTCCAGAGCAGCCAGGCGAGCTGCGCGCTCGCTCTCCCCGAGGGGCGGCGCCGCGAGCTCCTCTCGCAGGCGAGCGATCGATGACTCCACGTCGCGCCGGGAAACAGTCGTCAGGCGACTGGCGGCGACAGCGGACTGCGCGGCCTCTTCCACCAGTCCCATCGCGTGGCGGATGCCCGCGAGCATGACCGGGAGCTGGGGAGGCGCCCAGATCGGCTCCCGCAACGCCTCTGCCAGCGCCAGGAAGTGGCCCGCCAGGTTCCCGCTGTCCACGGTCGAGACGTAGCGCGGCTGGAGGGGATCCAGCCGATCGATGTCGTACCAGTTGTAGAAGTGGCCGTGGAATCGCTCCAACCGCTCGAGCGTGTCCATCGTGGCCTCGACCTTCTCCAGCGTTTCGAGTGTCCCGATCCATGCGAAGTCTCGGGCGGCGGCCACGGACAGCAGGTACACGCCGATGTTGGTAGGGGAGGTGCGCCGAGCCAGGACGGGCTCGGGATCGATCTGGAGGTTGTCGGGAGGCAGCCAGTTCGACTGCGCCGTCACGAAGGTCTCGAAGTAGCGCCAGGTGGCGCGCGCGATCAGCGCCAGCTCCTGATTGCGCACCGGATCGGGCTCTTCGCTCACCGCGCTCGGCAGCGGACGGCTCAGCCACAGCGCGATGGCGGACGAGACGAGCCACAGCGCCAGCATCGGAAACGCCAGGTGGAAGGTCTCCGGCCGCAGGACCAGCGCGACGATGGCCGCCGCCAGCCCGAGCGCGACGCCGCGCCACATCGAGCGGTAGGCCGACGGGAGGTCGTGCATGGAGGCCTTGCCGGCCATGGCGGCCGGTACCCACTCGAGGAGCTTTCGTCGCGACACACAGAGCCGCCACAGCGTGCGCACGATCGCATCGGTCATGATGACCGCGCGGTTGGGCAGGAAGATCAGGGCCAGCCCGACCCGAGCTGCCGCCTCCAGTGCGTCGAGAACGACGCTGCGGATATGAGACCGCTTGGCGATGCCTCGACGACGGGGAAGCGCTCCGGCGATGACCGGCACGGTGGCTGGCATCGCGATCGTGGTGATGACGAATGCGGTCCACAGGAGCGGGGAGACGGGCAGCAACACCCATCCCGCGACGAGGAGCGCGAACGTGGACGGCGGAGACAGGGAGCGCCGGAGGTTGTCGACCATCTTCCACCGGCTGATGATCGGCATCGAGTTCGATCGCCGCCGGCCGTCCACCCTGGGCGGAACGTCCAGGATCCACGGAAGGAGCTGCCAGTCGCCCCGCGCCCAGCGGTGGATCCGCCGCGCGCTGGTCTCGTAGTTGGAGGGGAACTCGTCGAACAGCTCGATGTCGGTGGCGAGACCGCAGCGCGCCCAGGTCCCCTCGAAGAGGTCGTGGGAGAGTAGCGTGTTCTCGGGGACCCGGTCCTCGAGCGCCCCCTCGAAGGCATCGATGTCGTAGATCCCCTTGCCGACGTAGATCCCTTCGCCGAACAGATCCTGGTACACGTCCGAGACTGCGGCGCTGTAGGGATCGATCCCGGTCGGGCCGGCGAAGATGCGATGGTAGAGGGTCAGCTCGCCGGACTGGGGGAGCATGGGCGTGATGCGGGGCTGAACGATGCCATAGCCCGCGGTCACGCGCCCGAGTTCTGGATCGAGTTGCGCGCGATTCAGCGGGTGCGCGATCGCGCCCACTATGCGGTGCGCGGCGCCTGGCCCGAGCCGGGTATCGGCATCGAGCGTGATGACGTACCGGACGTCGGGCGGGACGTCGGTCAGGCCGTCGTCTCGCAGGATGAACGAGGTGTCGTCCGCGCCGCGCAAGAGCCGATTCAGCTCGTGGAGCTTGCCACGCTTTCGCTCCCAGCCGATCCACATCCCCTCACGCGGGTTCCACCGCCGCTGCCTGTGGAGTAGCAGGAACCGGGTGCCTCCCCAGGGGGCCGGGCCGTACACGCGGTTCAGCCTGGCTACGCCGTCGGCCGCGAGCGCCATCAGTTCGTCGTCGTCGGGCAGTGTCTCGCTCGGCGCGTCCCGCCAGTCGGAAAGGATCGCGAACGCGAGATCCCCCTCCGAATTGGCGAGATAGTGCCGCTCGATCTGGTCGACCTGCTCGCCGACGCTCCGCGGGTTGGTGAGCATCGTCGGGACGACGACGATCGTCCGGAATTCCGCCGGCACTCCATCGCTGAGGTCGAGCTTTGCGAGCCGGCGGGGACTGAGGAGCTCGGTGACGTCCCGGTGCACTATCGCGATCGCGAGGTCGGTGGCGGGAACCAGGGCCAGAAGCGCCAGCACCACGATCGTCAGCGTGCTCTGGTCCAGCTGCGCGACGTAGGCCAGCAGGAGCCCGAGCAGTAGCCCCGACAGGAGCGCGATCGTGCCCAGGTATCCCGGCGTGGAGGAGGCGACGAAGGCGCGGCGGAGCCAACCCTGAAGTGGTGGCCGGAAGCCCACCGCCTGCTCGAACGCCCGGCGACCGACGTCGATCAGCCAGAAGCCGAGATGCGCCTCGCGCTTGAAGTCCGCTTCCTCGGCCTGGACTTCGGCGACGCGCTCGAGGAGCGCATCCGAGATCTCGATCTCGGATTTGCCCGAGCCGCGGGAGAGCTCCTCGATCGAGTGCCGGTAGCTGTCACGCGTCGCGAAGTCGAGCCGCGGATAGAACCCGGTGGGGTCGCGGCGCAGGGTGGCCTCGACGAGGCTCACGCTCTCGAACAGAGTAGGCCAGTCGAAGCTCGTCATCTGGCGCATGCTGGTGATGATGTTGACTACGGTCGCGTGCGCGGAGAGCTGCCACGCGTGCTCTTCGCGGACCAGCTCGTCGGCGCTCGTTCCGTCCTCCGCCAGCCGCCGCTCCAGCCACCCGACGATCGGGCTGACTGCCGGGTCGCTATCGCGCAGCCGCTGTACGATCTCGACGACGAACGTCCGGTCCAGCGGCTTGGATTCGTAGGGCTCGAGGTAGCGGAGGACGTCGGCGGAGCGTATCCCGGCGGTCAGGATGCGATCCGCCAGCTCTCCCGCGCGAGTGCGCGCGCGGCGCGAATCCACGATTCCCTGCGCCAACCGGCGCAGATTCTCGACCATCACCAGGCGCAACAGGCCGGACATCGCCCACAGTTCGCCGATCGTCAGCGGGGTGATTTCCTGGTACGACTTGAGGAACAGCTCGAGCAGGGCCGGGTCGAATCGGCTATCCGTGTGCGCCACGAACGCCCAGGCGATCCCGTACGCGCGCGGGTGATCGGCTAGCGGGCCACCGACGAGCTTGGGAAGAACCCTGTAGTATCCCGAGGGCAGCGCCTCGCGGATCTCGATCAGCTGCTCGTCGACGATGTGGAAGTTGTCGATCAGCCATTCGGCGGCGGGGGAGATCGCGCGTTCCTTCTGTACTTCTTCGGAGAGGGCGCGGTAGGCCTGGAGGAGCGCGCGAGCGTTGTCCTCGAAGCGGGCGAGGAGCGGCGCGCCTTTGCGGGTCGCCCGGGGATAGACGCGATGCGCGCCGGCCAGCGACTGGGCGTGCTGCGCCAGGCGCTCGGCCCCGAAGATCTCTCCGCGGACGGGCTCCAGGCTCGTGGGAGTAGCGGAGCGGACCATTGAACGGAAGTTAGATCTTCCCGCTGCCGGCCGCGATGGTGCGCCCTGAGGGAGTCGAACCCCCAACCTTCAGATCCGTAGTCTGACGCTCTATCCAATTGAGCTAAGGGCGCATTCCGGTGGGAGACAGAAATATACGCCGCTGGAAGCAGTGGGCCAACGCTGAAACCCGTGAGGTTCCGTTGCGCGGCCGGGCCGGATCATGCGCGCTACGTTCACGCGCCATGGAAGCACCGGCTCCCAGCGACCGGCCGCTCGTCCTGATCGACGCGGCGATCCCGGACGGTCCCCTGACGGCGCTCGATGACGTGGCCCGAGTCGCCCGCTTCGCAGACGCGGAGGAACTCGAGCGTCTGATCGCCGAGCACGGATCGCGGGTCAGGGGGTTGGGCGTTCAGCTGACGACTGCTGTCGACGAGGCTCTCCTGGCGAGGCTGCCGGCGCTCCAGGTCGTGGCCGATTACGCGGTCGGCTACGACAACGTCGATCTGGGTGCCGCGGCGCGCCGTGGGGTGGCGGTGACTCACACCCCGGACGTCCTGACGGACGCGACCGCCGACCTGACGTGGGCGCTGATCCTGGCCGTCGCGCGCCGCCTGGTCGAAGCGGACACCCTGGCGCGTTCCGGGGAGTGGGCCGGCTGGCACCCGCGCCAGCTCCTCGGTAAGGAGCTGACCGGGGGCACTCTGGCGATCCTCGGGCTGGGACGGATCGGGGAAGCCGTCGCCCGCCGGGGGCGTGCCTTCGGCATGGGTATCGTCTACTGGAGTCGCAGCGCGCGGCCGGAGACCGAGCGCGAGCTGGGCGCCCGCAGGCTCGATCTCCGCGACGCGCTCGCCGCAGCCGACGTCGTCTCCATCCACCTCCCCCTCACGCCCGATACGCGTGATCTCCTCGACGCCGCGCGGTTGGCACACATGCGGCCCGACGCGATCCTCGTCAACACCGCGCGCGGGCCGATCGTCGACGAGGAGGCGCTGGCCGACGCGCTCGAAGGCGGAGGGCTCCTGGGCGCCGGACTGGATGTCCACGAGCGTGAGCCGGAGATCCATCCGCGTCTCGCGGCCTCGCCACGAACGGTGCTTCTGCCGCACGTCGGATCGGCGACCGTGGCGACGCGGGAGCGAATGGCCGAGGTCGTCGCGCGGAACCTGCGCGCGGTCCTCGAGGGTGAGCCGCCGTCGAATCCAGTGCCGCCTCCCGAATGGCCGACGGAAGCGTCAGCATGTTGACGCGCGTCGATTTCTTGACACTCCGCGAGAGCGCACGGTACGTTCCGATCGATCCGACACATCGGCCCCGCGAGGCATAGAGGTGAAATCACCACACCGGATCCAACCGTCCCTTCCGGCCCGGGCCGGAAGGGCTTTTTTTTGCCACTTCTGAAGGAGGAGGCGTGGGAACGATCACGATGGACGCCCGGGCGATCGAGCGGGCGCTGATCCGCATCGCGCACGAGATCGTCGAGATCAACCACGGCGTGGAGAACCTCGCGATCCTGGGGATTCAACGCCGTGGCGCGCAACTTGCCGATCGGATAGCGGACGAGATCGAGCGGAGCGAGGGCACGCGGCCCGACATCGGCGTGATCGACATCACGCTGTACCGGGACGACCTGGAGACGATCGCCGATCAGGCGATCGTCCAGCAGACCGACATCCCCTTCGACGTGGAGGGCAAGGTCATCGTCCTGGTCGATGATGTCCTCTACACCGGCCGCACGGTGCGCGCGGCGCTCAACGAGATCATGGACTTCGGCCGGCCGCGCCGCATCCTCCTGGCGGTGCTCGTCGATCGGGGGCACCGGGAGATCCCGATCCGCGCGGACTTCGTGGGGAAGAACGTGCCCACCTCGCAGAGCCAGCAGGTGAAGGTCAAGGTGGAGGATCTGGACGGGACCTGGGAGGTCGAGCTGACCGACAGGGGTGCGGCGAAGGGATGAGCTTTTGCCGACCCCATCTGCTCGGCCTGGCGGGGCTCGACGCGGGGGAGATCGGCGATCTTCTGGACCGGGCGGAATCGAGCTGGGAAGCGGCGGGGACGGCCGGCTGGAGGGCGGAGAGGACACCCGCAATCGCACGGCTCTCCGTCGTCAACCTGATCCTCGAGCCCTCTACGCGTACGCGCTGCTCGTTCGAGATCGCCGAGGAGAGGCTTGGCGCCGAGCACCTGTCGGTGGGCAGCGACGGCCTCAGCCTGATCAAGGGCGAGACGCTGTCCGACACCGGCCGTACCCTTCAGGCGATGGGAGTCAACGTCTTCGTCGTGCGCCACCCGGAGGTCGGCGCGCCGGCCCGACTGGCCGACGAGCTGCATGGAGCGCACGTCGTCAACGCGGGCGACGGAACCGGGGAGCACCCCACCCAGGGCCTTCTCGACCTGCTCGTCATGCGCCGCCGCTGGGGCGCGCTCGAAGGCCGCCGGATCGTGATCGTGGGCGACGTGCTGCACAGCCGGGTGGCACGATCCGCGGTGCACGGGCTTCACGCTTTCGGCGGGAGCGCGGCCCTCTGTGGGCCGCGGCACCTCCTTCCGGAGGCCGCCGGCTGGCCGGGCGCGACGGTCGTCGAGGATCTGGACGGCGCGCTCGAGGACGCCGACGCGGTCATGGCGCTCCGCATCCAGCGCGAGCGGTTCGCAGCCGGCGAGGCCCTTCCCGACCGGGCCACGTACCGGCAGCGATTCGGCCTCACGCGGGAGCGCGTGGCGGGGCTCCGCGACGACACTCTCATCCTCCATCCCGGCCCCTTCAACCGCGACGTCGAGATCGACGGCGAGGTGATCGACTCCGGCCGCACGGAGGTGTGGACTCAGGTCCGGGCCGGCGTGGCGGTCCGGATGGCGGTCCTGTCCGCCATGGCGGAGTCGGACGCCCCTGCTGGAAAGGTGCCGTGAGCGCCCCGGCGCTCCTCCTGCGTGGGGCTCGCCTCGTGGATCCCATGGAGGGGCTAGACGGTCCCACCGACGTGCTCGTGCGGAACGGCAGGATCGAGCGCCTGGGACCGTCGCTCCCCGAGTCGCCCGGCGTCGAGGTCGTCGATCTGGCGGGGATGCTCCTGACTCCCGGCCTCGTCGATCCCCACGTCCATCTGCGGGAGCCCGGACAGGAAGAGAAGGAGACGATCGCGACCGGGACGGCCGCGGCCGCGTCGGGGGGGTTCGTGGCGGTCTGCGCGATGCCCAACACGATTCCGGTCGTGGACAGCCCCGATCTCGTGCGGCTGCTCATCGACCGGGGGGCCGAGGCGGGAGCGGTCCGCGTCCACCCGATCGCGGCGGCCACGGTCGGCTCGCGCGGCGAGGCACCGACCGACGCCGGAGCGCTGGTGGCCGCCGGAGCGGTCGCGGTCTCCGACGACGGACGGCCGATCCCCGACGAAGTCCTCGCCGAAGTCCTCCGGCGCGCGGGCGATGCCGGGGTCCCGGTGGCGGATCACTGCGAGGTCCTCGGGCGATCGGCCGGCGGCTCGATGTACGCGGGGCCGCTCGCCCGGCGCCTCGGCGTGGAGGGAATCCCGCCCGAGGCCGAGAGCGATGCGGTGGCGCGCGACCTCGAGGCGCTCGCACGGAGCGGGGGACGCCTCCACGTCTGCCACGTGTCGACGGCGCGCTCGGTCGAGCTGATCCGCCAGGCGAAGGCCGACGGGCTGCCGGTGACGGCGGAAGCGACGCCGCATCACCTGGTGCTCACCGTCGAAGCGGTCGCGACGAGCGGCGCCGACGCCAAGATGAACCCGCCGCTCGCGTCTGCCGCGGACCGCGAGGCGCTGCGCGCCGCCTTGGCCGACGGGACGATCGATTGCGTGGCCACCGATCACGCCCCGCATGCCGACGCGGAGAAGCGACGAGGCCTCGCGGACGCGCCGTTCGGGATCGTCGGCCTCGAGACCGCCTTCGCCCTCCTCTATACCGATCTGGTCGTGGGCGGAGTCCTGCCGCTGGCCACGCTCGTCCGGCGGATGAGCGCGGACCCGGCGCGCGCGATGGGCCTCGAGGAGCCACGCATTCGTCCCGGAGCACGGGCCGACCTCGCGGCCTTCGACACCGAATCGGAGTGGATCGTCGACCCCGAGCGGTTCCGCTCGCGCAGCAGGAACACGCCGTTCGCCGGATGGCGGCTGCGCGGCCGTCCGGTGTACACGATCGCGGCCGGCCGCGTGGCGCACGACGGGCTGGCGTCACGAGCGGGCTACGCCCGATGAGCGCGGACGTCTACCGCAAACAGGTGTTCTGCGCCGATCTCGCGGTGGGCGACGCGGTCGAGGAGCTCTTCTGCGTGGAGCGCGTGGAACGGCGGACGGCGCGTGACGAGCGTCCGTATCTCCGGCTCCGACTGGTCGATCGCACGGGCGCCGTTACGGCGATGGTATGGGACGAGGTCGAGAAGATCCTCGAAGCGCTCCAGGAGGGCGGCTACGCTCGGGTGCGCGGCGCCGTCGAGGACTTCCGCGGGGACCTCCAGCTCAAGGTCGCCGGCGCGGAGCCCTGGAGGGAGGCTGTCGACCCGGAAGACTTCCTGCGCCGGGGGCCGATTCCCGGCGAGGTGTCCATGGCCGGGATCCGCGAGCTGGCGGAGACGATCGCCGACCCGTGGATCGCGCGCCTCATCCGCGCCTTCCTGAACGACGGCGAGTTCGCCGCCGCGTTCGCGGCGGCTCCCGCCGCCAAGCTCAACCACCACGCCTACGTCGGCGGGCTGGCCGAGCACACGCTGTCGGTGATGCGGCTCTGCGCCGCGGCGGCCGATCACTACGGGGGCCTCGACCGTGACCTCCTCATCGCCGGCGCGTTCCTGCACGACGTCGGCAAGACGGTCGAGATCGCGGTCGAGCCGGGATTCCCGTACACGGAGGAGGGCACGCTGCTCGGCCACATACCGCTGGGCTACGCGATGGTGCGCGAGCGGATCGCTGCGATCGCCGGATTTCCGCGTGAGATCGCGGTCGACCTCGGCCACCTGGTCCTCAGCCACCAGGGAGAGCTCGAGTGGGGAAGTCCGGTGCAGCCGCGGACGATCGAGGCGCTGGTGCTCCATTTCGTCGACAATCTCGACTCGAAGGTCGCGACCGCGCGCACGCACCTGGAAGGGATCGACGAGGGGCAGGGCCCGTACGTGCGGTCGCTCGGCCGCTCGCTCTTCCGGCGGGCCGCGCGTCAGGCGATCCTCGAGCCGCCGGCGCGCGTCGGCGGCGGCCCGGACAGGGGCGAGCCGACGCTGTTCGATCTCTAGGGAGGCGCAATGAGAGGATTCCCAGTCGTATGACCCGCTTCGAACGACTGGTCGAGGAGGCGCGCGGTCGGATCCGCGAGACCAGCGTGAGCGTGATCCGGCGGCGGATGGAGGCCGGCGAGCGGTTCTACCTCATCGACGTGCGCGAGGAGAGCGAATGGTCGCGCGCCCGGATCCCCGGGGCCAACTGGATGGGGAAGGGAGTGATCGAGCGGGACGTCGAGCGCTCGATCCCGGATCCGGGCGAGGAGATCGTTCTCTACTGCGGAGGGGGTCACCGCTCGGCGCTGGCCGCCGACGCACTCCAGCGCATGGGGTACACGAACGTATGGTCCATGGCCGGCGGTATCGGCGAATGGTATCGGTCGGGACTGCCGCTCGAGCAGGGTTGAGCCGTCACACCTGGGGATTCTGCGTGAGCAGTTGACCAGCGAGCGCCGGGCGGATGGCAACCTGCGCAGCGCGGAACGAGTTTTCCCTTCGATGAAAATCGCCAGCCTGACCGCGGTTTCCCTGCTCGCCATCGGCTGCTCGGTGTCCGGGCCCGACATGGAGGAGAACGACCTCACCGACCTGACGAAGGCCCTCCAGGTGTGGCAGGCGAGCGGCATCTCCGACTACGAGCTCGCCATCCGCCGGACGTGCGGCGAGTGCCTCCCCCTCGATGCTCTCGCCGTCGTCGTCACGGTGTCCGGGGAAGGGAAGACGGTGAGCCTCGCTTCCAACGGCGAGCCGGTGGCGGCTCTTCCTCGAATCTATCCGGACGTCGAGGGTCTCTTCCGCTTGATCGAGGAGTTCGTCCTGGCGGGAGCGGATGTCGAAGTCGACTACGACGACGAGCTCGGCTTCCCGCGCTCCATCTCCGTGGACCCCGTTCCCGGCGCGGTGGACGACGAGTTCGGATACGTGATCGACGACCTGATCGTCGGGCGGAACGCGGAGGTCCGCGCAGAGATCGCGGCGCAGCGGTTGAAGTGGGCGGGCCAGCGGATCGACGACTACCAGCTCACGTTCAGCCGAACCTGCTTCTGCGCCCCGGAGGGCGCCGGCCTCGTCGTACTCACGGTGCTGGCGGGCGAGCCCGTCGAATGGCTCTATTTCGTGTCCGGGGATCCGATCGGGCCGGAATGGCAGGCCGTGTTCCCGACCATCGACGGCCTGTTCGATTTCCTCGACGACGCCATCGATCGCGGCGCGGAGGAGATCGAGATCGCGTTCGATCCCGATTTCGGGCTGCCCACGACGGTACGGGTGGACTACCGGCTCGCGGCGGCCGACGAGGAGATCGGCTACGAGGTCGAGAAGCTCCTGCCGATCGACGACGGCGTTTCCCCCACACAGGCGCGCGAGGCGGCGAGACGCCGGGCGAGGGGCTGACGATGTTCCAGACTTCCTTCACCCAGCGCTCCTGGAACCCGGGGGAGCGCGCCGCGTGGTGGCGGTCCCTGGGGATCGCCGTGCTCCTTCACGCGGCCCTGGTCGTGCTTCTCCTCCGTGTGGCCGGGACCGTATCCGAAGAGCTCCTCGAGCAGACGACGGCCTGGCTCCTCGTCGGACCCCCCGGCCCCGGCGGCGGCGTGAACGAGCTCGCGGCCCCGGGCGCGGTGGCGCCGCGCGAGGGCGCGCCGGACGACCCACCGGTCCCGGAGGAGGCGGTCGAGGAGGAGATCCCGCTGGAGGAGCCCGACGAGACGCCGGTAATCGCGCTCTCCGACTCCATTCCGATGCCGACCGA
>DASRVB010000314.1:0-2093 GCA_035687725.1 Gemmatimonadota bacterium
CTGACGGACGTATTCGAAGACGGGTGCGGATGGATCGGGCCCAGGTCCCACCGGATCCTGGCCCGATCTCCGGCCGCAGCCGGCGACCAGGAGCATGAGCGACAGGAGGAGGCCGGTCGTCCGCGCCCGCGAGCGGGGGCCGCCCGGTCTCACGAGCCCGCCCCCCGCCGTGCAGCTGGTCGCGCGGCGACATGGATCTGCTCGAGCTCCCCTTGACACCTTTCGAGATAAGTCCGGGCGGAAGGGTTCGGGGCGAGATCGAGGGTCCGCGCGAATTCCGGGATCGCGGCCTCGCAGTCCCCGGTCGACATGAGGGCGTGACCGAGGTTGAACCGTACCTGCGCGTGGTCTGGATGGCCGTCGAGGAACGCGCGGTAGACGGGGATCGCCTCGTCCAGGCGGCCCAGCATCTGAAGGGAGAACGCCTCCAGGAACCCCGTTTCCGCGAATCCCGGCTCGATGGCCGTGATCCGGCTAGCGTACTCGAGCGCGCCTCGATGATCCTCGATCGCCGAGGCGTCCACGCCCGCCTGGTACAGGTAGCGCGGGTTCCTTGGATCGATCTCTGCCGCGCGAGCGCTCGCCCGCGCGGCGTCGGCATCACGATCCAGCCTCGAATATGCGATCGCCAGCCAGTAGTAGGGCTCCGCCTGCGCGGGGTCCAGCGCGGCGGCGTGCTCGAGCCGGGCGATCCCCTTCTCGACCCGTCCCTCGTCCAGGTCGAGGAGGCCCAGGTTGACGTGGGCCAGGATGTAGTTCGGGCTGCCCCGGAGCGCTGCCTCGAGATGCTGCCGGACCCGCGGGTCCCGGCGGTCGGTAAGGCTCATCGCGTAGTTCATGTGGCCCAGCGGTTCGACGCCGTAACGCACGCTGTGCGCCCACAGGGTCTCGTCCGTCCGCCACGTGCGGTTGAGGACGATCGAGATCGAGGCGAACCAGGCGATGGCCGCGCAACCGACGGCCGCGGCTCGCCGCGGACCGAGGACCTGGACGACGAATGCGACTGCCGCCAGGAAGAGGAAGGGGCTGGCGGGATAGGGCCGATAGTGGACCGCCGCGTGATGCAGCGGGATGACCGACGACTCGGGGAGCATGAGCGCCCAGTAGGCCAGAATGCCGAAGGCGACCGCCGGCATCCTTCGTCGCACGCGCCAGGCGAACCCCAGGCTCAGGGCGACGACAGCGAGACCGCCCAGAACGCCGGGCTCGAGGAGTCCGTGCGCCGGCTCCGCCCCCGCCGCCATCCGGATCGGAAACGGCCAGACGAAGTTGGACAGGTAGTGCTCGACATGGACCCGGGCCTGGGTCAGCGGATAGCGCCAGAAGACCGTACCCTGAGCCTGGACCCGCGCCAGTTCGGAGAAGTCGAGGAGCCGGGCCACGCCGGTGTAGAAGGCGAGCACGGCAAGCGCGAACGGCGCCGCCCGCCGCCAGGAGACGACCGAGCGCCATCGCTCCCGGCCGAGGGTGCCTTCGAAGACCAGGACGACGAGCGGGGCCGCCGCGGCGGTCGACTTGGACATGAGCGCCAGCACCAGGAGTGCCAGGCAGCCCCCCCATCCGGCCGGTGTCCAGCCCCTTCTCCGCATTCTCAGATACTGCAGAAGAGAACCCGACAGGAAGACCTGCATGAGAAGCAGGTCGCGGGCCAGGATGTAGTTGACGGGGACCCCCGAGACCGGGTGGAGCGCAAACCCCATCGCAGCGAAGAACGCGATCGGTCGCGGGTCGCGCGCCTCCCGGGATCCCGTCCGCCGGGCCGGGGCGCGAGCCCGAAGCGCCTCGAGGAGGAGCACGTAGACCAGGAGCGCCGCGATCCCGTGCAGCACCACGTTCACCACGTGGTACCCCGTTACATCGTAGGCGCCGATCGCGTAGTTCAGCGACAGCGTGAGTGGCAGGAGCGGGCGGTACTGCCCAAGCTGATGGAGCCGGCTCTCGGAGACGCCCCGCGTGCCGGAGATGGTGGAGGGATCGAGGAAGTGCCGCCCGATCGGGTGGACGTGGCGGATCTCGGGGTTGTCCAGGATCCGATAATGGTCGTCGAGATGGAAGCCGTTGTGAAGCGTGTTGGCGAAGACGAGCGCGCACCC
>DASRVB010000315.1:0-3744 GCA_035687725.1 Gemmatimonadota bacterium
CCCGCGCCGCGCGGTTCGCTTCGCCGCGACCGGCAGCGACGAGTTCCCGACCTGGCAGTTGGGGAGGAGCCGGACACGACAGCGGCGCTTCCGTCGCCGGACGCGTGCCGCGACGCGGAATGGGGCGTCGGAGATTCGATCGGCCCCTGTGCGGGCGGTGCGGGACGACCCCGAAAGGGGCCGTGGCGCGGGAGTCGAGCGAGACCCCGCAGCGCAGCGAGGAGGCTCGCGAGCGGGAGCGCGGCTGCCGAGGGGTCGTCCCGCGCCGCCCACTCACGCCCCCTCTCTACGGCGCGGGATTCACCGTATCGACGGGAGTCTCGGGTTCGACCGCCGGCGGTGCGACGCCGGCGGGGTCGAGGCGGTAGAGATGCGTGGCGGTGAGCGCGTAGAGGCGGCCGTCGGGGCCGAGCTCGAGGTCGGTGATGCCGCCGGCGAGGCCGTCGGCGAAGGTCCCCGCGCGAACAACGCGCGTGCGCGTGGCGTCGAGCTCCAGCTGGAGGATGCGGCCGGTGTTGTAGAAGCCGACGAGCACACGCCCGTCGAGCGCCGGCTCGTATGCATGATCGCGAAGGACCACGATCCCCGTCGGCGCGACGCGCGCGGCGTACGACTCCCAGACGGCGGGCCGGAACCGGTCGCCGAGCACGGCCGCCGCCAGGCGCTCGATCGGGTTGGAGGGCAGACCCCAGACGAACGGCCAACCGGCGTTCTCGCCGGGCTCCATCCGCAGCACCCGGTCGTGCCCGGCGGGGCCGTTGTCGGCGATCCAGAGCGCCCCGTCGGCGGGATCGAACGTGAAGCCGAAGGGGTTGCGCAGGCCCTGGACCCAGATTGGATTGTCGGGCCCCAGCGGGTTGTCGGTCGGAATCGTCCCATCGGCGTTGTAGCGCAGGATCGACCCCATGGGCAGGTCGGTCCGCTGGGCGTTCAGGCTGGCGTTCTTGTCGAGCTCGCCGAGCGAGGCGTAGAAGCGGCCGTCCGGGCCGAAGCGCAGGTTTCCCCCGTTGTGAAACGGTCCTGGTCGCGCGGGAAGCGTGAGGATCCGCTCGCCCGCACCGGCCGTCAGGGAGTCGCCCTCCAGGCGGTACCGCTCGACAAAGACTCCGGCAACGCCGTCGGGTTCGCGGTCATGGGTGTCCTCGGCGGTGGGGCTCGCGGTGTACCAGATATAGAGGACGGGGTCGCGGACGAAGCCCGGCCCGAGCGTGAGCCCCGCCAGGCCGCGCTCGCCGCTGAACGCGACCGGCACGTCGAGGAGCGGCCGCGGCGCGAGGCTCCCGTCGGCCTCCATGAGGCGCACGCGGCCGGTCTCCTTCTCGGTGTACAGCCGCCGCCCGTCGGGAAGAAACGCGAGCTGCACGGCGAACTCGAGCGAGTCGGCCGCCGTGACGACGGACAGCTCCGGCGCCGGGAGCACGGGATGGTCGACCGGCTTCGCGCAACCGGTCGGGAGGATCGGGCCGCCGCACAGGACGAGCGCGAACGCGGGAAGACGCGACCATGAACGGTGTCGCCTGAGCATGGCCGGGAAGGTATCGACGGCACCCTCGGGCGCAACGCGCCGCTCGCCCGTGCCCGACTGGGTTCCCGCCGGGCTTCCGGCGGCGCCCGGCGTGTACCAGTTCGAGGCCGACGGCGGAACGGCGCTCTACGTCGGAAAGAGCGTCAACCTGCGCCGGCGCGTGCGCGGGTACTTCTACGGTGGCGGCCCGCGCAGCGAACGGACCGCCGAGATGCTCGCGCTGGCGCGCCGCGTGGAATGGCGCGCGACCGGAAGCGATCTCGAGGCGCGGCTCGACGAGGCCCGCAGGATCGTGGCCACGCGGCCCGTGTACAATCGCGCGCTGCGGAACCGCGCCCGCGGATGGTATCTGGAGATCGACTGGAGGGATCCGTTTCCCCGGCTCCGCGTCGTGCGCACGCCGCGCGGCGGAGCGCGACGCTTCGGGCCCTACCGCGGGCGCAGGGCTCCCGAGCGGATCGCCCGGCTCCTCGAGCACGCGTTCCGGCTCCGGAGCTGCAGCGGGCGCGTGATTCCGGATCCGGCGGCCTCGCCCTGCCTGGCGCACGGTGTCGGCCTCTGCGCGGCGCCCTGCATCGGAGCGGTGAGCCTGTCGGCGTACCGCGCGCAGGTAGAAGCCGCCGCCAGGTGGCTGGCCGACCCGCGCTACGCGGTCGACCTTCACGCGTCGCTCGCCACCGAACGCGATGAAGCGAGCGCCGCGCTCGCCTTCGAGCGCGCGGGCCAGCTGCAGCGCAGGATCGATCGCCTGGACGCGCTCGAGGAGGAGCGCGCGACGCTCGAGCGGCCGTGGGTCGAGCGCTCTTGGATGATCGCGCTGCCGCACGCGCAGCCCTGTCGCACGGTCCTCATCGCCATGGTGCGGGGGCGCGTCCTGCCGACGCGTGAGGTGGACTGGGAGGAACGCGACCGGGACGCGATCGCGGCCGCTTGCTACGCGGCGCGCGTGGCCGAGCTCATGGCGCCGTCGGTCATGGAACCGTCCGAGCTCGTCCCCAGCCTCATCGTCAGCGGATGGTTGATGGACGGGGCTCCGGGCGGCGTGGTGCTGGACCTGGACCGGTGGAGCGATGCGGAGGTGGTGCGCCGCCTGGCGGCGGATCCCCCGGTTCGCGGCTAGATCGCGCCGTCGGGATCGCGGGGGAGGACGTTGCGCCGGGTGGAGGGGAAGGCCGGATCCGTCCGGCGGCGGATGTAGCCGTGATGCCGGCCGCAGCGGACGCACTCGTAGCGCACCCGAACCAGGGTACCGTCCAGCTCGGGAGTCACCTGCTCACGCGTTCCGCAGAACGGGCAGACGGGTCCGTCCGGCCACTCGACCCTGGCGATGTCGTCGCGGGCCCGTTCGGGAGGGGTGTTTTCGACTCGGAACACGCACCCATTGTACGGAAGGCCCGGAATTCGCCTATACGATTTCTTACAATGACCGCCCTCGGGAGGGGTAAACTGGGTGGCCGCCCGTCGAGGGGGAGGAGCTGCCGATGACGAGACTGCCGGGCGTGGACCCGGAAGAGATCGAGGATCCGCGCGTCCTCGAGGTGTTCGAGGCGATGGCCGACCGGATGGTGGGGATTACCGAGAATCTGCGGATCCTCGCACACAAACCCGAGTACGCGGAGCTCATCCGCTCGGTTTCCGACGCCATCGACGCCCCCACCGAGATCGATCCGGTGCTCAAGCAGATGATCGAGCTCAAGGTCGCGCGGCTCCATGGATGCGAGTACTCGATCGATCTGCTGGAGGGTTGCCTGCTCGAGAAGGGCGCTGGGGAGGAGGCGCTACGCGAGCTGGATTTCCATCGCGATTCGACGCTCTTCGAGGATCGCACCAAGCTGGCGCTGACGTTCACCGAGAAGATGGTTCTGGACGCAGTCGATGACGAGCTGTTCCACGCGGTCCGGCGCGCGTTCACCCTCCAGGAGACGCTGGAGCTCGTGGTGACGGTCGCCCTCGAGACATTCTACGCGCTGGTCAACCGCACTCTGGGGCTCAAGCCCCAGGGTTTCCGCCAGCGGGCGGTCGAGGCGAGAGAGGGCGGAGAGTGAGGCCACGCGTCGTCGTGTTCGACGCGGCGGGCACGCTCCTCGCGGTGGCCGGATCGGTCGGCGAGGCCTACGCGGAGGAGGCGCGGGAGCTCGGCGCGGAGCTCGATCCGCGGGAGATCGAGCGCGCCTTCGGTCGCGCGATGCGGGCCGCACCCCCGCTCGCGTTCGGGCACC